>CAVQQX010000021.1:0-21502 GCA_963714645.1 uncultured Gammaproteobacteria bacterium
GCGGGCCCCGGTCAGAGCACCTTGCTCACTTCGTTCGAGAAATCGCTGACCGCACCCGCCGCGTTCACCGCTTTCACCGCGAAGTAGTACGTGCCGGGGTCGAGCCCTTCGATCACGACGCTGCTCATGCTCGCACCGCTGACATCGAGCGTCGTCGTGTAGCCGCGCGAAGCCGGGCCGTACGACACGCGATATCCGGTGAGATCCGCGAGGGTCGTCCCGTCGACGTTCCTGGTCGGCGGCGTCCAGCGCAACAACGCATTCCGTACCGTGGGTAACGTCACGGTGATCGTGTACCCGCTGAGCGACGACGTGTCGCGCCCGTCACAGGCACTGATGACGACGTTCGGATACGAGCCCGCGCTGGCGTCGGTCGGGGTGCCGTAGAGCGTGCCGGTCGTTGTGTCGAAACTCGCCCAGGCGGGCTTGTTCTGCACGCTGAACGTCAACGGGTCGCCGTCGGGATCGGCCGCGGCCGGGCGAAAGCTGTACGGCTGGCCGGCCTGCGCCTCGACGATGGGGCTCCCCGAAATCGTCGGGGGCCTGTTCACCACCGGGGCAGTCACCGTGATCGAGAACGGCGGCAACGAAGTCGTCGATCGACCGTCGGTGACGGAGATCGCGATGCCGGTGTAGGCGCCGACGTAAGCCGACGCAGGCGCACCGGACAGGGTGCCGTTCGTCGTGTCGAATTTGGCCCACAGCGGCTTGTTGGAGATGACGAACGTCAGCGTGTCTCGCTTGTTGGGATCGCTGGCGCTCGGCTTGAACAGGTAGGTCGAGCCCGCGAGGACGGTCGCGGGTGGCGTTCCCGAGATCTTGGGTGCGAAGTCCTTGATGCGCCTCGCCGCATCGGCGGTCGACGGCAGTGCGACGATGGTGAGGAATGCGACCGCAACCAACGCGGCGCGCGTGACGATGGATCGGAACATGACGAGGCCCTCTCTCGGTAGCCCCGCTGTCCCGCGGTCGCCGTTCAGGCGGCCGCGGGACCGGAGGCTTTGCGTCCCCGCCTTGCGACGGGTTTGCCCTTGGTGGAATGCGTTTCTACGGTCGACAGTGTTCCGCCGTGCGCGCGTGCGGACAACGGGTGGCGGGGAACCACGTCACGAATCGGAACGCGCAAGCGCATCCGAATCGGAGCGATGCCGGCGTGCGAAAATACCTATGTTTGCAGCGGTTTCGCGCAGCCTGGACGCGGCGCGAGGCGGCCTTCGTCCGCGCTGCGCGCGACCTCCCGCGAGGGCGGGAGCGGTGAAGGAGTTGCAGAGACGCCTCGCCGCGCTGCGCCGCGCTGCGCCGCTCCAGGGTCTTGCTCGCCTCGCTCGAGACGATCGAACGTGGCTGGAGGAAGTCTGGCGGCAGGGCCGGATCGGGGCCTTTTTTATGCTTCCGGAACGGAGGTGCTCCGCGGCGTCCGACCGTGGCCAATGGCCGACAAATGACGGTGCGGGACCGCGCGACGGCGCGTTTGACTTGTTCCTACGCCTCTTCCAGAATTCGCCGCCCTCGTGGGGCCATAGCTCAGCTGGGAGAGCGCCTGCATGGCATGCAGGAGGTCGACGGTTCGATCCCGTCTGGCTCCACCACGACGTCCCCATCGTCTAGAGGCCTAGGACACAACCCTTTCACGGTTGCGACCGGGGTTCGAATCCCCGTGGGGACGCCAGCTCCCGGCGTGGCGTCGGCGGGATTTACAGGTCGCTTCGCGGCGCTCCCAACCGTCCGGATCCAACCCCTTGTTTCTATTAGCCTTCAAGCGGTTGGCACAGGGCATGCATTAATCCCCCCGTACCAGTCCATCGTCACAAGAAGCAAGACCGACAATATGAAGACGACTCTCCGCATTCTCGCTGCCGTGGGCGCCCTGGCACTGTCCGGCGTCGCCAATGCCGCATTCATCCTCTCGACCGCAGGTGCCACGAGCGAAACCGTGCCGACACGAAACGACTTCAAGGGCAATCTGGCCTCGGTCGGCGTCTCGAGCTTCTGGGACGGCGCGCAGCTCGGGCTGGACGGGTCGGGCACCCTGACGATCGACTACTTCGGCCGCGAGGCGCGGTACGTCAACCGGTTCTACTACGAGAACGTCCAGCAGTTCATCAGCACGTCGACCGCCGACTACGCCTTCGGCCTGGCGGGCACGAAGGGTCCCTTCGCCGTCACCAGCGGCCTGGTGCCGTACGCGTTCTGCACCAGCGGCGGCGGCGGCGGTTGCGTTGCCAACGGCAGCAACACCAATTGGCAGCCGCGCACCATCGGTGTCGCCCTCACGTCCAGCAACGTGGCCTGGCTCCTCTGGGACGATTCGGGTGCGGACCGGGACGACAACCACGACGACATGATCGTCCGGCTGACGTTCCACTCGGTGCCGGAACCGACGACGACGGCTCTGCTGGGCCTGGGCCTGCTGGGCCTGTGGTTCGCGGTGCGCCGCCGCAAGTTGCACTGACCCTCTTTCCAACGGATCGTCCGTTGCGGAACGGCGCCTTCGGGCGCCGTTTTCGTTCCGAGAGGCTCTTTCGCAGCATTCGACATAGTGCGAATCCGGTCACGCGGCAGCGACATCTGGAGTCGCTATACTTCGCCCGATAACGCCGCCTGAGCCCCAGCGCACGTCGATGGCATCACGCACGTCGGCTCGCGGGGGGGCCGGACCGTCCGGGAGCCCATGTCGATCCGACTGTTCCGCATGCACGTCCGCGTGCCGATCGTCGTATTGGCCAGTATCGAGGCTGCGCTTTTCTTTTTCGCGCCATTCCTGGCCGCGCGCATTCGACAGGTCGCGCCCCACGACGTCCCGGATTCCGGCATCGGCGTCACCGCCTGCTTTTTCACCGTCTATTGCGTGTCGGCTCTGTTCGCGGTCGGCATGTACTCGACCCGCCAGCGCTCGAACCTCGCCGGGCTCGTCGTCCGGATCACCGTCGGCATCCTCTTCGCATCGGCCTTGTCGGCGCTCACGTTCTACCTCGTGCCGCAGATCCAGTTCGATCGCCGCACGCTCGCACTCACCGCCGGTATCGCACTCCTGTGCTCGTTCATCGCGCGCCTGCTGTTCGAGCGCACGGTCGACCAGGACATGTTCAAGAGCCGGGTGCTCGTCTACGGCGCCGGGCGCCTCGCCTCGAGTGTCCTCGCGCTGCGCCGGCGCGCGGACCAGCGCGGCTTCAAGCTGGTGGGCTTCATGGCTACGCCCGGCGACCAGGTGCGCGTGCCCCCCGAGCGCATCGTGCCCGCGCCCACGAGCCTGTTCGACTTCGCGCTCGAGCACGACGTGGACGAGATCGTGGTGGCGATGGACGACCGGCGCCAGGGATTTCCGCTGCACGAGTTCATCGAATGCCGGCTGGCGGGGATCGGCGTGCTCGAGCTGCCTTCGTTTCTCGAACGCGAGACCGGCCGGGTGCACCTCGACATCCTGAACCCGAGCTGGATCATCTTCGCGGACGGCTTCGGTGGGTCGCAGGCCCAGCGCGCGCTGGCAGCTGTCTTCGACGTGCTGGTGAGCACGCTGCTGCTGGTGCTGGCCTCGCCTTTGCTACTGTTCACGATGCTGGCGATCAAGATCGAGGACGGCTGGCACTCGCCCGTGTTCTACCGGCAGCAGCGCGTCGGCAAGTTCAACAAGCGGTTCGACGTGATCAAGTTCCGCAGCATGGGCGTCGATGCCGAGGCGGGCGGGGCGCAGTGGGCCGTCGCGAACGACCCGCGCGTCACTTGGGTGGGCGGGTGGCTGCGCAAGACGCGCATCGACGAGCTGCCGCAGCTCTGGAACGTCTTGTGCGGCGACATGAGTTTCGTCGGGCCGCGTCCGGAGCGGCCTGAATTCGTGGACACGCTCGAGCAGAAGATCCCCTATTACCGCGAGCGTCACACCGTGAAGCCGGGCATCACGGGCTGGGCGCAGCTCTGCTACCCCTACGGTTCCTCGGAGAAGGATGCGCTCGAGAAGCTACAGTACGACCTGTTCTACGTGAAGAACCGGAGCCTGCTCTTCGACCTCGCGATCCTGCTGCAGACGGTCGAGGTCGTGCTCTGGGGCAAGGGCGCCCGCTGAACTTGCTCGAACCCGGCGTCCTCTCGTTCGGCCTCGCCGGCGTCGGTTTCCTGGTGCTGACGTTGCTGCTCGCCGTGAGCTGGGAAGGCCGCTCGGTCGGCATGCGGCTCGTCGCCGCGTGCGGCCTCACCAGCCTGTGGGGTCTCGTCTATGCCGCGGGGGTCTACCGCGGCGGCCTGCCGTTGCCGTTGCTCCTCCCGCTCGAGACGCTGCACCTGGGCGCGTGGATCTATGTGCTGACGGGACTCGCGGCGGCGATGGGGCTCGGTCGCACGCTCGTCCGCGGGGTCCACTTCGGACTCGCGGCATGGTCATGCGGCATCCTGCTCAACGTCTTCGTGCCCGCACTCTTCACGTCGGGCATGGCGCAGGGCCAGCTGCTCGTCTACGGCGGCATCGGGCTCTCGCTCGCGGGACTCGTGCTGATCGAGCAGGTCTACCGCAACTCCCGCGACCAGTCGCGCCACACGCTCAAGTTCCTGGCGATCGCGCTCGGCGTCGTCTTCGCGTACGACCTGTTCGTCTTCGCGCAGGCCATGCTGCTCAGGACCATCGAGGTGGATTCCTGGAACGCGCGCGGAGTCGTCGCACTGCTCACCGTGCCGATGATCGCGATCGCCGCACGCCGCAATCCCCAGTGGTCGCTCAACGTGTTCGTCTCGCGGCAGGTGGTTTTCTACACGGCGACGTTCGTCGCGGTGGGCTTCTACCTGCTGGTCATGGCGTTCGGCGGGTTCCTGATCGCGCAGTTCGGCGGCACGTGGGGCCGTACGGTCCAGCTCGTGTTCTTCGCGGGCGCCGCGATGGTGCTCGTCACGCTGATGGCTTCGAACGACGTGCGCCGGCAGCTCCGCGTGTTCCTGGCCAAGCACTTCTACCGCAACAAGTACGACTATCGCGTCGAATGGCTGAGGTTCATCCAGACGCTCTCCGGCTCCGCGGACGATGCCCGGGGCGGCGCCTCGCCCGCGACGGGCCTTGCAACCGGCGAAACCCAGTCGGGCGCGATCCGCGCCATCGCGCAGATCGTCGGCAGCCCGGGCGGCGTGCTGTTCATGCGCGACGAGCAAGGCCGTCATTACGTGGCGACCTCGACCTGGCCCGCCGGTCGCTACCAGCTCGCGCGTTTCGCGCCGCTCGAGGCGCAGGGGGAACTCGTGCAGTTCCTGCGACGGCGCCAGTGGGTCGTCGACGTCGAGGAACACCGGCGCACGCCGGACGTCTACGACAACATCGGGCTGCCCGCGCTGTTCGAGCCGCCCGGTCCGCACCGGATCGTGCTGCCGCTGCTCGTCGGCCAGGACCTGATCGGCGTGCTCGTGCTCGACCAGCCGCCGCCGCCGTTCCGGCCGAACTACGAGGATCGCGACCTGCTCAAGACGGTCGGGCGTCACGTCGCGACCCACCTCGCGCAGCACGAGGCCGATCGCAAGCTCGCCGAAAGCCGCCAGTTCGAGGCGTTCCACCGGCTCACGGCCTTCGTGATGCACGACTTGAAGAACCTCGCCGCCCAGCTCTCGCTGATCGTCGCGAATGCCGAGAAGCATCGCCGCAATCCCGAGTTCGTCGACGACGCCATCCGCACGGTGGCCCACTCGACGGAGCGCATGCACCGGCTCATCGCGCAGCTGCAGGGCAGGGAAGTGCAGGGCCAGGCACGCCAGGTCTCGCTGGCCGACGTCGTGCGCCGCGCGAGCGAGCGCTGCGCCCTGCGTGAACCCGTCCCGCTCGTCGTCGTCGACGACGACGCCAGCGTCTCCGCGGACCCCGAGCGCCTGACGGCGACCATCGAACACCTCGTCAGGAACGCGCAGGACGCGACACCGCTCGACGGGCAGGTGCAGGTGCGCCTGGGCGTCGAAGCGGCGCAGGCGGTGCTCATCATCGCGGACACCGGCAGCGGCATGAGCGAGGAGTTCGTGCAGACGCGGCTGTTCCGCCCGTTCGACACGACGAAGGGCAGCAAGGGCATGGGGATCGGTGCGTACCAGGCACGCGAATACGTGCTTTCGCTGGGCGGCGCCTTCAGCGTGAAGACCGCGCCGGGCGAGGGCACGACGCTCGAAATCCGGTTTCCGCGCGCGACGCCGTGAGCTGGGTCTCAGTCCTGCGCTCGCGCGTTGCGCAGGCGTCATTTTTGTCGGTCGCTGCCCAATTGCGTCACCCGAACCTTTACGCCATTTGCAGCCGAGCGAACATGCATCCCGTATCTCGTTGAAGGGCAAACCCGTCGCAAGGCGGGGACGCAAAGCCTCCGGTCCCCAGGGCAACGGCCAGGTGGATAGCGGGGTCGCACGTGAGGACTGTGGATGCAGAATGAAGCAACGGGCGCGGCCGGCCGCACCGCACCCAGGCTCGTCCTCTTCGCCCTGGCGGGCGTGCTCCTGACCGCCACCGCGGCGCGCGCGCAGGACACCGGTCCCTCGATCTCGGGCACACCGGCCACGCGGGCCGCGGTGGGCGAGAACTACTCGTTCCAGCCGGACGCCAGCGACCCCGACGGCAGCCGGCTCATGTTCAGTGCGAACGGACTGCCGCGCTGGGCGAGCTTCGATCGCTCGACCGGCCGCCTCTACGGCCGGCCCGGGTCGCGCGACGTCGGTGCCTCGAAGACCATCGCGATCTCGGTCACCGACCGCAAGAATTCCGCGTCGCTGCCGCCGTTCACGATCGAGGTCACCGCGGGCGGCGCGCCCAGCATCTCCGGCACCCCGGACTCGATGGTGAACGCAGGCGAGCTCTACGCCTTCCGTCCGTCCGCGAGCGATCCGGAGGGCCAGACGCTCACGTTCTCGATCAGCAACAAGCCGGCCTGGGCGACGTTCTCGCGCTCGAGCGGCCAGCTGTCCGGCACGCCCGTCACCGGCGACGCCGGCACGTACTCGGCCGTGGAAATCGCCGTGAGCGACGGCTCGACGAGCGTTTCACTGCCGGCCTTCTCGATCGACGTCATCGGGCCGCAGGACCGCCTCACGCAGGCGCCGACGATCTCGGGCACGCCGTCCACCACGGTGGAGGCCGGCAGGACGTATTCGTTCACACCCACGGCCAGCGACCCGGACACGACCTCGCTCACGTTCTCGGTGACCAACCGGCCGGCCTGGGCGGCGTTCGACGCCACCACCGGGCGGCTCAGCGGCTCGCCGAGCTCGTCCAGCGTCGGCAACTACTCGAACATCGTGATCACCGTCTCCGACGGCACGGCGACCGCCTCGCTGCCGGCCTTCGGCATCAGCGTGACGAGCCCGCCGGTGGTTTCCGGTTCCGCCGTGCTGTCCTGGCAGCCGCCCTCCCAGAACGTCGACGGCTCCCCGCTCACGGACCTGGCCGGGTACCGCGTGCGCTACGGGCAATCGAGCAGCGTGCTCGACAAGGTGCTGACCATCCCGGACGGATTGGTCACGACCGTTGCGATCGAGCAACTCACGGCCGGCGCCTGGTACTTCGGCGTCGAGGCGTACAACGCCGCGAACCTCGGCAGCGGCATCTCGAACGTGGTCCAGAAACTGGTCCAGTAACCCCGCTGTCCTGACGCCGGTACCCTGACGGAGCCGGCTGCAACCGGCTTCGCGACGACCTGCGTCACAAATCCGCACCCTGCGTCCGGGGTATCATTGGCGCAACGCCGCGGGCCGTGGCGACCCGGGCAATGGAGCGCAAGTGAGCACGGACAAGCCGACTCTGCTGGTCGTCGAGGACGATCCCGGCCTGCAGATGCAATTGAAGTGGTGTTTCGAGGACTACGAGGTGGTGGTCGCGGGCGACCGTGCGGCAGCCCTGACGGCCCTGCGCCGCTTCGAGCCGCCGGTCGTGCTCCAGGACCTCGGCCTGCCGCCAGACCCCGAGGGCGTCTCCGAGGGGTTCGCGACGCTGCACGAGATCATCCGCGCCGCCCCCAGGACCCGCGTGATCGTGGTCACGGGCCAGCTGGACCGCGACAACGCCGTCCGCGCCGTCGGGCAGGGCGCGGTCGACTTCTACCAGAAGCCCGTCGACACGGACGTGCTGCGGCTGATCGTCGACCGGCAGTTCTACATCCACGGCCTCGAGGCGCAGAACCTCGCGCTCACGCGCGTCCAGGGCTCGCGGCCGCTCGCGGGCGTCATCGCCACGAGCGACGCCATGACCCGGGCCTGCCGCACGATCGAGAAGGTGGCGCCGACCTCGGCCACGACGCTGCTGCTCGGCGAGAGCGGCACCGGCAAGGAATTGCTCGCGCGCGCGATGCACGAGCTGAGTCCCCGCGCGAGCAAGCCGTTCGTCGCGATCAACTGCGCGGCGATCCCCGACACGCTGCTCGAGTCCGAGCTGTTCGGGCACGAGAAGGGCGCCTTCACCGGCGCGGTGAAGCGACGCGGGCAAGTTCGAGGTGGCGAACGGCGGCACCCTGTTCCTCGACGAGATCGGCGACATGCCGCTGCCGCTGCAGGCGAAGCTGCTGCGCTTCCTGCAGGACCGCTCGCTCGAGCGCATCGGCGGGCGCGAGAGCATCCCGGTCGACGTGCGCATCGTCTGCGCCACCAACAAGGACCTGCAGGCGATGATCGGGCGCAACGAGTTCCGCGAGGACCTCTTCTATCGGATCAGCGAGGTCACGGTGAAGATCCCGCCGCTGCGCGAGCGCGCCGGCGACGCGGCCGTCATTGCGCAGTCGCTGCTCGAGCGCCGGGCCCGCGAGCACGGCCGTCCGCTCAAGGGCTTCACCACCGAGGCACTGCGGGCCCTGCAGGCCTACCCGTGGCCCGGCAACATCCGCGAACTCGAGAACCGCATCAACGGCGCCGTGATCATGGCCGAGGGCAAGTACCTCACGGTCGAGGACCTGGGCCTGCCGGTCGACGGCGGCGGCCAGAAGTGGCTCAACCTGCGCGAAGTGCGCAATCGCGCGGAGACGGAGGCGGTGCGGCAGGCGCTCGCGCTGACGCAGGGCAACGTCTCGCGCACGGCCGAGCTGCTCGGCATCACCCGGCCGACGCTCTACGACCTCATGGAAAAACTCGGCCTCCGGGTCACGGACGACGATTCCCCGCCTGCGCCGACGGTCCAGCCGTCGAGCGCTTCCGGCTGACGTGTCGGCGAGGAGCACCGTCGTCGCGACGGACATGCAGGGCACGCCGGTGACGCCGACGTTCCTCGGGCTGTTGCTGGTGATCGGCATCGGACTCGCGGCATTGCGGCCGAGCGTCCAGTCGCTCGTCGCGTCCTGGAACGACTACGACCGGCTGACCTACACGCATGGATACCTGGTCGCCGCGATCTGCCTCTGGCTGCTCTGGCGGGCGCGGCACCGGCTGGTCGCCTCGGCCGCGCCCGGCGGCTCCATGGCGGGCGCCGCAGCCACGGCCGTCGCGACGATCGTCTGGGCCGTCGCGTGGCTCGCCGGAATCGAGGTCGGATTCCAGCTCATGTTGCCGGTCGCGCTGCTGGCCGCGGTCTGGGCGTTCGCCGGCCCGCGCACGGCCGTGGTCGCGGCATTGCCGATCGGTTACCTCGTATTCGCGATCCCGGTCTGGGACCAGGTGAACGGCTTGCTGCAGATGCTGACGGTGAAGGCCGTGACCCTGTTCCTGAAGGCGATCGCGATCCCGGCGTTTTTCCAGGGCAATCACGTGCACCTGGGCAGCGGCACGTTCGAGATCGCCGGCGGTTGCAGCGGCCTGCATTTCTTCATCGTCGCGACCTCGATCGGGGTGCTGTACGGCGAACTCGGGTACGACTCGACCGCGACGCGCGTCAAGCTGGTACTCATCGCCGCGATCATGGCGATCGTCGCGAACTGGATCCGTGTCGCGACGATCATCGTCGCGGGCTACCTCACCGACATGCAGACGTACCTCGTGCGTGTCGACCACTACTATTTCGGTTGGGCCCTGTTCGGCGTCCTGCTCGCGGCTTACTTCTGGTTCGTGCCGCGCTGGCTGAATCTGCGCAAGCGTCCGGAACCGCCACTCCCCGCGCCGTCGGCAGCACCGCGGACAGGCAACGCAAACCTCGCCGCAGGTGCGGTGACGGTCGTTGCCATGCTGATCGTGCCGCTGTACGTGACCCGTGCCCAGGCGCACGCCCGATCCGAGGCCGGCTCGAACGACGCGACCGTGCGCTGGATCGAGCCCGAAGTGCCCGGCTGGCGCGGCCCGCTGCGCGCGGACGAACGCTGGAAACCGCAGTATCCGCAGGCGGACCGCACTCTGCGCACCGCCTACGAGCGCGACGGCGGGCGCGTCGAGGCGTTCGTGGCGACGTATGGCTACCAGGCCCAGGGCAAGGAAATGGTGGGGTATGGCAACGACCTGCTCGGCCGCGGAGGCTGGCGCCGGGTCTCGAGCGGAGTGAGCGCCGGTGACCCGGCGGCCCGCCGTCCCGCCACGGCGCAGGAGACCGTCGTCGACGGCTACGGCCAGCGCTGGCTGCTGCTTCATTTCTACGACGTGGGCGGTCGCACGTTTTCGACGGGAATGACCTCGAAACTCTATTATCCGCTCGCGCTGGTCGCCGGCCGCACCGATTCGCGCATCGTCGCCGTGGCGACACGGTGCGAGGCGGATTGCACGCTTGCCCGGGCACGGGTCGAGTCTTTCGTCCGGGACGCCGGTGACGAATTGCGTCGCGTGGGCGGGGTCAGGGGATCGGAGCAATGATCGTGATGAACGTGAACAACGAAACCTCCAGCAGACGTCCGGGTGTCCCGCCGTGGCTCGGCATCGCGATGCTGGCGCTGGCGCTCGCGGGGTGCGGCCTGTTCATGACCCCGGAGCGACGCGTCGCCCGGGCCGAGAAGTTCATGAACGACGGCGATTACGGCAGTGCGCTGATCGAATTGCGCAATGCGCTCGACGAGCAGCCGGAGCACGTGCGGGGCCGCGTCATGCTCGCGCGCGCCGAACTGCACGAGGGCGACCTCGCCGGCGCCGACAAGGACCTGGCCCGGGCGAAGGAACTCGGTGCCCCCGGCAAGGACACGGCGCTGCTCGAGGCCGAGGTCAAGCTGAGCCTGGGCGACACGGGGGCCCTCGAGAAGCTGGCCCAGCAGGCCGACAGCGGTCTCGCCGAGCACGAGCGACTGACGTACTTGGGTTACGCGCAATTGCGCAGCAACCGGGTCGATGACGCGCTCGGCAGCTTCCGCGCGGCCGTGGCGGCGGCGCCGGAGGGCGAGGGCCGCCTGCGTGCGCGGACCGGTCTGGCCGAAGCGCTCGCGCAATCCGGCGATTTCGCGGCGGCCATCGCCGAACTCGACGCCGTGATCAGGGTCGATGCCGATTACCTGGAGGCGCGACTCTCGAAGGGCATGCTGCTCGTGCAGCGCGGCGAGGCCGCGAAGTCCGAGGAAGTCCTCGCGGCCCTGCCGCTGTCCGAGGCGCGGTCGCCACTCGCGCGCATGCATCGCGTCGCGGGTCTTGCCTCGCTGTTCGAGGCGCAGCTCGCGCAGAACAAGGTCGAGGACGCCGCGAAGACGCTGAAGCACTTCCGCAGCACCACGCGGGCGCTGCTCGGCTCCTACCTGGCGGGACGCCTGGCCTTCGCGCGTGGCGACCCGGGCGCGGCGGTGATCGAACTGCAGAAGGTCGTGAGCGGCAATCCGAAATGGACCCCCGCACGATTCCTGCTGGCGCAGTCGCTCGCCAACGCCGGCAACCTGAGCCAGGCCGAGGCCGAGCTGCAGACGGTGGTTCAGGCCGAGCCCGACAACGTCGAAGCGCGAAAACTGCTGGCCGACGTGCAGATCCGGACCGGCCGGCCTTCGGCTGCGGTGCAATCGCTCTCGCCGGCGATGCAGGCGGGCGCGGAGGACGCGCAGCTCTATTCGATCTTCGGTCGCGCGCGCTTCGAACAGGGCGACCGTGCCGGGGCGCGCGAATCCTGGGAGCGCAGCCTCGAGACCAACCCTGACGATCCCAAGGTCAAGCTCGACGTCGCGCGCAGCTACATCGCCGCGGGCGATACGCGCCGCGCGCTCGAACTGCTCGCCTCCGTGCCCGACGACGTCGGCGGTACCGAAAAGCGCATGCTGCAGCTCATGGCGATGGCCGCAGGCAAGGACCGCGCCGTTGCGAAGGAAGAGGTCGCCGCGCTGGTCCGCCGCAACCCGGACGACATCCGGCTGATGGGGCTGGCCGGGGCATGGTTGCTGTCACAGGACGACATGCTCGGTGCCCGGGCGTACGTGGACCAGGCGCTCGCAAAGAAGGCCGACGACGTCCCGACGCTGCTGCTGCTCGCGCGCATGGACCTGCTGCGCAAGGATGCGACGGCCGCACGCAAGTCACTGATGCGGGTGCTCGACGCCGAACCGAAGAACGGCCTCGCCCTCAAGACGCTCTCGCAGATCTCGGCCTCGCAGGGCGATCAGGCGGGCGCCAGGCAATGGCTCGAAGAGTGGGCAAAGCGGGACCCGAAAGCGGCCGAGCCGCGGCTGATGCTGGCCCACGGCGCGCTGCGCACCGGCGATCCGGAACTCGGCACCCGGCTCATCGATGAAGCCGTCGCGGCCGACCCGCGCGCCGCCGACGTCGCCTACGGCGCCGGACAGGTGCTGATGGAGGCGGGTCGTTACGACGATGCACTGCGACGCTTCCGCGCCGCGCTCGAGGCCTCGCCGAACGTCCCGGAGATCTGGCTCGCGGCAGCCCGCGCGCAGTTGGCGCTCAATCAGCGTCAGTCCGCGCGCGAATCGCTGGGCAAGGCGCTGAGCCTTCGCACCCACTGGACACCGGCGGTGCTGATGCTCGCGCAGATGGACGCTCGCGACGGCCGCACGCAGGCAGCCATCGCCGCGGCCGACCAGCTCAAGCGCGCGCCGGAGACGGCCGCACTGGGCTTCGCGCTCGAGGGCGACGTGCGCATGGCCGCACGCGACTTTCCGGCGGCCGACAAGGCGTATGCCGAAGCCTATCGCCGCGCCGCGTCGCTCGAGTCGGCGCAAGGCCAGTTCATGGCGCGTCGTGCGGGCAAGCTGGCATCCCCGGACGAGCCGCTGGTGGCGTGGCTCGACCGCAATCCCGCCGATGCGCGCGGCCGGTTCCTGCTGGCCGAGTACCGCCAGGCCGAAGGAAACCTCAAGGCGGCCATCGTCGAGTACGAGCGCCTGCTGCAGGCTTCGCCCGACAGCCCGATCGTGCTCAACAACCTGGCATGGCTGTACCAGCAGACCGCCGATTCACGCGCCGAACCGACCGCGAAGAAAGCCTACGACGCCGCGTCCGGCAACTGGGCGATCGCCGACACCTACGGCTGGATCCTGGTGGGTGCCGGCCGGGCCCGCGAAGCGATTCCCATCCTCAAGGACGCGCTCGCCAAGTCGAACAACAGCGCCGAGGTGCTCTACCATCTCGGCACCGCTCACGCCCGTGCAGGCGAGGCAAAGGAAGCCCGTGCCACCCTCACGACGGCGGTGGCCAACGCGGGCGATGCTTCATGGAAGACGGAGGCCGAGAAATTGCTGGCCGAGACCAAATGAGACCTGCTTCACGGTCCGACCCTCCGGCGCACGATCGCCTGCGCTGCACATCACCCTTTGCGGCGGGCCGGAATGTCATATTGCCCGGGCTGTACGAGGGAAGAACCATGTTCCGCGATTGGCTCGCAGGGTGGCTAGTGTCGGTCGGGATGCTGCTGGCAGCCGTGACCGCGTGCGCGCAGCAGCCTGCCGTCGATCCCGCCGTGCCGACCCCGTCCGCCGGCGCCATGGTCGCCCCGGCGCCGTCGGCCGTGGACGCGGAGCAGTACATCATCGGCCCGCGCGACGTCATGCAGGTGTTCGTCTGGCGCAACCCTGAACTCACGACGACGATCCCGGTGCGTCCCGACGGCAAGATCTCGACCCCGCTGGTCGAGGACATGGTCGCCGTCGGCAAAACGCCCACCGAACTCGCGCGCGACGTCGAGAAGGTGCTCGCGGAATACATCCGCTCGCCCCAGGTCAGCATCATCGTGACGCAGCCGGCGAGCCTGTTCAGCCAGGTCAAGATCGTCGGCCAGGTCGGGCAGCCGAAGCCCTTGCCCTACACCCAGGGCATGACCGTGCTGGATGCGCTGCTGGCGGTCGGCGGCCTCAGTCCGTTCGCTTCCGGCAACAAGGCCAAGATCATCCGGCAGGTCGACGGCAAGACCACGGAGATCCGGGTCCGTGCGCAGGACCTGCTCGACAAGGGCGACATGTCGCAGAATCGTGAATTGCAGGCCGGCGACGTCCTGGTCGTCCCCGAGAGCTTCTGGTAACCGCCATGCACGATCTGCTGCAACTGGTCCGTGAGTACATCCGGGGCATGTGGCGCTACCGCTACCTGGCGGTGATCGCGTCCTGGGTCATCTGCACGGTGGGCTGGATCGCCGTGCTGGCGATGCCGCCCGTCTACGAAGCCTCGGCCCGCGTCTACGTGGACACGACCGCCGTCCTGCGCCCGCTGCTGCAGGGCATCGCCGTGGAGCAGGACATCGGAGCGCAACTCAACTACGTACGGCAGGTCATGCTGAGCCGCCCGCAGCTCGAACGCGTCGCGCGCGAGACCGACCTCGACCTGCGCGCACCCACCGAGCTGCAGACCGAGCACATGCTGACCAGCCTGCGCAGTCGCATCGTCGTCGACACCGCCGGCAGCGGCAGCAAGAAGGACCAGAGCAGCCTCTACACCATCTCGGCGCGTGATTCCGAACGACCCAAGGCGCTGAAGATCGTGCAGTCGCTCGTCAATTCGTTCGTCGAGGATTCGCTCGGCGGCAAGCGCACGGGCAACGACTCGGCGCAGCGGTTCCTGAAGCAGCAGATCGCCGAATACGACGCGCGTCTGGCCGAGTCGGAGAACAAGCTGGCGGAATTCAAGAAGAAGAACATCGGCCTGGTGCCCGGTGCGCGCGGCGATTATTTCCAGCGCCTGCAGTCGGAGACGGACGAAGCCCAGCGCGTCGAGTCGCAACTGCGCGTCGCGAACCAGCGCCGGGCCGAGCTCGCGCGCCAGTTGAGCGGCGAAGGCCCGACGGTCGGGGCCAATCCGATGTCCAGCTCGTCGATGGTCGCGTACACCGCGCGCATCGCGGAGGCCCAGAAGCGCCTGGACGAGCTGCTGCTGCGGTATACGGACAAGCACCCGGACGTGATCGCCGCGCGCGAGACGCTGGATCAGCTCAAGGAGCGGCAGTCCACCGAGCTTGCGGCCCTGCAGGGCGGCAAGGCTTCCCCCGAGGACATGGCGGGGCTCGGCGCCAATCCCGTCTACCAGCAGATCCAGCTCTCGATCAACCAGGCCGATGTCGAAGTGGCCGCGTTGCGCAGCGAGCTCGCAGTGCACCAGCAGAAGATCGTCGAGCTGCGCGGCATGCTCGACACCGCGCCTGAAGTGGAGGCGGAATTCGGGCGCCTCGCGCGCGATTACGACGTGACCAAGGCCCGCTACAACGAGCTCGTCAACCGGCTCGACCGCGCCGAGATCTCCGAGGAGGCCGAGCAGACCGGTGTCGTCCGCTTCGAGGTCATCGATCCGCCCGCGGCGCAGTTGCAGCCGGTGGCGCCGGATCGTCCGCGCCTGCTGGTCATGGTGCTGCTCGGCGGCCTGCTCGCCGGCGTCGGCGTCGCTTTCCTGTGCCAGCAGTTGCGTCCCGTCTTCACCAGCACGCGCGCGCTGGCCGAGGCTACCGGCCTGCCCGTGCTGGGCGCGGTCGCGCGCACCTGGGTCGAGCGCCACAGAGCCACGCGACGCGGCGAGATGCTGCGGCTCGGTCTCGTGGCCGGAACACTCGTGATGGTCTTCGCCGTGGTCCTCGTGTTCGAGGACACCGGCTCCCACCTGCTGCAGACATTGATCCGCAGGGCCTGATCCCATGAGCCTGGTCGAGAAAGCCCTGCAGAAGATGAAACTCGCCGAACGCGAGGCCGCCGGCGCGGCCGCGCCGCAGGCACGAGCGGCAACGCCGCCCGCGACCGCGCCCGTCGTGCCGCCGCCGGCTGCGTCGCCCCGCGTCGAGCCGCCCCGCGTCGAGCAGGCCGCCACGCCAGCGCCTGACCGTGCGGAGGCGGTCGCCCCGATAGCAAGGCGCGAGGCTCCTGCGGCCGAAGCCGTCGTTCCGCGCGCACGGCCCGAACACAAGGCGCTGCAGATCGACCCCGCGACGCTGCGCGAGCGCGGCTACCTGCCGCCCGCGCCGCAGGAGCGCGAGCTCACCGAGCAGTATCGCCACATCAAGCGGCCGCTCGTGGCGCGCGCCTTCGGGCGGGCCGGCATCGCACCGGTCAGGCGCGGTGCCGTCGTCATGGTGACGAGCGCACTGCCGAGGGAAGGCAAGACCTTCACGGCGATCAACCTCACGCGCAGCATCGCACTCGAGAAGGATGCGTCGGTGCTCCTGATCGACTGCGACGTCGCGAACCCGCAGTGCACGCGTGCCATGGGCGCCGACGGCATGGCGGGGCTCATGGACGCGCTCGGGGATCCGCACATGGACGTCGAGTCGCTCGTGCTGAACACGTCCGTCGACAAGCTCGAGTTCCTGCCGATCGGTCGCGGCACCGACATGGGTGCCGAGCTCATGTCGAGCCAGCGCATGGAACAGTGCCTGGACCGCCTGCTGGACGCGGTCCGCAACCGGATCATCCTGCTCGACTCGGCCCCGCTGCTGATCACCAATGAAGGAAAGACGCTGATCCCGCTCGCGGGGCAGGTCGTCCTCGTGGTGCACGCGGATTCGACGCCGCAGCACGCCGTGCTCGAAGCGGCGGACCTCTTCGACGGCAGCCAGTTCGTCGGCGTCGTGCTGAACCAGTGCGCGGAGGCCGTCGGCCTCGGCTATGGCTACTATGGCGGCACGTACGGCTATGGCGATGCGGGCAGCCGCAGCACGCCGACCGGGACCGCAGAATGAACAGGCCGGGATCACCGGCGCCAGGCAGGGACTCACACACGATGCACAGCACCAGCAACCGGCCGACGCGGAACCTCGCGACCGTCATCGCGCTCCTGCTCGCGGGAAGCGCGGCGGCCCAGGAGGTCGCGCCCGGCGACGAGGGCTTGAACTACACGCTGCGCGTCGGGGCGGGCTACACCGACAACGTCGCGCGGGACGCGGCGGACGAAGCGGGCAGCGCCTATTACTCGATCGGCAGCAAGGTTGACTACGCGCGTGAGACCGGCCGCACCGAGGCCTTCGTGGCCGCCGACCTCGACTACATGGAATACCAGGACGAAGGCGTGGGAGGCGAGCTCTGGGGCGGCCTCGATGCGCGCCTGCGTCACGACTTCGTCGAGGACCGGTTCGGCTGGAGCGCCGAGGACAACCTCGGGCAAGGCAACCGCAACCCGTTCCAGTCGGCATCGCCCGGCAACGTCGAGACCATCAACTACTTCTCGACCGGCCCCTATGGCACGTTGCGTTTCGGCGCGCGGGCCGGCGCCACCGTGAACGCCGTCTACTCCAACATCTACTACGAAGACAGCCCGAACGACAACGACCGCATCGGCGGCGGCGTCTCGCTGTTCTACGAGCCCTCCGCCAGCTCCCGGGCGTATTTGAGCGGCAGCTACACCGATATCCAATACGGCGACGATGCCCTCGCGCCCGACTACGAACTCGTCAACGGTGTCTTCGGATACACGAACCGGGGCGCGCGCACCGAGCTGCGGGCCGAGGCGGGGTACAACGGGCTCGAGTACGAGACCGGCGAGACCAGCGACGGCCCACTGGTGCGACTCAACCTCAAGCGCGAGGTCTCGGGCTTCACCAAGCTGGAGCTGCTCGGCGGTTACGAGTACCAGGACGCCGCCACCGAGCTGCGCACGCAGGGCTCGACGGCCGGCGGCGGTGTGCTCGCGAACGGGCAGGTGTTCGAGGACACCTATGCCGGCGCCAGGCTGAGATTCGCCAAGAACCGCACCAACCTGAACTTCGGCGTGGACTGGCACGACCAGGACTACGTCGAGGAAGACTTCACCGACCGCGAACGCATCCGCTTCAACGCCCGGCTCGGCCGGCAATTCGGCCGTGCGCTGAACGCTTTCCTCACGGCCGAGCTCGAGAGCGTCGATTATTCGGTCGACGACGAGACCGACTACGACGAGACCAGCTACGGAGCGGGCCTGGCCTGGCAGGCGCGCCCGACCCTCGACTTCAACCTCAGCTACCGGTTCAGCCGGCGCCCCAGCGATTCCGTCGACTCGTTCGACGAGAGCCGTGTCTGGTTGCGCGCCGAGTGGTCACCGACGCGACGCTGAGGTTCGACCAGCGACCGGTCCGCATGATCAACGCGATGACCATCGACGTGGAAGACTACTTCCACGTCGCCGCGTTTGCGGGCCAGATTTCCCCGTCGCAATGGGATGCGCGGGAATACCGGGCCGAGGCGAATACCGACCGGCTGCTGGAGCTGTTCGCAAGGGCTCGAGTTCGCGCGACCTTCTTCGTCCTCGGCTGGGTCGCCGAGCGGTCGCCCGCGCTGGTGCGGCGCGTCGCAGACGCGGGCCACGAGATTGCGTGCCACGGCTACAGCCACCAGCTCGTCTTCAACCAGGATCTCGAACTCTTCCGCCGCGAGACCGGCCGCGCGAAGGCCGTGCTGGAGGACACCATCGGCGGGCGCATCCGCGGATACCGGGCCGCGAGCTTCTCCATCACGCCCCGGTCCGCATGGGCACTCGACGTGCTGGTCGAAGCGGGCTTCGACTACGACTCGTCCATCGCCCCGATGCGTCACGACATCTACGGCTGGCCCGACGGTCCGCAGGCGCCCGGCGTCATGAGGACACCGGCCGGCGCGAGCATCGTCGAGTTTCCCGTGATGCTCGCGCGCTGGCTCGGCAGCCGCCTGCCCGTGGCGGGCGGCGGTTATTTCCGCATCCTGCCGTACCCGCTCGTGACGGCCGGGTTGCGCAACATCAACGGCGCGCAGGCGCAGCCGTTCTTCTTCTACCTGCACCCGTGGGAGCTCGATCCCGGGCAGCCGCGCGTCGCCGGGGCGAGCCTCAAGTCGCGGCTGCGCCACTACACCGGGCTCGACTCCTGCGGCGCCAGGCTCGAACGCCTGCTTGGCGAGTTCCGGTTCGGCGCCATGGAAGACGTGCTCGCCGATCGCGGTCTGTTGCGCGTGCCGACGGGCCCATGAGTGCCCTCGAGACCACATTCTGGATCGCGCTGGCGCTGGGGCTCTACCCCTACGTCGGCTATCCGGTCGTGGCCTGGGTGCTCGCCAGGCTGCTCCGCAACGACGTTCGCCGCGACGAGGCCTGCACGCCTGCGGTAACCGTCGTCACCGCCGCGCGCAACGAGGCGGCGTGCATCGAGGCGACCATCCGCAACAAGCTCGCGCAGGACTACCCCGCGGGCCGGCTCGACATGATCGTGGTCTCCGACGAATCGGACGACGGTACCGATGCGGTCGTCGCCCGACTGGCCGCGGAAGGCCTGGCCGTACGCCTCATCCGCCAGCAGCCGCGCGCGGGCAAGACCGTGGCGCTCAACGTCGCCGTGCCGCAGGCGCGGGGCGAGGTCGTCGTGTTCGCGGACGCCAATTCGATGTACGACCCGCAGGCGCTGCGCCGACTCGTGCGCAATTTCGCAGACGCCCGGGTCGGCTACGTCACCGGACGGATGGTGTACCTCACGCACGCCGGCTCGGCCGTGGGCGAGGGGCTCGGCTCGTACATGCGGCTGGAGAACTGGCTGCGCGCCCAGGAGACGGCGATCGGCTCGGTCGTCGGCGTGGACGGTGGGGCCGACGCGGTGCGCAAGTCGCTCTATCGCCCGATGAACCCGGACCAGCTCCCGGACTTCGTCCTGCCGCTCGACGTCGTGCAGCAGGGTTACCGGGTCGTCTACGAGCCCGAGGCGCTGCTCGAGGAGGAGGGCCTCGCGAGCGGGGAGCAGGAGTTCCGGATGCGCGTGCGCGTGGCGCTGCGCGCGCTCTGGGCGCTCTCCGACAAGCGCACATTGTTCAATCCGGCGCGGTACCGCGCCGGATTGAACAATGTGCGCTTGTCGGAGAGCACCAGAGCGCGCGCGGCGCGGCGCCGCACGCGCATCCGGAATTCCTGCTCCCCCGAGAGGCCCTCTCCTCCTCGAGCAGCGCCTCGGGCTCGTAGACGACCCGGTAACCCTGCTGCACGACGTCGAGCGGCAGGACGAAGTCCGGGAGCTGGTCCGGGTCCATGGGCGATAAAGCGACTTGCGCACACATCGCACCCCGCGTCCACGCCGACGACCGAGCCAATGTCCTGGGCGCGCGGCCAGTTCTCCAGCCGCATGTACGAGCCGACCTCGCCCACGGCCGAGCCGGCGTGCGTGAGGTACACCATCCGTCCGGTGGCGTAGCCGACCCGGGCGTCTGCGAAATTGCGCACGAGACGGCGCAGCGCCTGCGGTCATACATCAAATTGGCGTCCGCGAACACGACGACCTCGCCCCGCGCCTCAGCAGGGTACAAGCGCGGCGGCCTTGCCCGCGCGCGGCTGCTGGCCGTAGTTGGCCAGGCCTTCCGCGGCCAGTCGGGCGACGACCGCATCGGTACCATCGTCCGATTCGTCGGAGACCACGATCATGTCGAGCCGCCCGCGGGGTAGTCCTGCGCGAGCTTGTTGCGGATGGTCGCCTCGATGCACGCCGCCTCGTTGCGCGCGGCGGTGACGACGGCTACCGCAGGAGTCAGGCTTCGTCGCGGCGAACGTCGTCGCGGAGCGGCAGCGGCGAGCACGACCGGAGGGGTAGAGCCCCAGCGCCAGCGCGATCCAGATGTGGTCTCGAGGGCACTCGTCCAGCCGTCGGCACGCGCAACAGTTCGGCCATCGGCGAGCACGTCTTCCATGGCGCCGAACCGGAACTCGCCAAGCAGGCGTTGGAGCCGCCGCGCGCAGGAGTCGAGCCCGGTGTAGTGGCGCAGCCGCGGAGCTGAGGCCGCCCCGGCGACGCGCGGCTGCCCGGATGGAGCTTCCGCCGGGTGCAGGTAGAAGAAGAACGGCTGCGCCTGCGCGCTTGATGTTGCGCAACCCGGCCGTCACGAGCGGTTGCGGCAGGATGCGGGAAGTAACCGCCGCCCGCCACGGCAGGCGGCTGCCGAGCCAGCGCGCGAGCGTCACGGGAAACTCGACGATGCTCGCGCCGGCCGTGTCGGTGCATGACGCACACCGTGCCGGGCGTCGGGCCAGCATGATGTCGTGGCGCATCGGGGCGATGGACGAGTCGAAGCCCACTTCGACCAGCACGTCGGAGTGAGCCATTGCGGACCGGGGCGTGATGGAGAAGCTCGCGGCCCGGTATCCGCGGATGCGCCCGCCGATGGTGTCCTCCAGCACGGCCTTCGCGCGGCCGGTCTCGCGGCGGAAGAGTTCGAGATCCTGGTTGAAGACGAGCTGGTGGTATGGCCCATGACCGCAATCTCGTGGCCCGCGTCTGCGACGCGGCACGGCCGGCGCGGGCGACGGCTCGGCGACCCAGCCGAGGACGGCGCCGAACTCGAGCCCTTGCGAA
>CAVQQX010000022.1:0-14794 GCA_963714645.1 uncultured Gammaproteobacteria bacterium
GACGCGCCGCAGCTGCTCCATCAGTTCGTCGTCGGCGACGCGGCTCGAGACGCGCGAGAGGTCCATGCGCGCAGCGGCCAGCATGCCGGCGACGTCGTGGTGCAGCATGCGCGACAGCTTCGAACGCTCCGCTTCCCTGCGCTGCTGGACGTGCGCCACCAGCGCCGCACCCGCGGCTGCGGAAACGCCGACCGATTTCCGGTCCTTCACTGCTGCGAACTCCTGGCTGGAGGCCCGTGCCGGGGCAGTATGCATTGGCTCGCGCGGCGGAACTGCCGCGTGTAGGATTGTTCCGACAGCGCAGTTGAGCAAGCCATGCGAAGCGTACACTCCGATCGTACCCCGCACGGCGCGGCAGGATGCAAGGTCATGAGGAAAACATCAGTAGTAGTCGTGGACGATCACCAGGTCGTGTGCGCTGGCCTGCGCTCGATGATCAACGCACAGCCCGACCTCGGCGTCGTGGGTGAGGCGACCTCTGGCAAGGAAGCGCTGGAGAAGCTCAAGGAAACGTCGGCGGACGTGATGCTGCTCGACCTTTACCTCCCGGACATGTCCGGCCTCGACGTACTCCGCTACGCACGCTCGCATTACCCGCGCACCAAGATCCTGGTGCTGAGCAGCTACCCCGAGGCCCAGTTCGGTCTCAACGTGCTGCGCGGCGGGGCGAGCGGCTTCATCGGCAAGGGCACCGAGGCGCCCGAGCTGATGCGTGCGCTGCGCACCGTCGCACGGGGCGGCCGGTATGTCGGTCCGGAGCTGGCCGAACAGCTCGTCGCGGGAGTCTGCGGCGACTCGAACGCCCCGCTGCACGGCAAGCTCTCCGAGCGTGAGTTCCAGATCTTCTGCAAGCTCGCCCAGGGCGAGTCGGTGTCGCAGATCGCGGCGCGGCTGTTCCTGAGCGTGAAGACGGTCAGCACCTACCGTCGGCGCATCCTCGACAAGATGTCGATGAAGAGCAATGCGGAGATCACGAGCTACGCGATTCGCAACGACCTGATCCGCTGACGTCCTCCGGCGCATTCTTGCGTCGGACAAGGACCGTATCGCGGCGACGCGGTACGGTCCTTGCTTTTTGGCAACCGGGCGCATCGATGGAGAAATCACCCTGCTTCCCGGCGCGCGCGGCGCGGCGGCTTGAAGCGCACGCCCGGGCTCGACGGCGTGCCGGCGCCGAGCGAGTGGCGAACGAGTTCGAGCACGTAGCGCTTGAGCGTGGAGGATTCCGCGGCGACGACGTCCTGCGGCACGACCACGCGATAGCCCCGGACGTGGGCGTCGGCCGCGGTGAACCAGATGCAGCTCGTCGCCGACACTCCCGTCAGCACGAGCCGCTCGACGTCGAGGGCCTCGAGCAGGATCTCGAGCGGCGTGCAGTAGAACGCGGAGTGGCGCGGCTTCAGCACCACGTAGTCGGAGGCCTGCGGGTGCAATGGCTCGAGCGCGCGCCAGGCGGCGGAGTTGCGCGAGCGGATGCGCTCGCCCACGTCGCCCAGGCTCGAGCGCCAGCGCCCGAAGTTGTCGTTGGCGTAGACCACCGGGACGCCCGCTGCGCGCGCACGCTCGAGCAGACGCGCGATCGGCGCGATGCACGGCCGGAACTGCCGCCACAGGGCCCGTCCCCCCACGAAGCGGAAGTCGCCGAGCACGTCGATGACCAGCAGCGCGTCGCCGGAACCGGTCGCAGCGCGTTTCATGACCCAGCGCCGGCAACGCTCCGACGGAGCGCCCGTGGCCGCGGGAGCGCGCGATGAACGGCTTCGACGCGGCAGCGCTCGCGCTGACCGCGGCCAAGGCCGCGGGCTATTACGTCGCGCTGCTCGTGATGATGCGGCTCGCCGGCAAGCGTCTCGCCGGCCAGACCACCACGTTCGACCTGCTGGTCCTCATCACTCTGGGCGTGACCGTGCAGGGCGTCTTCGTCGAGGACGACACCCTCGCGCAGGTCGTGTTCGTCCTCGTGGTGTTCAGCGTCCACCGCGCCGTGGCATCCGTCTGTCGGCGCTCGACCGCCGTGCGACACTTCGTGCGCGGCAAGCCGCGCGCGCTCGTGCTCGACGGCCAGGTGATCGAGTCGGCGCTCGAGGCCGAGGGCGTCACGCGCGATGAGCTGCTCGCCGGCCTGCGCCGGCTCGGGTTCGCCGAGCCGGCGCAGGTGCGGCTCGCGGTGCTCGAGGAAACGGGTCACATCTCCGCGGTCGGCGTCGAGCATCCGGCACCCGCGGTCCGCGACGACGTGGTGCGTTGAACGTGGCACCGCCTGCGCGGATACGGCTGTCACGCCGCGAGCGGCGTCAGCCGCAGCGCGCCTCGATCTTGCGCCAGTCGACACAGTTCCAGAGCGTCTCGAAATAGTTCTCGCGCTGCGCAGGTGCGAAGTCGAGCAGGTAGGCATGCTCCCAGAGGTCCAGCGCCAGCACGATCTCCGTGTTGGCCGGCATCATCAGGTGGTGCAGGTCCACCCACACGTTGTAGAGCCGGTTCGTCGCCGGCTCACGCACGGCCAGGACCCAGCCGACGCCACGGAGCTTCGCGAGGCCCGCCGCATGCTTCATCCACTGGTCGATTCCGCCGAACGTACGCCCGGCCGCCTCGGCCAGCCTGCCGTGCTTGTCCGGGCTCTGCCCGCCGGGCGCGCCGAGTGCGTCGAAAAACAGCTCGTGCAGCACGATGCCGTTGTACTCGAACGCGAAGCGACGCGCGTGGCTCGAGAGGTCGAGCGGCGCGACGGCATCGCCGGCTTCAGGAAAACCTGCTTTCTGCTCCGCCAGCAGCTCATTGAACGCCTTGACGTAGCCGCGGTAAAGCTCGAGGTGCAGTTCGATCGCACGTTGCGACAGTCCGATGACCGCGGTCAGGTCGAATTCGCGGGCCTCGTACGGGCCGTTGGTGGCGCCGGGTGCGGGGGCGCTCATGGGCGGTCGCCGTGAAGGGACGTGCCGAAGCGCACGGGAATCGGGAAATCGCTCATCGGGTTGTGTCCTCTGCGGCGTCGGGGAACCGGACGGCTTACCTCCGGGCGACCCCAGCATGACGCCCGCCTCCCGCGGCGGGCGTCGGCACCGCGCGGCAGGCGTTGTAGGAAAGCCCCCCGTCCTATGGACAGCCCGGGCAGCGCACCAGACACTGTCCCCCGAGGTCTTCTGTGCAGCATGGAACGCTGGCGCATATTCGCGGTGACGGCGCTTGCATCGATCGTGTTTTTGGTCGCCCTGTATGCAGTGACCGAGGCCGGTCGGGAGCGCCTGCGACACGCGTCCGAACAGATGCACGGCGCGATGCAGCGCCGGGCGCTGGTCGGCAGGCTGCGGGAGCAGGTGGCTGAAGCCTCCCTCGCGTCGCGCAGTTTCCTGCTCACGGGCGGCGCGGATCGCCTCGACCTCCTGCGCGCGACCGGGCTCGCGATCGACGACACCGCGCAGGCACTGGTCAGGCAGTACGACGACGGCTCCGCGATCGCCACGACGGCGCGCATGCTGCGCGAGCTCGCCGGCGTGCAGGCGGAAGCCACGGCGAGGCTGGTGACGCTGCAGACAACGCACGGCGTGGAAGCAGCGCGGGAACTCGCGCAGCTGCAAGCGGCGTCGGATCCGCTGCGACAGTTCGTCTCCGTCGCGCGCAGGCTCGAGCGCCACGAGGATGCACGCGTGCGCCAGACGCGGGACGCATGGCTGCTCGAGCAGGTTCGCGCGCGATGGATCGGCCTCGCGGGCATGCTGGTCACCGTGCTGGTCGTGCTGGGTGCGTCGCTGATGGCGGCCGCGACGCTGCGGCGGCATTCCCAGCTGCTCGCGCAGATCGCGGCACGCAAGGAAGAACTCGAAGGCCAGGCCGTGGCCAGGACCGCTGAGATCAACGAAATCTACGGTCACCTGCAGACGGTGCAGGAGCAGGAACGCTCGCGGCTCGCGCGCGGGCTGCACGACGAGCTCGGCGGCCTGCTGCTCGCGGCGCGCATGGACGCAACCTGGGTCCGCCAGCATGCGGGCGACTCGACCTCGCGCGCGTTCGCGGCCCGCCTCGATCGCATGGTCGACGTGCTCGACCAGGGAATCGACCTCAAGCGACGCGTGATCGAGGAGCTGCGCCCGACGCTGCTCGACAACATGGGGCTGCTCGCGGCGCTGCGCTGGCAGGTCGGCGAATCGTGCCGGCGCGCCCGCATCGAGTGCGCATGCCATTTCCCGGCGGAGGAGCCGGTGGCCGCGCCACAGACGGCGATCGCGGTCTTCCGCGTGCTGCAGGAAGCGCTCACCAACGTGCACAGGCATGCGCTCGCGCAGCACGTCGACGTGACGCTCGACGTGGCGGGGGACCACCTGCTGCTCGCCGTCGTCGACGACGGCTGCGGCATTCCCGCAGGAGCGGTCCAGCGACCGGGCGCGCACGGACTCGTCGGCATGAAGCACCGGATCGCCGCACTCGGCGGCACGCTCACCGTGGGCCGGTCGCCGGAAGGCGGCACCGAGGTGCGAGTGCTCGTGCCGCGGGGGCCGCTCGAGCACGCGACAGGGTCCGGCGCGGAATCACGCAGCGGGGGCGCGCCGGCGCACGACTCCGCGACGGCGCGGCGCGCCTGAATCAGGAGCGACGCACGTCAGCCTGCACGACCTCGTCTTCCCACGCGGACACCTGCCGTTCGGCTTCGTCCGGCGTGGCCCCGAACGAATCCTGCAGCTTAGCGAGCAGCAGCTGGCGCCGGCCTTCGATCACCGCCAGCTGGTCGTCGGTCAGCCGACTCCAGCGCATGCGCAGTTGCGTGCGCAAGCGGCTCCACCTTCCCTTGCGGGCTCGGGCAGGCATGGTCGTTCAGTGCGTCGACTGCGAGAGCGACTGCAGCACGGCGGGCAACCGGTCGTAGTCGCGCGACTTGTCGAGAAAGTGGCGGGCGCCGAGCGCGAGCGCGGTGTCGCGGTACGCGCTGATCGCGAAGTTGGTGAAGACGATCACGGCCGGCCCGCTGCCCGGCCGCCGGTGCAGCGCACGCAGCACGCCGAAGCCGCTGCCGGCATGCAGCTGCAGGTCGAGGATGACGGCATCGATCGTATCGTCCCCCTCGAGCAGGGCGATCGCGTCGGACTCGGACGCCGCCGTGCCGGCGAGCTGCACGTTCGGCAGGTCCGCGACCAGCTCGGAGATGCGCTGGACGAGCAGGTCGGAATCCTCGACCAGAAGCACGCGCAACGGATGCTCGTCTGGCTCGTGCGGGGACTTGGTCGGCATCGAAGGCACGCGGGAGGATCCTTGCCGGATCGGCATCGGTGGGGCGCAGAGCGCTGTTTCGTTCGTCTGGAAATCCGCAGCGCCTTCCCTGGCTGTATGTGGGCATGCCGATTCGTCCGGGCTCGCCCGTACTGCGCTTCCGTGCGCAGGCGTAACCACGGTGGTACTTATCGCCTCTCGCGGTCATGTGGCGCGAGCGGTTCATCATCCGCACTGCGGTGGGGTCACTAGCTGCAAAGGTGTCGGCCACATCCTACGGCCACATGCAACGTGCTGGCGAAACCGGCAGTGGCGCGGCGGGTCAAAACACGCAGGAATGCCGGAACCGCGGCTCGCGGGCATGCGCCCGGCATCTCGACCCGTCCCTGTAAACCCGGTCAAGTGAGGAGATTCCAACATGAAGAACAGGTTCCTGGCGGCCCGCGCGGGCCTCGTAATGATCGCTCTCGCCCTCGGTGCCTGCTCCGCCACGCGGACCCAGGAGTCGGCCGGCGAAGTGATCGACGACAGCACGGTCACGGCGAAGGTCAAGGCTGCGCTGATCGAGGATCCGGTCACGAAGGCACGCCAGATCGACGTCGAGACCTATCGTGGCGTCGTGCAGCTCGGCGGATTCGTCGACTCCACGGAGCAGAAGTCGCGCGCGAGCGAAGTCGCCCGCGACGTCGCGGGAGTGAAGGAGGTTCGCAACGACCTCAAGGTCAGCGACGCCGACCAGTCCACGTTCGGGCAGAAGGTCGACGACGGCCTGATCACGACGCAGGTCAAGGCGAAGCTGATCGCGGACTCGCGCACCGAGGCCTACAAGATCAACGTCGAGACCAAGGGCGGTGTCGTGCAGTTGACGGGTTTCGTCGACTCGACGAACGATAAGCAGGTGGCGGGTGAAGTCGCCCGCACGGTAAACGGCGTCACCAACGTCGACAACGACCTCGAGATTCGCCAGAAGTAATCTGGCCGGCGAGCGGCGGCGGCCCGGGCCTCCACGGATGGAGACCGGCGCCGCCGCTTTCTTTTGCCCATCTTCTGCCTGCGCGCGAGCACCGTGTGCTATGACCGGCGGACGGGCCGGGCCACGCGCCGGTAGCGGTCCGCATTCTGTCGCAGCCAGGCCGTGGCGCGTGCGCGGACCGTGTCCGCATCGGCCTGCATCTGCCCGAGGGCCCGGTTGCGTTCGATCTCCTGCACCGCGGCCTTGACCGATACGAGCAGCGGCATCGCGAGCGCGACACCCGCGACTCCCCACAGCCAGCCCCCGAACCACAGGCCGAGCAGGACCACCGGCGGGCTGATCTCGAGCCGGCGGCCGACGAGCACGGGTTGCAGCACCTGGCCTTCGAGCGTCGTGATCAGCAAGTACGTGCCGGCCACCGATATGGCGGTCGCCACTCCCTCGAACGACACCAGCGCGACTGCAGTGAGCAGCATCAGCGTGATGGCCGAGCCGGCGTACGGGACGAAATTGAGAGTGAAGGCCATGACGCCCCAGAGCAGGGGATTCGGCATGTCCAGCCAGTGCATGGCGAGCGCCGTGCCGATCCCCAGCACGAGGTTGCTGAGCGTGACGGCGCCGAAATAGCGGCCGAGTTCGCCGCGCACGTGCAGGAACACCGTGCCCGCGGCCTGCCAGGGCGTGCCGGGCGGCGCCCGCTGGCCGAGCGTTCCCAAGTCGGTCGCGAGCAGGAACAACGTGAGGAACAGCATGCTGACGAGGGCGAGCACCCATTCCTGCGTGCTCTGCACGAAGCCCTTGGCCTCCAGCGCGACCTGGGCAGGCTCTTCGCGGGTGTCGGTGCCGGGCTCCGCCATGCGTTCGGCCTGGGTCGAGACGGACTCCACCTTCGCGATGAAGCGCGTGACCGGTCGCAGCTTGCGCTCGAGCTTCTGCAGCGTCGCGGGAGCCGTCTCGAGCCAGTCGCGCGCCGGCTGCCAGGTCGCATTCAGGGCCGCGGCCACCACGGCCACGAGCACCAGCACGACGAACGCCGCGGCAACCACGCGCGGAATGCGCCGGAGGGCCAGCATCTCGACGGCGGGGGACAGCAGCAGCGCCAGGAACACGGCGAACAGCACGGGCACCAGGGCGGCCTGGGCGAACTTGAGACCCGTGATCAGCGCGATTGCGGTCAGCACCGTCAGGCTGCGCAAGATCCAGGGATTCATCGGCCGCGACGGCCCGCCCACCGGCGTGGGCTCGGGTTCCCCGGGAACACGGGATTCCTGCATGGGCGTCGCCACGCGGTCGAGTATCCGGCGCGGCTGCGCGGCACGCACACGCTCGCTGGCGTAGGAATGATCCTACCGCCACCGTCGATCGCGTCCAATGGTGCCGGCGCAGCGAGCCGCGTAACGTCCACGTCATGCCCGCTCCCCCAATCAGGCGCACCCGCGAGGGTCAGCGCCTGCTTTTTTGGGGGCGGCGCACCGCGGGCACTCAGCGATGCACGATCTGCAGGATGCTGTTGCGGATCTGCTCGTGCAGCACGAACTGCGCGTCCTGTGCGATGGGTTCGAGCACGACCGGGTCGAACACGAGACGATCCTCGTCGCCGCGTGCGACCACGCCGCGTTCGACCAGGCGCTCGATGAAGTTGCCGAACAGCGCACGGTCGAAGAACTCGGGCGAAGTGAGCTCGTAGAGCAGCGACATCCGTTGCGCCGTGAGCTGGCACTGGCGCTCGAGCGCGTCCCGCGTCAGCCGCCCGCTGCCCGCCCGCAGCAGCAGCGAAATCGCGAGGTAGTAGCGCTGCACGATCGGCACGCTGATCCGCGCGAGCACCGAGAGCTGCATCGCCTCGCTCGCGACCGCAGGCGGCCGCTGCCACGCGGACCGGTCGGCGCTCGCCGTGAGCAGGCCGTGGTTCTGCAGGTCCTCGAGCAGTTCGTCGACGACCTGCGGCAGTTCGTCCTCGCGCCAGCGCAGGAAATACTCCTCGGCCACGTACGGATAGATGCGCCCGGCGAGACGCAGCAGGTCGTCGCGCGGCACGCTGGCATTGTTGAGGAACGCGCAGGCCAGCAACGACGGCAGCAGCAGCAGGTGCAGCACGTTGTTGCGGTAGTAGCTCGCGAGCACCGCGTCCGCCTCCGTCATACGCAGCACGTCGCCGAGCGGATGGCCCTGGCGCCGCAGCAGGCGCAGCGACTCCCCGTGACGGATCATCGTCTGGCCGTCGAGCGGCGTGACCCAGGTGCGGGGCGAATACGGCGCCTGCCGCAGCAGCGAGGCGTAGAGCTCGAGCTGCCGCACGAGGTCGGCCTCGCCCATGCTCTGGCGCGGCGTCGCGAGCAGCACCATGCCGATCAGGTTGACCGGCGTGACGCAGGCCGCAGCGTTGATGTTGGTCATGATGCGACGCGCCAGGTCGCGGCAGAGCGGCGCGAGCCACGCGGGCTTGTCTTCCGAAGCGGCCTGCGCGGCCCAGCCGGGCGCGTGCTCGTGCAGCAGGTCGGTGAGCGGCAACGGGTCGCCGAAGCTCACGTAGACCTTGCCGAACCGGCTGCGGAGCTCCGGCAGCGTGCGCACCATGCCGATGACCGATTCCTTCTCCTTCGGCCGTCCGGAGAGCTCGCCGACGTAGGTCCGCGCCTCCACCAGCCGCTCGTAGCCGAAGTAGACGGGCACGAAGACGACCGGGCGCACGGGGTTGCGCACGTAGCCGCGGACCGTCATCGACAGCATCCCGGTCTTCGGCTGCAGCAGCCGTCCCGTGCGACTGCGCCCGCCCTCGATGAAATACTCGAGCGAGTGGCCGCGCGCGAGGATCGCGCCCAGGTAGTGCGTGAACACTGCCGAGTAGGTCGGGTTGCCGCCGAAGCTGCGTCGCAGGAAGAACGCGCCTCCGAGGCGCAGCAGCGGGCCCACGACGGGCATGTTGAGGTTGATCCCCGCCGCGATGTGCGGCACCGCGTATCCCTTGTGATAGACCACGTAGGAGAGCAGCAGGTAATCCATGTGGCTGCGGTGGCAGGGCACGTAGACGATCTCGCTGCCCTCGTCCACCGACTGCAGGCTCGAGAAGTTCGCGAGCTCGACACCGTCGTACAGCCGGTTCCAGAGCCGGCCGAGCAGCCCAGACAGGAAGACGATGAAGGCGTGCGAGTAATTGGCCGCGATCTCGTAGGCCTGGCTGCGCGCGAGCTCGAGCGCCTCGCGGCGGTCGACCCCGCGCGCCGCGGCGTCGCGGCGTGCGGCGTCGCGCACGGCCTTGGTGCGCAGGACTTCCGCGACGATCGTGCGCCGGTGCGAGAGGTCGGGCCCGATGGTGGCCGCGCGCTGGTGGCGGAACTGCACCCGCAGCTGCCGCCAGAGCCGGCGCGGACCCCGTGGCAGCCCGCGAGTCCCGGCGAGGGCCGGCTGCAGCGGCATCGGCTCGCCGACCAGCACGAGCAGGTTGCGACCGTTGATCAGCAGCGACAGCAGTCGGCGGAAACGTCCCGCGATATCCCAGTCCTCCGCGAACAACAACCGGACCCAGGAGCGTTCGCGTCCCGGCGCACGGCCCCAGAACAGGCTCACGGGCACGATGTCGGCATCGAACCTGAGGTCCGCGGCCGCAGCCGCACTCAGCGCACGCAAGGCGTCCGGCATGCGCCGGTCGATGCGCTGGCCGAAGAACCCGGTGCGCCGATCGAGGAACACCAGCGAGTCCGGCAGCACTTTCGCCGGCCCGAGGGGCAGGTGCGGGTCCGGCAGCCGCCGCTCGAGGCAGACGTGCTCGAGCACCGCCAGGTCGACGACGCTGCGCTTCTCGAGCGCATAGACGACGGGACGGTCGCTCGCCACCCGTGCGCGCACGTCGTCCGGCAGCACGGACGGACGCACCCAGAGCGCGACCAGCGAGCGCACGATCGGCAGGGCCAGCCGCTCGAACGCGGAGTAATCGCTCATCGCGCGGGCAGCTGTCCCGTGACGAGCACGTGCCGGTCGGAAACCGCGCGCACGTCCAATGCATCGAGCCCTGCAGCGGCGAGCTGCTGCTCGATCTCGCCGGGTTCGAAGGCGGCACAGAGCGATGCGAAGAAGTCGTGCCGCAACACGTCGGGTTCGCCGCCCGCGTACTGCTCGACGATCGCGCGGGCGGCGTCGGTCGAGGGCGGCCGGAAGAGGTCCATCACGACGACGGCCGCGCCGGGCGCACCGGCCTCGCAAACCGCCTGCCAGAAATGCCGCGGTTCGTGCAGGTGATGCAGCAGGCTGTTGCTCGTCACCGCCTGGTAGCGTGGCAGCGGCAGCGCGGCCCCCGGCAGCAGCCCGTGCACGAACCGGACGCGCCCCGCGAGTTCGGGCGCCTGGCGCAGGCGTTCCGCCGCGCACTGCAGCATCGCGGCCGAGCCGTCGAGGCCGTGCACGACCAGGCCGGGGCGGCGCCGCGCGAGTCGCAGCACGATGTCGCCCGGACCACAGCCGAGGTCGAGTACGGCGCCGCGCGTCAACCCGGGACAGGCGGCCTCGAAGTACGTCACGAAGCGTTCGTTGGGTTCGGCGAAATCGGCGAGCGCATAGGCCTGCGCCTGCTCGACCTCGTCCATGAGTTCGGGTTCCGGGAGGCGCTGCAAGGGCGCAGGCCGGCGACTAAGGTCGGACCCGGGGCGGGGGCGGCCGCGTGTTCACTCCTCGGACCCCGCTTCCTCGCCCGTCGACGAAGCCTCGATCGCGGCGTCGAGGTCCCTCTTCTGCTGCATCACCGTGCCCTCGACGGCACGGGCCCGGTCCTTGGTCTCGAGCATGTCGTCGAACACCGTCTCGTCGGTGTCGCGGCCGAGCGCCGGCGCCTCTTCCTCGTCCTGCGGTTCGGGCGCCGGGGCGCTGCAGGCAACGACGGCGACCGCCACGAAGCCGGCGAGCGATAATCGACGGGCAGCGGCCCTGGCGGCGGTAGTCATGGGAATCTCCGGGATGGCGTTGACCCGGGTCGCGATTCTAACCCAGGGGGGATGCGGACATGGGCGAGTTCGACGACCGCGTCGTGATCGTGACGGGTGCCTCGGAAGGCATCGGCCGCGCATTCTGTCGCGCGCTCGCGCCGCAGCGACCGCGCCTGGTGCTGGCCGCGCGTGCGCGTGACCGGCTCGAGACTTTGGCCCACGAATGCCGTGGCCTCGGTGCGGCGCAGGTACTGGTCGTGCCGACCGACGTGACCGATGAAGCCGCGTGCCGCAACCTCGTCGAGTCGACCGTCGCTGCGTTCGGGTGCATCGACGTGCTGGTGAACGGTGCGGGCGGCACGATGTGGGCGCGCCTCGACGAGATCGCCGACACGACCATCTTCGAACGGCTGATGCGTCTCAACTACCTCGGCAGCGTCTACCCGACGTACTACGCGCGGCCGCACCTCGAGCGCTCGCAAGGTCGTCTCGTGGCGCTCTCGAGCATGGCGGGCCTGATCGGCGTGCCGACTCGCACCGGTTACGCCGCGGCGAAGCACGCGGTCGTGGGTTTCTTCGACTCGCTGCGTGTAGAGCTCGCGCTGCGGGGCGTCTCGGTCACCGTCGTGTGCCCCGACTTCGTCGTCTCGGAAATCCACAAGCGCGCGCTCGGCGCCGACGGCAAGCCGCTCGGGCAGAACCCGATGGCGGACTCGGCGATCATGACGGCGGAACGCTGCGCGGAGCTGATGATCGATGCGATCGCGCACCGTCGTCGCCTGCTGCTCACGTCAGGTCGCGGGCGGCTCGCGCGCTGGCTCTCGCTGGTCGCGCCGGGCCAGGTCGACCGGCTCTCGGCGCGCGCGATCCACGAACGCCGGTGAGCAGTCTCAAGATCCCCCACCTGATGTGTAGTTGATGCCGGCGTCGTTGCGCCGGCGCGATGCGACGGGTATTCGTGATGACGCTCAAGCGGTCGGGCTTGAGAATCGCCCAGTCTTGATTTCCTCCAACAGCTCAGGGTGACGATCCAGAACCTTGAGCAGTTTAACCAGCGCCAGCGGTGGCCGGGTCTTGCCGTTCTCGTAACGCGAGAATGCGTTAATGCCGCCGCCGAAAATCTCGGCCGCCTCGCGCTGATCCAGCGCGAGCTTTTTGCGAACGTTGACGATGAATGCAGGATCGACGATTGACGCGTTCACTTGTTTGTTGAACGCCAGCATCGCCGCACTGTGGCGAATTCCCGCGGCCATATCCATGACGACTTCACCGCAGGCCGGGCAAAAGTCGCCCACCACGTCTGGAATGGTGGTCGTTTCGCCCTTGTAGGTGTACGGCATATTGCGGGTGTCGCGCACCAGCTCGGCGGCTCCACAGGCAGGGCATTTCATGGTCACAGCTCCTTGAAGGACACGATCAGCACGTCGTCGATGACCGTCAGTTTCAAGTAGACCTCACCGACCTCGGTCATGGGGCGGTACACGTCCTGCCAGATACGGTGATCGGCGTGTGTGGTCATGCTCTTGTGGAAGTCCTGAGGCGTCAGCGCCATGACGACGCCGACCATCCCCTCGAAATCCAGACCCAGGGCCGCACCGCCGGCCAGCGCCGTGAAGGTGGCTCTGACCTTGCCGGTCTCGACCAGCGCCTTGACCACCGGCAGCTTGCAATGGGGTGTCCACTTCTCCATGCGAATGATAACCTAGTAGGTTAATTTTAGCAAGTTGGTTAGTCCGCCGCGTCCATCGGGAGCCGCCCTCACCCCTTCGCCGGAGGGCTGCTTTGGGCGGATTGGCCCGCCGCCCGCTTCGTACCCGGCGGAATCGCCCGAGAGGACTCCTTACGGTGCCGGAAGGGGCGGTAGTTGCCCAAGCTCGTCCGGCTTCCACCGGCAACGGCCGTGGCCCGAGAAGCCGCCTACGGCGGCGTCACGGTAATGCCGCCGACGGTCTCCTGGCGCAGGGTGGCGACCTTCTCCGCCGCCGCCCGTACCGGGGTCGTCCTCCGCGTGCACGTAGCGCATGAACATCGCCGCGGTCTTGTGGGCGGTCAGGGCCATGCCGATCTTCACGGACACCCAGCCGTTGACGCAAGTGCCCTCCGGCATGGGCAACCCGCTATCGAAGATGCCAGGGCACACGTAGCGCGAGCCCTCGATGCGGTAGGCGTTGGACAACAGCCCGAATGCGACCTCGCTCATCGGGTTGGAAATGCCGCCGGTCTTGCTTTCCGGCCAGACGACTCTACTCTACGGTTATCGAAATCCACCCACTCCCATTCGAGCCGCAGGACCTCCAACATGCGCGCGGCAAACTCGAACTGGAGGCGGACGGCCAGCGTCAGCAACGGATGCTCCAGCCCCTCGGCGTCCGCCCGGTCAAGGTAGGCATAGATGCGTGCCGGTTCCTCGTCGGTGATGTAGCGCGTCTTGCCCTTCTCGGGATACTTCGGTCCCTTCTCGGGATACTTCGGTACATGCCGGCAAGGATTGGAGCCGTCCGGTCGATAGCCCCACACTTCGGTCAGGTTGAACATCTCGCGGATGCAGGCGAGTGTGCGGTTGGCGGTGGTCGGCGCGTTCGCCATACGCCGCATAGCCAGTCAAGGCTCAGCGAGTTCCAGCGTGGTCCCATGCTATCGTCGAAGCCCGGGCTCAATCACTATCCACTGGCCACTTCCTACAGGAACTCGTCGATCTGGAACAGGAAGTAGGCGAAGAAGTGGTTGATGGCGCGAATCTGGTCGAGCAGCCGATGGTCGGAGTCGAGCACGTGCAGCGTGGCCTTCTGCTCCCGCGCATAGCGCAGGCTGTTGTCGACCGGGATCACCTCGTCGCGCCAGCCGTGCACGATCGTGGTCGGGCAGTGTGCCGGCCGCGGGCTGATCTTCTCGTAGCCGGGCATGTCCTGTACTTCGTAGGTTGGTCTTGCTCCGCCAATAGATCACGCCGCTTGATGATCATCTCGTTCTCCCTTGCGTGGCCGACCGCATCGTCGGCAGAGCATTGCGTCGCATTCTCCTCGGCGAAGCCTCGAGGCTTCGTCCGCCGCATCGCGACCCTGCGACGAATGACGTGCGCCCACTCAGTGCTGATGCGGCGAGACATAGACGACGGGCTCGGAAGCGGTCAGCGCGATCTGCGCCTTCAGCAGAGCGAGACTGGCGTCATCCGCCGCAAAGTGACGGAAGCGGGCGCGGATATAGCCGGAGCGGTCGATCAGGAAGTGACCTTCCGGGATTTCATTGATCACCGGCTCGTCGAGATAATGGTTGATGATCGAATAGGGTGAGCTCGACGGCTTCCGCATGACTGGCGTCAGCGCATTGGCGATCGACCGGACACTCGCCGAAATAATCGGCGACGTGATGCGCGCCCATCGCCTTCACCGTCTCGGCGGCCGCCGTCAGGCTCGCGACACGGTCGGCGAAGTCCGCATCCTCCGGCTTGCAGCGCGCGAAGGAGACGAGCGTCGGCACGCCGCGCAGCTTCTGGACGTCGACGATCTCGCCCTTGGGGTCGTCGAGCCGAAGTTGGGCGCGACCAGCCATTGGATGACGCCCTTGGGGCCGAGAAAGCGCGACTGATTGGAGTTCGAAAGAACAGTGAGATAGTTGATGAGATCCCAGCGCTCGTCCTCGGTGATCGTATCGGCGAAGGGCGGCATGACGCCGCTCTGCCCGCCATAGGTCAGCCAGTGGAAAA
>CAVQQX010000023.1:0-20641 GCA_963714645.1 uncultured Gammaproteobacteria bacterium
GCCTCCTCGTTCGTGACGCCGGGCGAACTGCGCCGGCGGATCGAGCTCGAAGGCGAGACCCGAGACGTGTCCTATGCAGTGATTCCGGCATCGGCTTACGCTGACCAGGTGTCCGTGACCCCGGAGCAGGTGTCGTCCTATTACCAGAAGAATCTCTCGCAGTTCATGACGCCGGAGACGCTGTCGCTGCAATACATCAAGCTCGACCTCGCCGAGATCGCGGCCGGCCTCTCCGTCACGGAGGAAGGTCTGCGCAAGTTCTACGAGGAGAACGCTGCGCGCAACGAGCTGCCCGAGCGGCGCAAGGCGAGTCACATCCTCGTCGAGACCGGGTCCGACGACGCGGCCGCACGCAAGAAGGCGGACGACCTCGCGGCACGCGCGAAGGCGGGCGAGGATTTCGCCGCGCTGGCACGCGCGCATTCCGACGATCCCGGCTCGAAGGAGGCGGGCGGCGACCTCGGGTGGGCGACGCGCGAATCGTATGTCAAGGAATTCGCGGATGCGCTGTATTCGATGCAGAAAGGCGAGATTCGCGGCCCGGTGAAGACCCAGTTCGGCTACCACGTCCTGAAGCTCGAGGATGTCGAGACGCCGCGCGTGCGCAGCTTCGAGGAGATGCGCGCAGAGCTCGAGCCCGAATTCCGGCGCGAGCAGGCGCAGAACGTGTTCTACGAGAAGTCGACGCAGCTCGCCGATGAATCGTTCGCGGCCCTGAGCGAACTCGACAGCGTGGCGAAGAATCTCGGCTTGCCGCTGCAGACGATCGAAGGCTTCACCCGGCAGGGCGGCGGCGCGCTCGGCAACGATCGCAAGGTGATCGATGCGGCGTTCGCCAGCGACGTGCTGCAGGATCGCCAGAACAGCGCACCGATCGCGCTCGGTGACGAAGCCGTGGTGGTGCTGCGCGTGACGGACCACAAACCCTCCCGGCAGCGTCCGCTCACCGAAGTCGCCGACGCCGTGATGCAGCTGCTGCGCGAGGAGGCGGCGCGCAAGGCGGCCGAAGACGCCGCGGCGGCGCTGGTCGAGCGCGTGCGTGACGGAAAGGCATCGACGTTTGCCGCGGCGGTCGCCGCGATCGGCGCGACCGCGACCGCACCGCAGACCGTCACGCGCCAGGGGCCGGCCGACGCGAGTGGCGCGCCGCTTTCGCCCGAGCTGATCAAGGCGATCTTCCAGGCACCGCGGCCGGCCGCAGCCGATCGGCCCAGCGTCGGCGTCACGACCCTGGCCTCGGGCGACCAGGCAGTGTTCGTCGTGACGAACGTACGCCCCGGCAGCTTCGCCGGCACGAACGTGGCCGAGGACCTGCGGCTGCGTGCGCAGCAGACGGCGCAACTGAACGCGTCGGTCGAATACGCGGCATACCTGGACGAACTCAGGCGTACGGCGAAGATAAAGCGCAACGAGAAACTGTTCGCGAGCGACCAGTGAGCGGCAGTGAACGGTGAGGACGAGCGGTTTCGGAGTCTCGGCTCACCATCCACTACTCACTTCTCGTCCGGGAAGCTCATCCCGACGTGACTGTAGCCGGCGTCGACGTACAGCACTTCGCCGGTGATGCCCGAGGCCAGGTCGGAGCAAAGGAATGCCGCGGCGTTGCCCACTTCCTCGGTCGAGACATTGCGCCGCAAGGGTGTCGCCGACGCGACCTGTGCCAGCATCCTGCGGAAGCCGCTGACCCCGGCGGCCGCCAGCGTCTTGATGGGCCCGGCCGAGATCGCGTTGACGCGGATGCCCGAGGGCCCCAGGTCGGCGGCCAGGAATCGCACGTTGGCCTCGAGACTGGCCTTGGCGAGACCCATCACGTTGTAACTCGGGATCGAGCGCACGGCGCCGAGATACGACAGCGTGACGATGGCGCCGGCCCGGCCCTGCATCAGCGGGCGCGCGGCCCGGGCGAGAGCGGTGAGGCTGTAGCTCGAAATCTCGTGCGCGATCCTGAAGCCGTCGCGCGTGGTGCTCTCGACGAAGGTGCCCGCGAGCTCCTCGCGCGGTGCGAACGCGACGGAATGCACCACGATGTCGAGGTAGTCCCATCGCTCGCGGATTCCCGCGAAAGCGGCATCGATCTCGGCGTCGCTCGCGACGTCCATCGGCAGCGTCACCGCCGACCCGAGGGCATCGGCCATCTCGACGACCCGCTCCTTGAGCCGTTCGTTCTGGTACGTGAACGCGAGCTCGGCGCCTTCGCGGTGCATGGCGACCGCGATGCCGTGGGCGATCGAACGCTCCGACGCGAGCCCGACGATCAGGGCTCGCTTGCCAGCCAGGAATCCCACGTGGTCAGCCTCCGCTTTGTCGGCTCGAATCGACGTAGAGCACGAGTCGCTGGCCCGTGCGCAGCGCCGACGATTGTCGCAACCGGTTCCAGGTCATGAGCTGGCGCACCGAGACGTCGAAGCGGTCGGCGATCTCGGAGAGGGTGTCGCCGCGGCGAACCTTGTACGTCATCTGGCTGGAATCGCCCGACGTGCCTGCGCTGCGTGCTCCGGGAAGGGTGAGTCGCGCGCCGGCGACGAGGCCCGCAGCGCTCGAAAGACCGTTGGCGGCGGCCAGCGCCGGGACGCTCACGCCGTAACGGCGCGCAACGCCCCAGAGCGTATCGCCCGAACGCACGACATGGACCCGCGTCCGTGAACCCGAGCCGGAGGACGACGAAGCCCGCTGTCGCTCCGGAAGCTGCGCGGCGATGTCCTCGCGCGGCGCGGCGAGCGTGGCGAACGTCGCGTCACCCGCGTCCTGCGGAACGAGCAGCGATTCCCCGGGGTGGATCACCGACCCGTCGAGGTCGTTGGCGGCGCGCAGCGCGCCGATGGAGACGCCGTACCTGCGCGCGATCGCGCTCAGGGTCTCGCCGCGCCGCACGCGATGGCGAACTTCCGGGGGCGGCTCGGTGGCGGCGACCAGCAGCCTCCCCTGTTCCGCGAGCGCCGCCTGCTCGAGCATGGCTTGCCGGAACGTCGAGGCGTTCGAAATCGGCAGCAGGAGCCGATGTGGTCCCTTCGGCGGTGTCGTCAGCCGGTTGTAGCCCGGGTTCAGCGCGAACATGTCGTCGCGCGTGATGCCGGCGAGGTCGGCCGCATCGCCGAGGTGCACCTGGCGGTCCGGCTCGACGACTTCGAAGTACGGCCGGTTCGCGATGGCGGTGAACTGCAGTCCGTAGCTGGTCGGATCGCGCACGATGCGGCTGATCGCCAGCAGCTTGGGCACGTAGTTGCGGGTCTCGGCCCTCAGTTCGAGGCTCCAGAAGTCGGTGGGGAGGCCGCGCTGCCGGTTGCGCCGCACGGCGCCACTGACCGTGCCTTCGCCGCCGTTGTAAGCCGCGATGGCCAGGAACCAGTCACCGCCGAAATAGTTGTGCAGGTACTGCAGGTAGGTGAGTGCCGCCTGGGTCGCCTCGATGACGTCGCGCCGCTCGTCGATCCACCAGTTCTGCTCGAGCCCGTAGTGACGCCCCGACGACGGGATGAACTGCCAGAGCCCGGCAGCGCGGCTGCGCGAATAGGCCACCGGGTTGAACGCACTCTCGACGACCGGCAGCAGCGCGAGTTCGAGCGGCATGCCGCGCTTCTCGATCTCGTCGACGATGTAGTAGAGGTAGCGCGACCCGCGCTTGAACGTGCGGTCGAGGAACTCGGGGTTGCTGCGGTACGCTTCGAGCTCGCGATCGACCGCGAAGTGCTGCACGTCGGGCAGCGCGTATCCGTCCCGGATGCGCTCGAGCAGGTCGACATACTGTCCGGGATGCCGCTCGGACGGGTCGACGGGGCTGGGAAGGGCAAGGCCCGGGACGGTGACTGTTTTCCGGTCGTGGGGCGGTCGGTTCGCCGGAAACGGCGGCGCCGGCGGCAGGCTCGAGTAGGCGCCGTCGCCCCCGGTCGTCGCGCAGCCCCCGAGCACTCCGAGCACGCCGACCAGGACGACGGCAACGGCGGCGCGCGTGAAGCGCAGCGTCACCGGAAACCGTCCTTCCAGGAGCGAACCTCGGCGAAGACCTCGACCGGCTCGGCGAGCGTACGGCCGGCGTGCCGCTCGGCAGCTTCCCGCACCGCCGGCTCGCGCGAGCGCAGGAAGGGATTGATGCGTCGTTCGGCCCCGATCGTGGACGGCAACGTCGTCTCGTCACGCTCGCGCTGCCGCGACACGCGCTCGAGGGACGCGGAGATTTCGGCATTCGCGGGCTCGACCGCGCGTGCAAAGCGCAGATTGGCCAGCGTGTATTCGTGGCCGCAGAAAACGGCGGTCGAAGCCGGCAGCGCAGACATGCGTTCGAGTGACGCGAGCATCTGGGTGGGCGTTCCCTCGAACAGGCGCCCGCAGCCGGCGCTGAAAAGCGTATCGCCGCAGAACAGGGCGTCGTGGCCCACGTATGCGACGTGGCCGAGCGTGTGCCCGGGTACCGCCATCACGTCGAACCGCAGTCCCAGGTCGCCGAGATCCGCCCTGCCGGCGTCGTCGACTGCGATGACGTCGCAGGGCATTTTCTCGCGCGCCGGCCCGTACACCCGGGCGCCGTGCCGAGCCGCCAGCGCTGCGACACCGCCGACATGGTCGGGGTGGTGATGAGTGACGAGGATCGCGCGCAAGCGAAGTCCCTCTCGTTCCAGGGCCTGCTCCACGGGGCGGTCGTCACCCGGATCTACCACGACCGCGCCACCGGGGTCTGCCGGAGGGCGGATCAGCCAGATGTAGTTGTCCGAGAATGCCCGTACCGGGCTCACCTGCAGCATTCGTCCAGGAACTCCTGTTGCGGTCCGATCGCCGCCCATGGGTCCGGGCGCGCGTATTAGAGCGGTTCGGGGCCGAAATTGCCAGAACGTGGCACACGTTTTTCATCGCCGGACAGGGACTTGCCGTTATCCTTAGCGTCCGTGAACACCGTCGACTCCACCCTGGCCGACCGCTGGCTCGAGACCCCGCTCGGCCGCGCGGTGCTCGACCTCGAGGCCCGGCTGCTGCGGGACGAGCTCGCCGACGTCGTAGGCTTCGAGCTGCTGCAAGTCGGCCGTTGGGGCGACGGCGTGGACCTCTGCGCGGGTGCCCGCACGCAGCACCGCCGCCTGGTCGCTCCGGACGCGAGCGGGCCCCGGGCGATCCGTGCCCAGTTCGACTCGCTGCCCATCGCGACCAATTCCGTCGAAGCCGTGCTGCTCCCGCACACACTCGAGCACGCGGCACGCCCGCACCAGGTCCTGCGCGAGGTCGATCGCGTGCTCGTGGGGGAGGGCAACGTCGTGATCTGCGCGTTCAGTCCGTGGGGCCCGTGGGGCGCGCGCCACTTCGTCGCACGCAACCGGTTTCCGCCGCACGCGCTGCGTATGATGAGCGAACGCCGGACGCGTGACTGGCTGAGTCTGCTCGGGTTCGAAATCGTCGGCGCTCGCCGCTACCTGTTCGCACCCCCGTGGACCCAGCGCATGTTCGGCCTGCGCCCGGACAGCTGGCTCGAGCAGCAGGGCCCGATGCTGGCTGCGCCGCTCGCCGGGGCGTACCTGCTGAAGGCACGCAAGCGCGTGCATGCCGTGACGCCGATCAGGCCTGCGTGGTCGGCGCGCCCGGTCCTCGTCGGCAGCGCTCCCAAACCGACGACCAGGCAGGCGGCGTGACCTCCGCCTCGACGTCCGCGTTGGCGCAGGGGAGCGACGAATCGCGCAAGCAGCGATTGTCTATCGGCAACGTGATCGTCTACACCGACGGCGCGTGCAAGGGCAATCCCGGTCCCGGAGGCTGGGGAGCGTTGCTGATATCCGGCGACCACCGCAAGGAACTCTATGGCGGTGAGTCGCACACGACCAACAACCGCATGGAACTCACTGCGGCGATCGAGGCTCTCGGCGCGTTGAATCGCCGCTCTCGCGTGCAGCTCTTCACCGACTCGCAGTACGTGCGGCTCGGCATCACCGAGTGGCTGCCGGCCTGGAAACGTCGCGGCTGGCGCACCTCCGACAACAAGCCTGTGAAGAATGCCGATCTCTGGGCGCGCCTCGAGGAACAGATCGCGCGTCACGACGTGCAGTGGCACTGGGTACGCGGCCACACCGGCGATGCCGGCAACGAGCGCGCCGACGAGCTCGCGAATCTCGGCGTGAGGGAAGCGACAGGGAGAAGTGACTGGTGAACGTGAATAGTGAGTCGTTCGGGAAGGTCTCGGGCCCGGAACGGGTCGATCGCGCCCGACTGTCCACCTGGCGCCCGCGGCTCGTACACTAGCGCAATCCCGAGCCCGGCCACGGCACCCATGGATTTCATCGATCTCAAGACCCAGTATCGGCAACTGAAGCCGGCGATAGACGCAAGGATTTCCCGGGTTCTCGAGCACGGCCAGTACGTGATGGGGCCCGAAGTCGCCGAGCTCGAGCAGCGCCTCGCGGAGTATGTCGGCACGCGTCATTGCGTCGGGGTCGCGAGCGGAACCGACGCACTGATGATGGCGCTGATGGCGTACGGCATCGGCCCCGGCGACGAGGTGATCACGGTCCCCTTCACCTTCTTTGCCACCGCGGAGGTGATCGCACTGCTCGGTGCGAAGCCCGTGTTCGTCGACATCGATCGTCGCACCTATAATCTCGACCCGTCGCAGCTCGAGGCCGCCATCACGCCGCAGACGAAGGCGATCATGCCGGTCTCGCTCTACGGGCAGTGCCCCGAGATCGACGCGATCAACCTCATCGCCTGCAACCACGGGCTGCCCGTCATCGAGGATGCCGCCCAGAGCTTCGGCGCCACCTACAAGGGCATGCGGTCGGGTGGGCTCACGGCCATCGGCGCGACGTCGTTCTTCCCGTCCAAGCCGCTCGGCTGCTACGGGGACGGCGGCGCGCTCTTCACCAACGACGACGACCTCGCGCGCGTGCTTCGCGAAATCCGCATCCACGGGCAGGACCGGCGCTATCACCACCCCCGGATCGGGATCACCGGCCGACTCGATTCGATACAGGCCGCCATCCTGCTCGCCAAGCTCGAGGCGTTCGAGGAAGAGGTGGCGGCGCGCAATCGCCTGGGCGCTCGCTACTCGGAGCTGATCGCGATCAGGTTCGGCAAGGGACCGCAGGCGCTGGTGCATTCGCCCGAAGTGCAGTCGTGCAACACCTGCGTGTTCGCCCAGTACACGGTCGAGGTCGAGCGCCGCGAGATCGTCGAGACCCGAATGAAGGGGCTGGGCGTGCCGACCGCGGTGCACTACCCGCTGGCGCTGCACATGCAGCCCGTCTTCAAGGGCCTCGGGCACGGCGAGGGCGACTTCCCCAACTCCGAGTCGGCCGCACGACGCGTGATCAGCTTGCCGATGCACCCCTACCTCACGGACGAGCAACAACGCCACGTCGTCGATGCGCTCGCGCAGGCAGTGGCGCAGGACGTGGCTGGTAACTCGTGAACAGTGAATGAGTAGAATGCGGAACCAAGGCCGTACCGTGACTGCAAGCGATGAGGTTGGAGTCATGGGATCCGCGCTTCCTGCCATTCACTGATCACTGTTCGCCATTTACTTGCGTTCGCCATTCACTTGCTGCCATGCGCCAGATCGTCTTCGACACGGAAACCACGGGCCTCGAGCCGGAGCTGGGGCACCGGATCATCGAGATCGGCGCCATCGAGATCGTCAACCGGCGGCGCACGGGCCGGCAGTTTCACCGCTACCTCTGCCCCGACCGTGACATCGACGCCGGTGCCGCGCAGGTCCACGGCCTGACGACTCAGTTCCTGAGCGGGCAGCCGCGATTTGCCGACGTGTTCGCGGACCTGCGCGAATTCGTGGCCGGTGCCGAGCTGGTCATCCACAACGCGCCGTTCGACGTCGCCTTCCTGGATGCCGAGCTCGCGCGGATGGCTGCAGGCTCGCCCGACGGCCGATGCCTGACCACGCGCGAAGTCTGCAGCGTCCTCGATACGCTCGCGCTCGCCCGGCAGATGCACCCCGGCCAGCGCAACAGCCTCGACGCGCTGTGCAAGCGATATTCGATCGACAACTCGCACCGCGACCTGCACGGGGCGCTGCTCGACGCCGACCTGCTGCTCGAGGTCTACCTGGCCATGACCGGCGGGCAGGGGGCACTCACGCTCGACGACGACCTGTCGATCGCCCACGCAGACCAGTCCGCGACGGCGCGACATGCATCGCGCCCTGAGGCGGGCTCGCTGCTCGTGCGTCGTGCGAGTCCGGCGGAAATCGCCGCGCACGAGGCGCTGCTCTCGCTGCTCGACAAGGCGAGTGGCGGCAAGACCGCATGGCGCCGCTTCGAGCCGGCGCCGGCTGCCGTGCCGGAATCCGCTGCCACGCCCGCATGACTCAGGCCACGACGCTGTCGCAGACCTTCGGCCGGGCATTCATGGGCGAGTCGCCGGGCTGGTACAAGCTCGCGGTCGTGGGCTTCCTCGTGGCCAACCCGATACTCATGGCGACGTTCGGGCCGGTCGTCACCGGATGGGTCCTTCTCGCGCAGTTCATCGTCACCCTCGCGATGGCCCTGCGCTGCTACCCCCTGCAGCCCGGCGGCCTGCTCGCGATCGAGGCCGTGCTGATCGGACTCACGAGCGCCGAGGGCGTCTACGAGGAAGTCACGCAGGCATTCCCGGTCATCCTGCTGCTGATGTTCATGGTGGCCGGAATCTATTTCCTGCGCGACCTGCTGTTGTACGTTTTCACGCATGTGATCCTGCGCGTCCGCGCGCGCGAGTGGCTCGCGGTCACCTTCTGTGCGGCGACGGCATTGCTCTCGGCGTTCCTCGATGCGCTCACCGTGATCGCGGTGGCAGTGACCGTCGGCATGGGGTTCTACGAAGTCTTCCACCGGTTCGCCTCGGGCAAGACACTCGTGGGGTTGCATCACGATGCCGCGACGGACGAGGAGGTGCAGTCGCTGCACCGTGAGAACCTGGACGGTTTCCGCGGATTCCTGCGGTCGCTGATGATGCACGGCGCCGTCGGCACCGCGATCGGCGGCGTGATGACTCAGGTCGGGGAGCCGCAGAACCTGCTGATCGCCCAGCACGCCGAGTGGAATTTCGTCGAGTTCTTCCTGGCCGTCGCGCCCGTGTCGATTCCGGTCGCGGCCGCGGGGCTGGCCACCTGCTGGGTCGTCGAGCGCTGCGGCTGGTTCGGTTACGGAACGCCGCTGCCGGAGGCAACGCGCGCCGTGCTCGAGGACTACGCGCGCGAACGTGCGGCTCGCGCCACGCCCCGCGATCGGCAGAGCCTGCTGGTGCAGGGAGCCGTAGCGCTGCTGCTGGTGCTGGCGCTGGCCTTTCACGTGGCCGAGGTCGGCCTGATCGGCCTGCTCGTGATCATCCTGGCGACGACCTTCACGGGGGTCATCGAGGAGCATCGCATCGGCAAGGCGTTCGAGGCCGCGCTGCCCTTCACCGCGCTGCTGGTCGTGTTCTTCGCGATCGTCGCGGTGATCCACGACCAGCACCTGTTCGAGCCGGTCATCGCCCAGGTGCTCGCGCTCGAGGGGCAGGCGCAGGCAACGATGCTCTACCTCGCGTCGGGGGTGCTCTCGGCCATCAGCGACAACGTCTTCGTGGCGAGCATCTACATCACCGAAGTGAAGGCGGCGTTCCTGCAGGGAGCGGTCACTCGCGAGCAGTTCGAATGGCTCGCGGTGGCGATCAACACCGGGACGAACATCCCGAGCGTCGCGACACCGAACGGCCAGGCCGCGTTCCTGTTCCTGCTCACCTCGACGCTGGCGCCGCTGATCCGGCTCGGCTACGGAACGATGGCCTGGATGGCACTGCCGTACTTCGTCGTCATGACCCTGGTGGGACTCGCGGCGCTGATGTCGGCGACCGCCGGGCTTTGACCGCCGTCTCAAATACGGGTTACGAATCGTGGCATCCTTGCGCACCCGGGCGTCGGGCAGTACAGCGTCAGCAGCGGGCCCCGTGGCAAAAACGAATCTTCGCAACCTGCAGCTCGGCATCGTCGGCCTGGGCTATGTCGGCCTGCCGCTGGCCGTTGAGTTCGGCAAGCGGTTCCGGACCGTCGGCTTCGACGTCAAGCCCGGTCGCATCGCCGAGCTGCGTCGCGGCGCCGACAGCACGCTCGAAGTCGACGCGGCCGAGCTCGCCGAAGCCGCGAAACTCTCGTTCACTTCCGACCTCGAGGACCTTGCCGGCTGCCGCGTCTTCATCGTCACCGTCCCGACGCCGATCGACGAGTACAAGCGACCCGACCTGACGCCGCTGGTGCGCGCGAGCGGGTCGGTGGGCAAGGTGCTCAAGAAGGGTGATGTGGTCGTCTACGAGTCGACGGTGTACCCGGGCTGCACCGAGGAGATCTGCGTGCCGATCCTCGAGCAGGCGTCGGGCCTGCGCTTCAATCGCGATTTCTTCGCGGGCTACAGCCCGGAACGCATCAACCCCGGCGACAAGGAGCACCGCGTCACGACGATCAAGAAGGTGACTTCGGGTTCGACGCCGGCGGTGGCCGAGTTCGTCGACTCGCTTTATCGCTCGATCGTCCGCGTGGGCACCCACAAGGCCTCCAGCATCAAGGTGGCCGAGGCCGCGAAGGTCATCGAGAACACGCAGCGCGACGTCAACATCGCCCTGATCAACGAGCTGGCGCTGATCTTCAACCGGCTCGGCATCGATACGGAAGAAGTGCTGCTCGCCGCCGGCAGCAAGTGGAACTTCCTGCCGTTCCGGCCGGGTCTCGTCGGCGGACATTGCATCGGCGTCGACCCGTACTACCTGACGCACAAGGCGCAGGCGATCGGGTATCACCCCGAGATGATCCTCGCGGGGCGTCGCATCAACGACAACATGGGCATCTACGTCGCCCAGCAGGTGACGCAGCTCATGATCCGTCGCCGGATCCAGGTCCGGGACTCGCGGATCCTCGTCATGGGCCTGACCTTCAAGGAAAACTGCCCGGACGTGCGCAACTCGAAGATCGTCGACGTGGTGCGCGAGCTCGACAAGTACGGCGCGAAGGTCGACGTCTACGATCCGTGGGCCGACCCGGACGCCGCCGAGCACGAATACGACCTGCGGCCCGTCAAGCGCGTAAAGCCGGGAACCTACGACGCGATCGTGCTCGGCGTGGCGCACCGCCAGTTCCGCGAGATGGGCATCGCGAAGATCCGTGCGCTGGCCCGCAAGAACCACGTGCTCTACGACATCAAATACCTGTTCAAGGCGGACGAGGTCGATGGCAGGCTTTGATGAAGTGGTTGGTGTCCACTCGATCCGGCTGGCTGCCACTTCCCCATGAAACTTCTCGTGACCGGCGCGGCCGGGTTCATCGGCTACCACACCTCCACGCTGCTGCTCGAGCGCGGCGACCACGTGGTTGGCCTCGACAACCTCAATGACTATTACGACGTCCGGCTCAAGCAGGCACGGCTCGAGCGCCTGCAGGCCAGCGGCACGTTCCGGTTCGTCCGGCTCGACCTCGCGGATCGCGCCGGCATGGCGCAGCTGTTCGCCCGCGAGAAGTTCGACCGCGTGATTCACCTGGGTGCGCAGGCCGGCGTGCGCTATTCGATCCAGAATCCGCTCGCGTACGTCGACAGCAACGTCGTGGGGACGGCCAACGTGCTCGAGGGGTGCCGCCACCACGGTGTGCAGCACCTCGTCTACGCGTCGACCAGCTCGGTCTACGGCTTGAATACGCACATGCCGTTCTCCGTGCACCAGAACGTCGACCATCCGCTCTCGTTCTATGCAGCGACGAAGAAGGCGAACGAGTTGATGGCCCACACCTACGCGCACCTGTACGGGCTGCCCGTCACGGGGCTGCGCTTCTTCACGGTGTACGGTCCCTGGGGCCGGCCCGACATGGCGCTGTTCCTGTTCACGCGCAACATCCTCGCGGGCAAGCCGATCGACGTCTTCAACCACGGCCACCACCGCCGCGACTTCACCTACGTGGGTGACATCGCGCAGGGCGTCGTGCGGGCGTGCGATCGGGTCGCGCAGCCGAACCGGGACTGGGACAGCGACGCGCCCGACCCGGCCTCGAGCATGGCGCCGTACCGGCTCTACAACATCGGCAACAATCGCCCCGTCGAGCTGCTCGAGTACATCCGCACGCTCGAGGAATGCCTCGGCCGCAAGGCGGAGATGAACCTGCTGCCGCTGCAGGCAGGCGACGTGCCCGACACCTGGGCCGACATCGACGACCTGACTCGGGACGTGGGTTACACGCCGGCCACGACCGTCGAAACGGGCATTCGCGCGTTCGTCGACTGGTACCTCGAGTACTACAGGGACGGTGAGCCCGCAAACCCGCAGGTCGTCAATCTCGGCTAGCGAGCGGGGCGGGCTGCGCCGACCCCGGCCTGCCGATGGCGAGCACGCGCACGGACGTTTAAGCTCGCGGCATGACGGCCCAACGCACCGATCTCCCGGCCTGGCAGGCACTCGCGGCACACGCGCGGCAGGCCTCGACGCTGCACCTGCGCGACCTGTTCGCGGCCGACGCCGACCGTCGGTTCGACGCGTTCAGCCTCGAAACGCCGGACTTGCTCTACGACTACTCTCGACAGCGGGTCTGCGCGGAGACGATGCGGCTGCTGTTCGTGCTCGCGCGCGCCTGCGAACTGCCCGCGCGCATCGAGGCATTGTTCGCGGGCGAGCCCGTCAACCACACCGAGCGTCGCGCAGCCATGCACATGGCGTTGCGCAACCGCGCCGACCGCCCGATGCAGGCCGACGGCGTCGACGTGATGCCCGAAGTCCGCGAACAGGTCGCGAAGATGCGCGAGTTCGTGAACGGCGTGCACCAGGGCCGGATCCTCGGTTTCACGGGCTCGCGCTTCACCGACGTCGTGAACATCGGCATCGGCGGGTCCGACCTTGGAATCGTGATGGCGACCGAGGCGCTGGCGCGGTACCGCAACCGTGCGATCCGGCTCCACACAGTCTCGAACGTCGACGGCGTGGAACTCGCCGATGCGCTCGAGCGCACCCACCCTGCGACGACCCTGTTCGTGGTGTGTTCCAAGACCTTCACGACGCAGGAGACGCTCACCAACGCGAGCGCCGCGCGCGAGTGGCTGACAGGCGAGTTGGGCGAGAAGGCGATTCCGCATCATTTCGTCGCGGTGTCGACCAATCACGCCGCGATGGACACCTTCGGCATCGCGCCCGCGTCGCGTTTCACGATGTGGGACTGGGTCGGCGGGCGGTATTCGCTCTGGTCGACCGTCGGCCTGTCGATCGCGCTCGCGCTCGGCATGGACCAGTTCGAGCAGCTGCTCCAGGGCGGCCACGAGATGGACGGGCATTTCCGCACCGCGCCGCTCGAACGCAACCTGCCCGTGCTCATGGGCCTGCTCGGCGTGTGGAACGGCGACTTCCTCGGCCTGGACTCGCTCGCCGTGCTGCCTTACGACCGGCGGCTGCATCGCTTCCCGGCGTACCTGCAGCAGCTCGAGATGGAATCGAACGGCAAGAGCGTGACGCGCGCGGGTGCGCCAGTCGGCTATGCGACCGGCAATGTCGTCTGGGGGGAGCCGGGCAACAATGCCCAGCATTCATTCTTCCAGCTACTTCACCAGGGCACGGCGCGGGTCGCGCTCGACCTGATCGCACCGGTCAACGGGTCGAGCCGCTTCGCGAGCCATCAGGATCTCGCGCTCGCCAATTGCTTCGCCCAGGCCGAGGCCTTCGCGTTCGGACAGACGGCGGCGCAGGTCCGCGAAGACCTCGCCGCGAAAGGGACGGCCGCGACGGAGATCGAGCGCCTGGTGCCGCACAAGGTGCACGCCGGCAACCGGCCCTCGAGCGTCATCCTGATGCCGCGACTCGAGCCCCGCACGCTGGGCAAGCTCATCGCGTGGTACGAACACAAGGTCTATGTGCAATCCGTCATCTGGGACATCAATCCGTTCGACCAGTGGGGCGTCGAGCTGGGAAAGAAGCTCGCGACCTCGCTCACGGAGCCGGTCCGGACTGCCCACTGGCCGAAGGGCCCTCCTCACGTCCGATCGTTGCTCGAGCGTGTACGCCGCTGGCGTGCCGACTGACGCGGCCAGTACCATCGCTCCATGATTCGTGTGAACGCCGATATGGCGAGCCGTCTGGCGACCGCCGTACTCCTCGCCTGCGCATCGACGCCGGTGCCGGCCGGCGAACCCTGGCTCGCCCCGGGAGACGTGCAGGTCCGCCACGACGTGCAGCTGCTGGTCGACAGCGGAGTGATCGAGCTGCCTCTCACGGGATGGCCGATTCCGGTCTCCGATCTCGCGCATGCACTGTCGACCCCCACTCTCACGTCGACGGGAGAGGGCCGGGGTGAGGGCTCTCCTGCCGCCTCTTCCGCGCAAGGCGGCGAAGGCCTGGGTCACGGGCTCTCGGCTGCGCAGCAGGCCGCGCTGACCCGTTTGCGCACGATCGCGCGCGAGGGCCAGCCCACCCTCCAGATGCGCGCTGCGGGCGCGTCTCGGCCCATGGCCCTCCGGGCCTTCGCCGACACGCCGCGCGAAGAAGGCGAAGTAACGGCCGCCGTCGCGGGATTCGTCGGCCGCCGGTTCGGCGGACGCCTTGAACTCACGGGGGTGGCGGACCCCGACGACGACCAGCCGGCGCGACTCGACGGCTCCTACGTCGCCGGCAAATTCGGCAACTGGATCGTCACGCTCGGTGCACAGGACCGCTGGTGGGGCTCGGGCTGGGAGGGCAACCTGATCCTGTCGAACAATGCCCGCCCGGTGCCGGCCATCTCGCTCGACCGTGCCGTCTCGCACCCCTTCGAATCGAAGTGGCTGAGCTGGATCGGACCGTGGCGACTGACGACGTTCATGGGCCGCATGGAAGGCGATCGCGAGGACTTCGCGCACCCGCTGCTGTTCGGCATGCGTGTCTCGGCGCGGCCGCTCGACGGGCTCGAGGTCAGCCTCGAACGCACGGCGCAGTGGTGTGGCGAGGGGCGATCCTGCGGCTGGAGTGATTTCTGGAACCTGTTCTCCGGGAACGACAACGCCGGCGAGAACGTCGACCCCGAGGACGAGCCTGGCAATCAGCTCGCCGGCTACGACATCCGCTGGTCGTCGCCGATCGGCAACGCGCCTTACGCCGTCTATTACCAGCACACCGGCGAATCGATCGACAACGACATCCCGCGCCCGTACCGCAGCCTCGACCTGGTCGGCGCCGAGCTCTGGGGTCTGGGATCGACCTCGGGCGGGTCATGGCGCGTGGGCGTCGAGTGGGCGATTTCCCGCTGCGGCGGAACCGAAGACGGCCTCAAGCTCTGGGACTGCGCGTACAACAACGCGATTTTCAATCCTGAGGGCTATCGTTATCGCGGCCGTGTGCTGGGGCATCCGATGGATGGCGACGGCGAGATGTACTCGGCGCGTTTCGTCCACGTCGACGTCGTCGGCAGAACGCTCCAGGTGATTGCACGTCACACCGCCATCAACCAGGGCGGGACGGTGCCCGACCTGCGGCATTCGATCGCCCCGGGGCCCGAGGACTGGCTCAGCCTCGACGTCTCCTATCGTCGCGACATCGGATTCGGCCAAGTCGAGGCCGGCGTCGGCGTCGACCAGCGCGACCGCGAATGGCGCGACGATCGCGTCACGCTGCCGCGCGCGTGGCTCGAATGGAGTCATTCGTTCGAATGACACGCCCCACCTGCGCGGTCGCTGCCCTGCTGCTCGCCTGTGCCGCCTCGATGGTGGCGCAGGCCGAGCCGTGGATCGGCCCGGGCGACGCCGCGTTGCGCCACGACGTGCAACTGCTCGCCGATGCCGGCGTGCTGCGCGGTCCCGTCCTGAGCTGGCCCCTGCCGTGGAGCAGCGTCGTCGCGGACCTCGACGCCACCGACCTGGCGGCATTGCGGACCGACCAGCATGCCGCCGCGCTGCGCCTGCGACAGCGGGCGAGGCTTGGCATGCGGCTCGGCGAGCTGGACTGGACCGCGGAGATCGCTGGCGCGTCCGAGCCCGAACGGCTGCGCACCTTCGACGACGCACCGCGGGAGCAGGGCGAAGCCGCAGTCTCGGCGAGCTGGCTCGGTCGAAGGTTCGCGTGGAAGGCGGTCGCGCGCGTGGTCGCCGATCCGGAAGACGGCCAGGTGCTGCGTCCGGACGGGTCCTACGGCGCCGCGATCCTCGGCAACTGGATCCTGAGCGCGGGTTACGTCGATCGCTGGTGGGGGCCGGGCTGGCAGGGCAGCCTGATCCTGTCGAACAACGCGCGTCCGCTGCCCGGTCTCGCGTTCGAGCGCAACCAGTCGCGACCGTTCGACCTGCCCGTGCTGCGCTGGCTCGGTCCGTGGCGGTTCAACACGTTCATGGGCCGGCTCGAAGGCGCCCGCGACCATCCGCACGCCTTGCTCTTCGGCATGCGTGCGGAGATCCGCCCGCTGCCCTCGCTGCAGCTCGCGGCCAGCCGCACGGCACAGTGGTGCGGCGACGGCCGGCCCTGCGGCCTCGACACCTTCGGCGACCTGCTCCTCGGCAACGACAACGACCAGCCGCTGGCCGAGCAGCCGGGCAACCAGCTCGCGGGATTCGATCTGCGCTGGTCGTGGCCGGGCGGCCGCGTGCCGCTCGCGCTCTATGCACAGGGCATTGGCGAGGACGAGGCCGGCTTCCTGCCGTCGAAGTATCTCGGCCTGCTGGGCGTCGAGACCTGGGGTCGCTGGTCCGACGGCAGCTGGCGAGTTGCGCTCGAATATGCCGACACGGCCTGCGACTTCGTCAACGACCAGCCGCAGTTCGGCTGCGCCTATGCGAGTTCCGTGTACACGAGCGGCTATCGTCATCGCGGCCGCGCGATCGGCCATGCGCTCGACGGCGACGGCGAGATGGCGGGATTGAGCGCGAGGTACGTCGCGAGCGAGGAGCGGCAGTGGGGCCTCGAGATCCGCAGCGCGAAGCTCAATCGCGCCGGACTGGTGCCCGCGCACAGCTTGAGCGCCGGCGGCGCGCGGCTCCGGGACCTCGCTTTGACCCACGACAGGCCGCTGCCATGGGGTAACATGACGCTGCGGGTCGGCCACGTCGAGGTGACGGACGATGCGGACGCGACGCTCGAGGACGGCCCACACGGCAGCGTGACCTGGCGCTACGAGTTTCGCTGAGGCATCGGCGCGGACCGGGACACAACGCGAACGTTCAAGGGTAGGGCATGCACCGTCTTCCTGGTTCCAGGCTCGGGTTCACGACGCGCACCTTCCTTCTGGCCCTGCTCCTGACGCTCGCGGCTCCCTCGCTGACCGGTCGCGTCCAGGCACAATCCGGCGCCGGCGGCTCGTCCGCACCGACCCCGCAGCAGCTCGAGGTCTTCCGTGCGTTGCCGCCGGAGCAGCAGCGCGCGATCCTCGAGCGGATGTCGCAGGGCGGGGCCGCCGCGGACGGGCAGCGCGACGACGCCCTATCGATGCCGCAGACGGTCCAGCCCCGCGACCCGGACAGCGGCACCTCCGCAGACGACGCCTTGCTGCTGCAGTCGCTGCTCGAGCAGGAGCCGCGTATCCGCGGGGGCGACACGGTCCTGGTCAACCCGAAGTTGCGACCACCGCCTGAAGGTGAAGAAACCCGTGCCAGGGATCCGCGCGAAGTGGCGAGGGTGGCCGGGCAGCTCGAGCGCATCCGGCGCGGCAATCCGTACAAGCTCGATTCCAGCGGCGTGCTGCGCATCCGGGGCGTCGCGCCGATCGCGCTGGCCGGCCTGACCGAGGCGCAGGCGGCCGCCAGGCTGGCGAACGACCCGGCCCTGCTCGCGTACGACCTGGCCGTGAGCCTGCTGCCGCTCGACAAACTGGACGAGGAGGCGCTGCAGCCGTTCGGCTACGACCTGTTCGCGGGGGTCCCGTCGACCTTCGCGCCGGTGACGGACTTTCCGGTGCCCGCGGAGTACGTCGTCGGTCCCGGCGACCGCATCGAGGTGCAACTGATCGGCAACACCAAAGCGCGGCACTCGCTGGTGGTCAATCGCGAAGGCCAAGTGTCGTTTCCAGAGCTCGGTCCGATCGCCGTCAGCGGGCTGCGCTTCGAGGAGGCGAAGGGCCGGATCGAATCGCGGGTCGCGGAGCAGATGATCGGCACGCAGGCGATCGTGACCATGGGCGACCTGCGCGTGATCCGGGTCTTCGTCCTGGGCGAGGCCGAACGTCCCGGTTCCTACAGCGTGAGCGGACTGTCGACGATCACCAACGCGCTGTTCGCGAGCGGCGGGATCAAGACCATCGGGTCGCTCCGCGACATCCAGTTGAAGCGTGCAGGCGCCGTCGTCGGCCGGCTCGACCTCTACGATCTGCTGCTGAACGGCGACACCTCGAACGATGTCCGTCTGCAGCCGGGCGACGTCATCTTCATCCCGCCCGTCGGCAACACGGTCGGGGTCACCGGCGAGATTCGCCGTCCGGCCATCTACGAACTCGCGGGCGACTCGACCGCGGCCGATCTGCTCTACCTGGGCGGTGGCCTGGCGCCCGCGGCCGACCCGAGGATGAGCCGGCTGGAGCGCATCGACGAGCGGCGCGAGCGCATCGTCGTCGACGTCGATCTCTCGGATCCGCGTGCCCGCACGACGCGCCTGCGCAACGGCGACCTGCTGCGGATCCCGACCGTGCGCCAGACGTTCGAGAACCCGGTGACCCTGCTGGGGCACGTACAGCGGCCGGGGCAGTTCCAGTTCCGCGAGGGACTGCGACTCAGCGACGTATTGCCGTCCGTGGCGGAGTTGAAGCCGAACGCCGACCTGGACTACGTGCTGATCCGCCACGAGGACGCGCGCACGCGCGAGATCAGCGCGTCGTCCGCCAGCCTCGCCGCCGCGCTGCGCGCGCCGCGCACCGAAGCCGATCCGCGGCTCGCGCCGCGCGATACGGTCCTGGTCTTCGACCTCGAAGCCGGGCGTGACCAGTACCTCGCCCCCATCGTCGAGCAACTCGAGCGCCAGGCGACCAGCGCCGCGCCGGCACGCGTCGTCCGTGTGGCGGGACAGGTGCGGCAGCCGGGCACCTATCCGCTCGAGCAAGGCATGACGGTCGCGGACCTGATCCGCGCCGGCGGCGGCCTTGCAGAGAATGCGTTCGCCGGATCTGCCGAGCTCGCGCGCTATGAGGTTCGCGACGGCGAGACCCGCACCACGGACGTGATCAAGATCAACCTCAAGGCAGCGCTCGCCGGCGAACCGGCCGCGGACCTCATGCTCGGGCCGGCCGACATCCTCGTCATCAAGGAGGTTTCGCAGTGGGACCGGCAGGAAGCGGTGACGCTGCTCGGCGAGGTCCGCTTCCCCGGCGAGTATCCGATCGAGCGGGGCGAGACGCTGCAGACGGTCATCGCACGCGCCGGCGGCCTGACCCTCCACGCGTTCCCGGCAGGCAGCGTGTTCACCCGCGAGACCCTGCGCGAACGCGAGGAGCAGCAACTGCAGCTGCTGGGCGACCGGCTGCGGCGGGACCTGAGCACGCTCGCGCTGCAGGCGGCGCAGTCGCAGGCGACGCCGGCCGGCGGGCGCGCCTCGCCTGCCGAGACACTCTCCGTCGGGCAGTCGCTGCTGAACGAGCTGAACGCGACCCGGCCCGTCGGCCGTCTCGTGATCGACCTGCCCAAGGCCCTGGCAGCGCGGAAGAATTCCCCGGACGACCTGCTGCTGCGCGACGGCGACCGTCTGATGGTTCCGCGCCAGGTGCAGGAGGTGACCGTGATCGGCGAGGTGCAGAACGCGACCTCGATGCTGTACGACCCGACGCTCTCGCGCGACGACTACCTGCGCCGGAGCGGTGGCTTCACCTCGCGCGCGGACAAGCGTCGCATCTACGTCGTGCGCGCAAACGGCAGCGTCGAGACCGACACGGGCAGCCTCTGGTTCAGCCGCCAGGGCGAGATCCGCCCCGGCGACACCATCGTCGTGCCGCTGGATGCGGAGCGGATGCGGCCGCTGCCGTTGTGGACTGCCGTGTCGACGATCATCTACAACATTGCCGTCGCCGTGGCGGCGGTGAATTCGTTCTGATAGAGCATAGACCGGTCAATTATGGCTCTTGTGTCAAGCGGCGCCACCACGGCGATAGCGCCGGCGCGAGCCATGGGCAACTTGGAGTAAACTTGCAGTTTGCGGAGCCTATACGGCGGTCAGGACAGGCGGATTGTGCGAGACAGGAGAGTTGTCTGCGCGACCAGGCTAGGCAGCATGATCGGGCTCGTCGAAGAGGCATCGCTCCCGACCCCGTGCCTGCGGATGACGGAAGTACTACGCCCGACATCCGAGCCCGTGAAGGTGTTCTGATGCCGGGTGTTTTCGCGGTCGCGAGCCTTGTGACGGGGTCATTGTGACGGTGGATGCTCCAACCTCGAGCGCCTCCTCGCAGTCTCAGGCGATGCGATCCGGTTCATTGCCCGACGGAGTCGTCTATTTCCTGCCGCCCAAAGAATTCGGCCGGAGCTCCGGCGAACTCGACTTGCGGGCGCTGGTCCAGGCACTGTGGTCATCAAGGTCGCTTATTGCGGGCGTTACGTTGCTGTTTACGCTGGTTGGTGTCGCCTACGCGCTGACGGCACAGAAGTGGTACCGGGCCGAGGTCGTGGTCGTACCGGTCGAGAGCGATCCCACGAGTCAACTGATGTCTCAGTTCGGAAGTCTGGCCAACCTCGTCGGTGTCAACGTTGGTGGCCCGACCGACGCTGAGCCGCAGCAATACGTAACTAGTCGAGCAATAGGACAG
>CAVQQX010000024.1:0-10180 GCA_963714645.1 uncultured Gammaproteobacteria bacterium
GCGCCGGGCGAGGACGTGAGCGATGAAGATTTCAAGGAACAGCTCGAAACGCTGAACGAGGAACTGGAATCGCTGAACACTCAGGCACGCGAATTGGAACATACGATCGCCGCGAACGTGGCGGGGATTTTGAGTGCATGATGATGGAAAGCTGGAGAGAAACCACACTTGGCGAGGTGTGCGACGAAGTGAACGGGATCATCCAGACCGGCCCGTTTGGATCGCAACTTCATCAGTCAGATTATTCGGAAGTGGGAATTCCCGTCGTGATGCCGAAAGACATCATAGAAGGGCGAATCGCATCTGACACCGTTGCGCGTGTTTCAACAGAGCACGTCGAGCGATTGTCTCGGCACAGGCTGCGCAGTGGTGACATCGTTTATGGGCGACGCGGCGATATAGGTCGCCAAGCACTAATCAGACCGGAGCAAGCTGGCTGGATGTGCGGCACCGGCTGTTTGCGACTGAGCTTCAGTGACAAAGTACTTGACCCAAGTTTTCTCTCCACTATTACCTCCGACAAGATGACGTGGTCAGCTGGATCATTAATCAAGCAGTTGGTGCAACGATGCCCAACTTGAACACTGGAATTCTCCGCAGTGCGCCAGTGAGGTTTCGCGGCGCGGGCCGTCGCCCGGCGGCTCGCATATCTCGCCGGGTCCGAGCCGGGCGCGCTGGTCGGCTACCGGACGCGCCTCGAGTCGCGCTTCGGTCCCGCGACGCGCATCGAGGTCGTGACCGAGGGGATCCTCACGCGGATGCTGCAGGACGACCCCGCCCTCGAGACGGTCGGCTGCGTGGTCTTCGACGAGTTCCACGAACGCAACCTCCAGTCCGACCTCGGCCTCGCACTCGCGCTCGACGCGCAGCGCCACCTGCGCGACGACCTGCGTCTCCTGGTGATGTCGGCGACGCTCGGCGGCCTGCCCATCGGCGAACTGCTCGGCCACGCGCCCGTGGTCCGCTCGGCGGGCCGGACCTTCGACGTCGACACGCATTACCTCGCGCCGGCGCCGCCCGGCGTCAATCGCTGGCCCGAGCCGATCGAGCAGCGCGCCGCACGGGCGACGCTGCGTGCATTGCGGGACGACGTGGGCGATGTGCTCGTCTTCCTGCCGGGTGCGGGCGAGATCCGCCGCGCGTGCGCCGCGATCGAAACGGGTGCCGACGATGCCGGGCTCGCGGTGCTGCCGCTCTACGGCGACATCGACGCGGCGGCGCAGGACGCAGCGTTGCAACCGGCACCCGCGGGCCGACGCAAGGTGGTCGTGGCGACGAACCTGGCCGAGACGAGTCTCACGATCGAAGGCGTGCGCGTCGTCGTCGACGCCGGCCTCGAGCGACGCAGCCGCTTCGACCCCGTGAGCGGCATGAGCCGGCTCGAGACGGTCGCGATCTCGCGCGCGTCTGCCGACCAGCGACGCGGTCGCGCCGGCCGCACCGCTCCCGGCACCTGCTACCGGCTCTGGTCGCAGTCCACGCAGGCGTCGCTCGCGGCGCAGGCGCCGGCCGAGATCCTTGGCGCGGATCTCGCACCGCTCGCGCTCGAACTCGCGTGCTGGGGCGTGGTCGACAGCGCGCGTCTCGCGTGGCTCGACCCGCCGCCCGCCGCCATGCTGGCGCAGGCGCGCGACCTGCTCGGGCGGCTCGAGGCGCTCGACGAGCTCGGCCGGCCGACCCCCGCGGGCCGACGCATGGCGTCGCTCGGGACCCATCCACGGCTCGCCCACATGATCGACCGCGCCGTGGACCTGGAACTGGGCCCGCTCGCCTGCGAACTCGCGGCGCTGCTCGGCGAACGCGACCCGCTGCGCTGGACGGCCGGGCGCGGCGACCCAGACCTGCGCCTGCGCGTGCACGTGCTGCGCGGAGGCGCCCCGCCACCCGGCGCGAGTGTCGACGCGCGTGCGTCGTCGCAGGTGCGGCGCACCGCGCGGTTGCTCGCGCGAAGGCTGCCGCGGGCACGCAGCGATCGGTCGTCGTCGCCCGCACTGGCCGCCGACGCGGCGACCGGCCTGCTGCTCGCGTTCGCCTATCCCGACCGCATCGCCCGGCGGCGCGACCACGACGGGGCGCGCTACCTGCTCGCGCAGGGCCGCGGCGCCGTGCTGTCCGGGCCGAGCGCGCTCGCGCGCAGCGAGTTCCTCGTCGTGGCCGAACTCGACGCCGGTGAGCGCGAAGCGCAGGCCTACCTCGCCGCGCCGCTCGATCGCGCGTTGCTCGAGCAGCATTTCGCCGGCGCGATCGTCGAACAGGACGAGATCGCATGGGACCCGCGGTCCGAGGCGGTGAGCGCGCGGCGCGTGCGCCGGCTGGGATCGCTGGTGCTGCAGGAACGCGCGCTGGGTCCTGCGGCGGCCGGCGCGAGCCACGCCGCCATGCTCGACGGCATCCGCGCACTCGGCCTCGAGGCATTGCCGTGGACCTCGCAACTGCGTCAGTGGCGTGCGCGCGTGCAGCTCGTGCGCGACTGCGCGACCACGCCGGTCGAGCGCGAGTCCTGGCCCGACGTCACCGACGCCGCGCTGCTCGCCACGCTCGAGGGCTGGCTCGCGCCCTGGCTCGAAGGGGTGACGCGGCGCGAACACCTGGGCCGGGTCGACCTGCGCGGCGCGCTGCACGCGCTGCTCGACTGGAACCGGCAGCGGCGGCTCGACGAACTCGCGCCGACGCACGTGGTCGTACCGAGTGGGTCGAGGATCGCGATCGATTACTCGGCGGCGGCGCCGCGACTCGCCGTGCGGCTGCAGGAGGTGTTCGGTTGGCAGGACACACCCCGGATCGCAAACGGCCGGGTCCCGCTGACGCTCGAGCTGCTTTCGCCGGCGCGCCGCCCGGTGCAGGTGACGCAGGACCTCGCGAGCTTCTGGGCACGCGGGTATGCCGAGGTGAAGAAGGACTTGAAGGGCCGTTACCCCAAGCACTACTGGCCCGACGACCCGTACGCGGCCGTCGCGACGCGCAAGCTGAGGCCGTCCGCCTCATGAAAACGCGCCTGTCGGTGCGACCCCTCTTGCATGCGGGCTCCGTCGTGGCGCTGCTGGTCGTGGCGGCCGGATGCGCTCCGTTCAGGACCGGGCTCCCGTCGGACCCGGTCGCGCGCGCGGACCGCGGCGCGTCGGGCACGGGCTCCGGGATCGCCGCGACGGCGCGTACGCAGGTCGGGGTGCCCTACCGCTACGGCGGCAGTGAGCCGCGCGGAGGCTTCGACTGCAGCGGGCTGGTCGCGTGGGTGCACGCGCAGGAAGGAATTGCGGTGCCGCGCACCGCCGCCGCCCAGTTCGCGGCCGTGCGCCGCGTCGCGGAGGCGGAGCTCCGTCCCGGCGACCTGGTCTTCTTCCGGCTCATGCCGCGACGCGCCGAAGTCACGCATGTCGGCATCTACACCGGGCAGCGTCGCTTCGTCCACGCGCCGCAGACCGGCCGCGAGGTGGCCGAGGCGAGCCTCGACGACACGTACTACCGCGAGCGCTTCGCCGGCGCCGGACGCTTCCACCCGCCCAGTGCGGGTGCGCGGCTCGAGACCGCGGCGCGACCGCGATGATGCGCCGTCAGGCGCCGAGGAAATCGTTCTTGCCGAGGGGCACGCCGTTGTGGCGCAGGATCGAGTACGCCGTCGTCATGTGGAAGTAGAAGTTCGGCAGCACGAAGCCCGCAACATACGCCGGCCCGGTGAACTGCACCGTCCGCGACGGGAACTTGAGTTCGATCGGCCGCTCCTGCCAGCCCGCGAAGTCTCCCGGCTCGAAGCCCGCGAGGAAATCGACGGCCTTGCCGATGCGCTCGCGCAGGTCGGCGAAGGTCTTCTCCTCGTCCGGCCACGAGGGCACCGGCCGGTTCGCGAGCCGCGCCGCGGCGCCCTTCGCGGTGTCCGTGGCCACCTGCACCTGGAACACGAGCGGCCGCATGTTGGGGTAGAGCCGCGCCTGCACCAGCGTCTCGGGCGCGATCTGCGGATCGGCCTGCACGTGGGCCTGCGCCTTGCCGATGATGGCGTCGAACGCGCGCAGCGAATGCAGCATCGGGGCGATGGCGAGGTCGTAGACTGGTTCGAGCATCGGTGCAGCCTCGTGATGGAGTGTCAGGAAAGGTACCAGGCGGCGAACTCGTCGCGCGTGATCGAGCCGTCGCGGTCGGTGTCGATGACTTCGAAACTCGCGCGGCACTGCGCAGCGGTGACGGTGCGGCGCAGCGACGCCAGCAGCTGCCCGAATTCCGCGACCGCGATCAGGCCGTCGCGGTCGGTATCGACGAGCGCAAACGACTCGAACAGTTCCTCGCGCTGCCGGTCCGTCATGCCGCGCAGGAGCTGCTCGACGACGGACGGGTCGGCCAGCGTCGAGATGTCCCCGAGCTGGCCGATATCGTGGGCGGCGATCTTGCGCAGGATGCGCCGCATGATCTTGCCCGAGCGCGTCTTCGGCAGGCCCGGCGCCCACTGGATGTAATCGGGCGTCGCGATCGGGCCGATCTCGCGGCGCACCCATTCGCGCAACTCCTTGCGCAGCGCCTCCGTCGGCTCGGCGTCGTGCACCAGCGTCACGTACGCGTAGATGCCCTGGCCCTTGATCTCGTGAGGACAGCCGACGACGGCGGCCTCCGCCACGAGCGCGTGCGCGACCAGCGCGCTCTCGACCTCCGCCGTGCCGAGCCGGTGACCGGCGACGTTGAGCACGTCGTCGACGCGCCCGGTGATCCAGTAGTCGCCATCGGCGTCGCGTCGCGCGCCGTCGCCGGTGAAATAGCTGCCCGGGAACGTGCGGAAGTAGGTATCGATGAAGCGCTGGTGGTCGCCGTAGACGGTACGCATCTGCCCCGGCCAGCTGTCGGTCAGCACGAGGTTGCCCTCGCCCGGCCCTTCGATGACGTGGCCGTCGTTGTCGACGATCGCCGGCCGCACGCCGAAGAACGGTCGCGTCGCGGAGCCCGGCTTCTGTGCGATCGCTCCGGGCAGCGGCGCGATCAGGATGCCGCCCGTCTCGGTCTGCCACCAGGTATCGACGATCGGGCAGCGGTTGTCCCCCACGACGCGGTGGTACCACTCCCAAGCCTCCGGGTTGATCGGCTCGCCGACGGAACCGAGCAGGCGCAGCGACGCGCGCGAATGCCGCCGCACGGGCGCGTCGCCCTCGCGCATCAGCGCGCGCAGTGCCGTGGGCGCGGTGTAGAAGATCGTGACGCCGTGCTTGTCGCACACGTGCCAGAACCGGCCGGAATCGGGGTGGTTCGGCACACCCTCGAACACCACGGACGTCGCGCCGTTCGCGAGCGGTCCGTACACGACGTAGCTGTGACCGGTCACCCAGCCCACGTCAGCGGTGCACCAGTAGATGTCGTCCTCGCGCAGGTCGAACACCGCCTCGTGCGTGTACGCCGCGTAGACGAGGTAGCCGCCCGTCGTATGCAGCACGCCCTTGGGCTTGCCGGTCGAACCCGAGGTGTAGAGGATGAAGAGCGGATCCTCGGCGTCCATCCGCTCGGGCGGACAGTCATCGGACTGGGCATCGACCACGTCGTCGTACCACTGGTCGCGCCGGTACATCGCCACGGGCGCGCCGGTCCGCTTCACGACGAGGACGTGCCGCACGGTCTCGGTCCCCGACGTCGCCAGTGCCTGGTCGACGTTGGCCTTGAGCGACACCGTGCGCCCGCCGCGCACACCCTCGTCCGCCGTGATCACCAGCGTCGAGGCGCAATCGGCGATGCGTCCCGCGAGCGAGTCGGGCGAGAAGCCGCCGAACACGACCGAGTGGATCGCGCCGATGCGGGCACAGGCGAGCATCGCGACGGCGGCTTCCGGGATCATCGGCAGGTAGATCGTCACGCGATCGCCCTTGCCGACGCCGAGCGACTTCAACGCGTTCGCGAGCCGGCACACGCGGCGATGCAGCTCACGATACGTGATGCTTGTGGATTCGCCAGGGTCGTCGCCCTCGTGGATCAACGCGACCTTGTCGCCCCGCGACGCGAGGTGGCGGTCGAGGCAGTTCCAGGAGACGTTGAGCTGGCCGTCGTGGAACCAGCGGATGCGGAAGTCGTTCGCGTCGAAACTCACGTCGCGGACCTGCGTGTAGGGCCGCACCCAGTCGAGGCGCCGTCCGACCTCCGCCCAGAACACCTCCGGTGCGCGCACGGACCGCGCGTAGATCCGCTCGTAGTCTTCGCGTCGATAGCGCGCCCGCGCGGCGAACGCGGCAGGCACTTCGTACAGGGGCTTGTGCATTCGTCGTGGACTCCGTGGCCGGGGCTGGCGCGCCGGGCAGGCTCATCAGGTCATGCAACCTCGAGCGCGGCGCGGACGCGCGCAGCATGTGCGGCGAGCAACTTCGGGTCGGCCATTTCCCGTGCGTGGAAACGCAGGTCGATGCCCGCTCGACGCGGCAAGACGTGGAAATGGACGTGGAACACGCTCTGGCCCGCGGCTGCGCCGCTCAGCTGCACGAGCATCACGCCAGGTGCGTCGAACGCCGTGCGCACGGCGCGCGCCACGCGCTGGGTCGTGACGATCGTCGCGGCGAGCACCTCGGGCGGCAGGTCGAAGAGGTCCTGCGCCGGGTGCTTGGGGATCACGAGCGCGTGGCCGTCCGCCTGCGGCATCACGTCCATGAACGCGAGCGTGTGCGCGTCTTCGTACACCCGGTGCGCCGGGACCTCGCCGCGCAGAATCCGCGCAAAGATGTTGTTGCTGTCGTAGGCCATGATTCGAAGCTTAACTCACTGCCCGAACACCCACTCGACGAGCGCCGTCTGGATCGCTTCGCCCGCACCCTGCGCGGCCGTCGGGTGGTTCAGGATCACCACCGTGACGAAGGTCCGTCCGCTCGCCGCATGCACGTAGCCGGCGAGCGCCGAGACGTCCTCGAGCGAGCCGGTCTTCATGCGCAGGCGTCCCTGCATCTCGGGCGCGCGGAACCGCCGCTTGAGCGTGCCGTCCGTGGCGGCGAGCGGCAGCGATGCCGCGAACTCCGGGCTGTACTGGCTGCGGTAAGCCGCGAGCAGCACGTCGGCGAGCCCCGCCGCCGTGACGCGCTCGGTGCGCGAGAGCCCGGAGCCGTTCTCGAGCACGAGGGCCGGGATCACGATGCCTTCGCGCGCGAGGAAATCCGCGATCGCCTCGCGTCCGGCGACCGTCGTCGCGGGACGGCCCGGATAGCGCTCGGCCCCGAGCGTCAGGAAGAGCGTCCGCGCCATCACGTTGCTCGAGTACTTGTTGACGAGGCGGATGACCTCCCCGAGCGTGAGCGATTCCTGCGTATGGAGCAGCTTCGCATCCGCAGGCAGCGTGCCGGTCCGCATGCCGCCGCCCAGCGTGCCGCCCGACTGCTGCCACAGCGTCTTGAACAATCCGAGCGCATAGTCGTCCGGGTCCATCACGACGCGGGAAGCCGCGAACGTGCCGCACCCGGCTGCGTATCGCCCGGAAACGGTGATACGGTTGCCGGAGGCGCCCTCGGGCATGCCGATCACGAGGCCGCCCGCCCCGCGCCGGCAGGCGCCGCGGTCGAGCCGTACCTTGTTGTCGAGCGTGAGGTTCGCCGGCCAGGGATTCGCGCTGACGTGCACCGTGCCCGCCGCCGGGTCCGGTACGGCGGTGATGTTGACGGTCTGGAAATTCACGAGCAGCGCGTCCGGCAGCACGTTGTAGGTCCGGTACGGCCGGTTGTCGAACGCCGCGCGGTCGGCGCCCTGCGGCGCGAAATATCCGCCGTCCACGACGACGTCGCCCGCGATGTGCTTGACGCCCGTCTGGCGCAGCCCGCTCACGAAGCTCCACCAGCGCTCGGCAGTCATGAAGGGATCGCCGCCGCCCACCAGCACCAGGTTGCCGTCGAGGACCTGGTCGCGGACGGGGCCCGTCGCATAGGCGCGCGTGCGCCACGTGTACGCAGGCCCGAGCGTCTCGAGCGCCGCGTACGTCGTGAGCAGCTTGATGGTCGAGGCGGGATTGCGCGCGACCGCCGAATTGAAGCTGACCTCGGGCTCCTCGCGGTCGACTTCGCGCACATACACGCTCAGGCTCGTCTGCGGCAGCTTGCGGCGCGCGAGCGCCTGTTCGACCGCGGGCGGCAGGTAGGGCTTGTCGCGCGCCGGCGCCGGCTGCGTCACTGCGAGCAGTAGCAGCGCGATCAGCGGAGTCGACCAGGCGGAGGGACGGGATTCGGCGAGGGAGCGCATCGATCTCGACAGCGGCGTCGTCGCCGAATGATAAGCGATGCGACCCGGACGCGCGGCTATACTCGCGGCTCTCCCGGGACGACGCGCATGCGCAAGATCTGGAACACCGTGCTGAAGGGGCTCGTGGCGATCCTGCCGCTCGGCCTCACCGTCTACGTCGTGTACTGGCTCGCACTCACCGCGGAGCGGTTTTTCTCGAGCGCGATCAAGCTCGTCGTGCCGGCGCGGTACTACTGGCCCGGCCTGGGGTTGCTCGCGGGGTTGCTGCTGCTCTATTTCGTGGGACTCGCCGTCAATGCGTACGTCGTCGGCCGTGCGCTGCGGCTGTCCGACGCGCTGGTCGCGCGCATTCCCGTGGTCAAGACGATCTACCTCGCGATCCGCGACTTCATGCGCTTCTTTCCGTCGTCGGGCGAGTCGCGCGACCTGCGCCGCGTCGTGCTCGTGCCGTTCGGGCCGGGCAAGGTACTCGGGTTCGTCACCGCCGAATCGGGCGCGATGCTGCGGCGCGCGGCGGCGGCCGAGGAGACCGTCGCGGTCTACCTGCCGATGAGTTACATGGTGGGCGGCTACACCGTCTTCCTGCCGCGCGACCTGGTCGAGCCGACCTCGCTCTCGGTCGAGGAAGGGATGCGCATCGCGCTGATGGGCGGCGTACGCAGCACGCCGGCCGGCACCGCTGCAGCGGGCCCGGCTGCGTCGACGCCGACCGCGACGATTGCGCGCGAGGCCTGAGTTGCAGGCGGTCGTCATCCCGGTCACGCCGTTCGCGCAGAACTGCTCCCTCGTGTGGTGCCCGCGCACGCTCGAGGCCGCGGTGATCGATCCCGGTGGCGACCTCGACAAGGTGCTGGCCGAGGTGCGACGCCACGGCGTGAAGCTCACGAGGATCCTGCTCACGCATGCGCACATCGACCACGCCGGCGCCGCCGCCGAGCTCGCGCGGCGCGAGCACCTGCCGATCATCGGTCCGCACGAGGGCGACCGTTTCTGGATCGACGGGCTGCCGGAACAGGGCCGGATGTTCGGGTTCCGTGGCGCCGAGAGCTTCGTGCCCGACCGCTGGCTGGTGGATGGCGACCGCGTCGAAGTCGGCGACATCGAGTTCGAGGTCCGGCACTGCCCCGGGCACACGCCGGGCCACGTCGTCTTCTACTCCGCGGCGGACCGGCTCGCCTTCGTCGGCGACGTGCTGTTCCAGGGCTCGATCGGCCGGACGGACTTCCCGGGCGGCGACCACGCGACGCTGATCGCCGCGATCCGCGACCGTCTCTTCCCGCTGGGTGACGACGTGCGTTTCGTGCCCGGCCACGGGCCCATGTCGACGTTCGGCCAGGAGCGACGCACGAACCCGTTCGTGGGAGACGCCGCGGTCACGGGGCGGCGCCGCTGACGCCGGCCGTTCCGGCGCGACGGTGGTTCAGGAGCCGCGGCGGTCGGTCTTGCGCCGGCCGCGCTTTTCCCCGCCGCGACGGTCTTCCTCGACCCAGCCGTCCATGGCCACGCCCAGGTCCCGCGCGCGCCGGGGCGCCCGCCGGCGATCGTCGTGGTGCGCGTAGTGGCAGACGCAGTCGCCACGCGTGCATTCCTTGAGCGGCAGGACGGGTGCCTCGCGCGAGAGGAACCGCGTTCCCTGGAGCCTGCGTGCCGCGCCGCAGCAGGCCGGGCCAGGCACGATCGAGACGGCGTGATGGGCGTTCGCGGCCTTCTTCGCTGCCACGATGGCCTTGGGGGCCGGCTCCGGCGTGGAGCGTCGGAGCAGGACCTTGGCGCGATTGATGAAGGTTGTCACGACGGGGGGCCGGTGTCCTGTAGCGAAGCTAGCCGTAGCGGCACCCCGGCGGGAGTGACCCGGGTCTCAGTTCCGCCCCGGTATTGCCCGGCCCGCCCGCGGGGTCGAAACTTCAGCCCCTGACCGCCGGACCGGAATCGACATGCCGCCTACGCTGGAATCGCGCCACCTGCACCCCCCGCGCCCGTCCGAGCTGCAATTTTCCAATGCGTG
>CAVQQX010000025.1:0-5781 GCA_963714645.1 uncultured Gammaproteobacteria bacterium
TATTTTGTGCCAATTCAACATAACTATAGCCCACGGCCACAGACGCGCCCAACACGGCTGTAGCGGGAGGCGTCTTTGTAGCCCTTCGGAGAGGTCAGATATTGGACTTGTCGCACATTTCCGCGGAATGCCTGGCGGGCGGCCGCCGGCCATGCCTGCGCCGGGCGAGCCCGGCGAACGTCACTCGATCACGGGGGTAGTCGACCGGACGTCCGCGTTCTGGGCGCGGTGACGCAGGAAGTGATCCATCAGGACGAGCGCGAGCATGGCCTCCGCGATCGGCACGGCGCGGATGCCCACGCACGGGTCGTGCCGTCCCGTGGTGGCGATCTCGGTCGGGCGCCCCTCGAGGTCGATCGTGCGCGCCGGCGTCGTGATGCTGGAGGTGGGCTTGAGCGCCATGCTCACGCGCAGCGCCTGCCCGGACGAGATGCCGCCCAGGATTCCCCCGGCGTGGTTCGACAGGAAGCCGCCGGGCGTCATTTCGTCGCGATGCTGCGAGCCCCGCTGCTCGACGCTCGCGAAACCCGCGCCGACCTCGACGCCCTTGACCGCGTTGATTCCCATCATCGCGCAGGCAATGTCGGCGTCGAGCCGGGCGAACACCGGTTCGCCGAGACCGGGGGGCACGCCGGTCGCGATCACGTCTACGCGCGCGCCGATCGAATCGCCCTCGCGACGCAGCGAGTCGATCATCGCCTCGAGCTCGGGCACCCGCGCGGGCTCCGCGCAGAAGAAGGGATTCGCGTCGATCGCGGCGCGGTCGGCGAGCGCGAGCCTGAGCGATCCCATCTGCGCGAGGTAGCCGTAGATCTCGATGCCGCGGGTGGCGAGGAACTTGCGGGCGATCGCTCCTGCGGCCACGCGGATGACGGTCTCGCGGGCCGACGAACGCCCGCCGCCCCGATAGTCCCGCAATCCGTACTTCTGCTGGTAGGTGTAGTCGGCATGCCCGGGCCGAAAGCGGTCCTTGATCTTCTCGTAGTCGTACGAGCGCTGGTCCTGGTTCTCGACCAGCAGGCCGATCGGCGTCCCGGTGGTGCGGCCCGCGAACACGCCCGAGAGGATGCGGACCTGGTCCTGCTCCCGGCGCTGGCTGGTGTACTTCGAGGTGCCCGAGCGACGTCGGTCGACGTCGCGCTGCAGGTCCGCCTCGGCGAGCGGCAACCCCGGTGGGCAGCCGTCGACGACGCCGCCGAGAGCGGGACCGTGGCTCTCGCCGAACGTCGTGACCGCAAAGAGTTGACCGAACGTGTTGCCCGACATGCCCCGCCCTTATGCACCCAGCTCGCGACGGTGCCTGCCGAGCTCCTGCTTCGTCAACAGGAACACGCCGCCGCCGCCGCGCGCGAACTCGAGCCAGAGAAACGGCACCGTCGGGTAAGCGCGCTGCAGGCGCTCGTCGCTGTCGCCGACTTCGACGACCAGCACGCCGCGGTCCTCGAGGTGTCGCTCGGCGTCGGAGAGGAGACGCCGCACGACGTCGAGACCGTCCGTGCCCGCGCGCAGTGCGAGGTCGGGTTCGGCGCGATACTCGGCCGGCAGCGCGGCCATCTCCTGGTCGGTCACGTAGGGAGGATTGGAAACGATCAGGTCGAACCTGAGATCGCGAACCGGCTGGTACGCGTCACCGAGGTGCAGCTGCACGCGGCCATCGACGCCGTGCCGGGCGACATTGCGTCGCGCCACGGCAAGCGCGTCCGCGGAGACCTCGACGGCGTCGACTTGCGCCTGCGGAAAGCGAACGGCGCATGCGATTGCGATGCAGCCTGAGCCGGTACCCACGTCGAGCACGCGCCGCACCCGCCTGGGTTCCACCCACGGTTCGAAACCGGCCTCGATCAGTTCGGCGAACGGCGAGCGCGGCACGATCACGCGCTCGTCCACCTCGAACTCGAGTCCCGCGAACCACATGCTGCGCATCAGGTAGGCGGCCGGGACCCGTCGGCGCAAGCGCTCCGCGAACAGGTCGAGCACGCGGGTGACGTCGCTGCCGTGCAGCTTGCGCTCGTAGGCCGTGGCGGCGTCCGCGTGTTGCAAGCCGAGGGCATGGAAAACCAGTGCGGCCGCGTCGTCGCGCGCATCGACGGTGCCGTGCCCGTAGACGAGTCCCGCCGCGTCGAACTCGCGTGCGCCGAACCGTATCAGCGTGGCGACGCTCGGGGCACGGGGCGGCGTGCGCCGGAACGGGCGCGGCGTGGTCGGCGCGGTCATGTGGGATAATCGTCGACGATGACCGCGCGTCCCATGCTTCGGCTCGGCCTGTTCGCCATTGTAGCGTTTGCCGTGGGCCTGCTGGCCGCGCGCTTCCTGCTCGCACCGCGCCACGGCCCGCCACCCGTCACCGAGGACGCGACGCTGTTCGCGCCGCCGCGCGAGCTCCCCGAACTGCGGCTCGTCGACCAGGACGGGCGCGCGTTCACGACCGCGACGCTGCGCGACCGCTGGACGGTCGTGTTCTTCGGCTTCACGCACTGCCCGGACGTCTGCCCGACGACGTTGTCCACGCTCGCGCAGGTACGCAAGCTCCTCGCGGACCTTCCCGCCACGCAACAGCCCCACGTGCTCTTCGTGACCGTCGATCCCGAGCGCGACACGCCGCAGCGGCTGCGCCAGTACGTCCGCTTCTTCGATCCGTCCTTTGCCGCCGTCACCGGGGCGTTGCCCGACATCGAGCGGGCCGCCTCTGCATTCTCGATCCCCTTCGCCCGGATTCCGTTGCCCCAGGGGGGCTATACGATGGATCACGGTGCCGGCGTCTTCTTCGTGTCACCGGAGGCGGCGGTGGTCGCGTACTCGTCGCCGCCGCTCGCGGCCGACGTCTTGGCGCGCGACTACCGCATGGCCGTCGACTACTTCACGGGATTGCGCGGGTGACCGGACCGATCGTCGGGCGCTCGGGCGGCGACGAGCTCTTCGCGCTGTTGCAGCAGGTCCTCCCCCAGCACTGGCTGTCGCGCGGCATGCACGCGCTCGCCCGCAGCCGGCAACCGGCGCTCCGCAACGCGCTGCTCCGCACCGTGCTGCGTTCCTATCCGCAGATCGACATGCGCGAGGCGGTGCAACCCGATCCCTTTGCGTATGAATCGTTCAACGCCTTCTTCACGCGGGCACTGCGACCCGAGGTGAGGCCCGTCGCGCGCGATCCCCTCGCGCTCGTGTCGCCGGTCGACGGCACCGTGAGCCAGCTGGGCGCGACCGACTCCGGCCGGCTCCTGCAGGCCAAGGGCATGGATTACACGGCCGCGGCACTGCTCGGCGAGGCAGCGGATGCCGAACGTTACCTGGGCGGCAGTTTCGCCTGCCTCTACCTCGCGCCGTACAACTATCATCGCATCCACATGCCGCTCGACGGCGTGCTGCGCACGACGCGCTATGTCCCGGGGCAGCTCTTCAGCGTGAACGCTGCGACCGCGCGAGCGGTTCCCGGGCTCTTCGCGCGCAACGAACGGGTGGTCTGCGACTTCGACACCGAACGCGGCCCGTTGTGCCTGGTGCTGGTCGGTGCGCTGTTCGTGGGCAGCATCGAGACCGTGTACGCCGGCGAGATCAATCCTCCACCGACCCGTGGCCGCGGCGTGCGGGTCATCGACGCCGGCGCCGGTCGCCGCTTCGCACGCGGGGAGGAACTGGGCCGTTTCAACATGGGTTCCACGGTCATCGTGCTGACCGGCGCGCGGACGGTGTACGACCGCACGGTATCGCCGGGCGCTGTCGTGCGCCTGGGCCAGCCCCTCGCGCATTTCGTCCCATGACCGCGGACGGGCGCGCAGCGTGGGAGGACGCGCCGGCCGTCGAGTGGCAGCCGACCGCATCGCTAGACACGCTGCGCCTGCGCGCAGCCCTGCTCACCCGACTACGAGCGTATTTCGCCCGGACGGGCGCGCTCGAGGTCGAGACGCCGGCGCTCGTGCGCGCACCGGTCACGGACGTGCATCTGGAGTCGCTGCGGGTCATCGACGATGCCGCGCTGCTGGAGGCCGATGCGGGCTACCTGCAGACCTCGCCCGAGTACGCCATGAAGCGGCTGTTGTGCGCCGGGGCGCCGGACATCTACCAGGTGTGCCGCGTGTTCCGCGGCGGCGAGCGCGGTCGGCGCCACAACCCCGAGTTCACGATGGTGGAGTGGTACCGCCGCGGCATCGACCACCATGGGCTCATGCGCGACGTCGATGCGCTGTTGCGCGATGTGCTCGCCGACCTGCGACCGCGGCTGCCGAGCGCGTTCCTGAGTTACCGCGAGGCATTCCTGCAGGCCCTGGGTGTCGACCCCTTGCAGGCGCCGGTCGCGGCGATCGCCGCCGCGCTCGCACGCCACGGCGTCGACCTGCCTCGATCGATGGAGCACACGCAGGCCGCGCGGGACGACGTGCTCGACCTGGCGATGGGCACCGTCGTAGCGGGCTCGTTCGCGCGCGACCGCGTGACGTTCCTCTACGACTTCCCGGCGAGCCAGGCCGCGCTCGCGCGGCTTCTGCAGGGCGAGGTCGCCGCCCGGTTCGAGGCCTTCTGGGGCCCGCTCGAGCTGGCGAACGGCTTCCACGAGCTGGGCTCCGCATCCGAGCAACGCGCACGCTTCGAAGCGGACCGGGCTGCACGTGCCGCCCGGGGCCGGCCGTCGCGCGGCATCGACGAACGATTCCTGGCAGGACTGGCAGCAGGATTGCCGGACTGCGCCGGAGTCGCCCTCGGCTTCGACCGCCTGGTCATGGTCGCGGCAGAGGCCGACCGGATCGACGACGTCCTGGCCTTTCCGCACGAGCGGGCCTGATGCGGCCATCGGCGGCTGCTAGGCTAGTGGCGCCAGTTTCCGGGTTCGCTGTCCGACGGTCCGACCATGCAACACGCTTCCGCTGCTGACGATTCGCGCGCACTCGCCAAGCCCGGGCTCTACGCCGAACTCGAAACGAGCCTGCGTGAACTGCTTGCGGGCGAACGCGACCTCGTCGCCTGCGCCGCGAACATGGCTTCGTTGCTGTACTGGAGCCTTCCGGACCTGAACTGGGCCGGCTTCTACCTGCTGGACGACGCCTCGGGCGACTTGCTCGTCGGGCCTTTCCAGGGAAAACCGGCGTGCGTGCGAATCCCGCTCGGACGGGGGGTGTGCGGAACGGCTGCGCAACGGCGGCGCACGCAGGTCGTGCGGGACGTGCATGCGTTCCCCGGCCACATCGCGTGCGACTCCGCGTCGAATTCCGAAATCGTGGTGCCCGTAGTCACCGCCGACGACCGGCTGCTCGGCGTGCTCGACCTGGACAGCCCGTTGCCGGGCCGCTTCGACGACGAAGATGCCGCGGGGCTCGAGCGGCTCGTGGCGGTGTTCGTGGAAGCGGCCAGTGGCCGGCTGCTGGTCACGAGCCGCTAGCCACGAGCCACGAGTCACTGACTCTTGGCTCGGCTCAGGTATTCCGAGGTCCGCGTATCCACGCGGATCACTTCGCCTTCGTTGAGGAACAACGGCACGCGCACGACCGCACCGGTCTCGAGCTTGGCGGGCTTCTGCCCGCCGGTGGCGGTGTCGCCGCGCACGCCGGGGTCGGTCTCGACGATCTTGAGCTCGACGTGGGCGGGAGCGACGACCGCCAGCGGGACGCCGTTCCACAGCATCACGTTGCAGGTCGTGCCGTCCTTGAGCCACATGGCGGAATCGCCCATCGCTTCCTTGCCGGCCGTGTGCTGCTCGAACGTGTCGGGCACCATGAAGTGCCAGAAGTCGCCGTCGTTGTAGAGATACTGCATCTCCGACTCGACGATGTCGGCACCCTCGACAGTGTCGCCCGA
>CAVQQX010000026.1:0-13757 GCA_963714645.1 uncultured Gammaproteobacteria bacterium
CAAGGCGCAGGTCGCGATGCTCGACGCATGTGCCGGAGCAGGAGTCGAGCTGCTGGTGTTCCATGGTCGTGGCGGATCGGTGAGCCGCGGGGGCAGCCGCACCGAGGCCGTCGTGAGCGCCCTGCCGGCGGCCGTCGCCGGGGGGCGGCTGCGCGTGACCGAGCAGGGCGAGACGATCAACGACCGGTACGGCCTGCCGCTGATCGCCTTGCGCACGTTCGAACAGGGGCTGAATACCCTCGCGCTCGCGGTCGCGGGGGAGCGCAAGGAAGCCGTGAAGCCGGGCTGGGCAGAGGCGGTCGAGGTGCTGTCGGATGCGAGCCGGACGCGCTATCGCAACCTGGTGCACGACGACCCCAGGTTCTTCGAGTACTTCCAGGCGGTCACGCCGGTCGACGTGATCGAGCGCATGCAGATCGGCTCGAGGCCGCTCGCGCGGGGCGGGGGCGGAGGGGTCGACGCGATCCGCGCCGTGCCGTGGAGCTTTGCCTGGTCCCAGAGCCGCCATATGCTGCCGGGATGGTTCGGCGCCGGTACCGGGTTGGAAGCGCTGGTCCAGCGCTGCGGTGAGGCGCTCGCCGACCAGATGTACGCCGCCTGGCCGTTTTTCGCTGGATTCATCGACGACGTGGAGATGCGGCTCGCCCGCGCGGACATGGGGATCGCCGCACAGTACGAGCGGCTGTATCCGGGCGACCCGGGACGATTCGCGACGCAGATACGCGAGGAATATGAACTCGCGCGGCGCCACGTACTGCGGCTCAAGGGATGCGCGCGGCTGCTCGATTCCGAACCGACCCTGCAGCGGTCCATCTGGCTGCGCAACCCCTACGTGGACCCGATTCACCTGATGCAGATCGAACTGCTGCGGCGGTGGCGGGACGCCGGATCGCCGGGGGGCAAGGGTCCCGGGTCCGACGATTCGCACCGCGTCCTCTTGCAGGCGCTGGTCGCCTCAGTCAACGGGATCGCGCAGGGGCTGCAGGCCACGGGCTGAGCGCGATTTCCGCGTGTTGACGCGGCACCGGTCGTGGTCTAGCGTCGGTTGGTCGGATACCCACGCCGCGGCGCACGCCGCTGTGCACGCTCAATCAAGTCTAAGGGAGACGACTCCATGGCAGCGAAGAAGAAGGCAAGGCGCTCGTGGAAGCGCAGCAGCAAGGCCGCCCCGCGCAAGGCGAAGACCGCGCGCAAGCGCAAGGTCGTCGCGCGCCGTCGCGTCGCGGCGAAGTCGGCGGCCCGGCGGAAGTCGCCCGCACGACGTGCCGCGGCGAAGTCCGCCGCGCGCCGGAAGTCCCCCGGCCGCCGCGTCGCGGCGGTGAAGCGGCGCGCCAGGCCGGCGAAGAAGGCGGCGCGTGGACGCGTGGCGGGCGTGCGTGCAGCTGCGAAGAAAGTGCCAGCCCGCACGCGCGCTGCCGTGAAGGCCGCCGTGCGCAAGCTTCCCGCGCCCGCACGCAAGGCCGTAGCAAAGGCAGAGAAGGCGCTCGCGGTCGCGACGAAGAAGGTCGGCGCGACGACAGTCCAGGCGTCGACGATGGTCACGGCAGCGAGGGACTCCGCGGAAAAGCGCGCGCAGGCCGTCGTCGAAAAAGCCCGGGAAATGGCCGAAAAGGTCAGCGAGACGGTGCAGGACGCCGTCAGCAACGCGATGCCGGGCAGCGGCGAGCAGCGCTGAATTCCCTCCAGCGCTCGTCGAATCCTCCGGCTCCGGCCGGGGGGGGCGAGTCGTCGTGCGCTGGGCCGGCCTCAACGTCGGAACGTCCAGCGGGACGGCAGTCGCGCGAGGTGGTCCGGACAGACTGCCGGCACCACCGCACCTTCGCCAGGCAACGCCTCGTACGCCGGATCCCAGGGCAGAATCACCATGAGCTCACCGTCCGACACAGGCGTCGTCTTGGGGAGGATCGGTGGCACGCACCGGCCCCGCTCAGCCTCGAGCATCGGGTCGAGACCGCCGTGACGGCGGTGGCTGGACCAGAGATCCTCCAGCGTCGAGAGCGTGGGTGGCGCCATGCGCATCTCACCGCTGGCAAGCCGCTCCCGGGCCGCGGACTCGCCGACCCATGCGTGCCCCGTCGTCTCGGTGCGGTCGGCCTCGGCCTGCTGGCCGGGCGGCACACGGACGGCGAAAAACCGGGTGTCGAAGCGCCGGCGCTCGACGACCGGCGTGATCCAGTGCGACCAGTAGACGAGCGCGTCGAGTTCGAGCCACAAGTCGTGTTCCGTCAGCACCTGAATGAAACCGGCGGCGCTCGAAGCCGCCTGGCGCGCCTCGGCGAGCATCGCGGGTGACAGGGCGCCGTCGCTGGCAGAGTCGCTTCCGGGACGGGAGGCCAACAGGACGCCGGCTTCCTCGAACGTTTCGCGACAGGCAGCAACCATCAGGCCGAGCGCCGTCGTTGCGTCGCTGGGCGCGCCGGTCGTGTCGAGCATGCGCCGTCGCACGCTCTCGAGTCGCGCCATCGAGGCGATGCGCCCGGCCGCCGCCGCAGAGGCGTCCGCCGGCTCCATCCGTCCGCCCGGAAAGACCCACAAGCCGCCCATGAACGCCAGGCCGGGCGCCCGCTGCGTCACCAGGACTTCGAGTTCGCCGGCGCTTTCGCGCAGGAGGAGCACCGTCGCCGCCGGTGCGACGGCGGTGGGCGCGGGCCGGGCACCCGGCGTCACGGCCGCGCCCGGAGCCTCACGAGCTGCATGCCAAAATTCCCCGCGCGCGGGCCGGGGGTGGGGACCGCCACGCGCGCGAGGCGGAAATGTCCGGGCGACACGGGCGCGCCCACCGGACAGCCCGCAAGGACGATGCGCTGCTGGATGCTGGTGCTCATGCGCGCATCGTACTCGCGAAATGCCGTGGGTGGCGCGGGATTCGCGGCAGCGATTCGCTGCCGTCAACCCCGGTGCGACCCGGCGTGTTCGAGGTGACGAGGCAGCACGACTGCAAGCTCGGCCGCGGCCTTGCGGATCTTCCTCAGCAGCGGATCCGGCGATTCTCGCTCGCCGAGGGCGAGCCGCAGCTTCGCAGCGCCCTCCGGGCCCAGACATTTTCTACGACCGCGTCGAAACCGACACCCTGCATATGGCGCCTGCCCTGCCCTGATCAGTACCGGCAACGGGTAACCGACGTCGATTCATTTCTGAAACGACTTGGCCATGATCTTCCCGTCAAGTCGATCCAACTCACAGGTGAAGCCCGAATAGCTGCGCACCACCAAGGGCGACGTACCGACGATTTCGTAATAGTAGTCATTGGCCTCCGGGAACTCCGCTTCCCACAGCTTCCGGCCCGATGCGTCGAATGCCCAGAGATTATGCAAGGCCGGGCCCCCTTCGCGGCGAAATCTCTTGTATTCCGGATCCCTGAGATAATCGTCCGGGTCCAGCAGGACCAGCGACATGCCTTCCAGCTCGCGCGAGTCGCGCACGACATACGGGGTCTTCAAAAGTTCTCGCATGGACGAATCACCTGCCTCGTTGACCACTGCGGGAATTCCTCATCGGAATGGCACGCCCTCGTCGAAGTTGGACGGCGGGATCTCGTCGAGCAGCTCGAACTGCTCCGCGCCACCGCGGTGGCGGCCCCACTGTGGAACAGGCGCCGCTCGCGAACGCTCGAGCCTGGTCCCGGCAGGCACGACGACCTTCTGCAGGTACTCAGCCTTGTTGCCGGGGGGCAGCGCAAGCGCCTCTTCAGCCCACGCCCGGTTCTTCGGTGGCACGGCCGTAACCCACTTGCCACGACTGTTGGTTGAATAAACACGGTAGTAGATTCGATCGAACTCCTGCACGAATTTGCGTTGAACTCCGCTGGTCGAAGCGATCGTGCGAATGGTGCCTGCACCGCGTTTGATGCCCCGGCACGCCTTGCCCACATTGCATACCAGCTGAACCGATGCGAGAGCTGCGTGCCTGAAGTCGCCGCGATCGAAAGCCAAAATTCCCCGCGCGCGGGCCGGGGGTGGGGACCGCCACGCGCGCAAGGCGGAAATGTCCGGGCGACACGGGCGCGCCCACCGGACAGCCCGCAAGGACGATGCGCTGCTGGATGCTGGTGCTCATGCGCGCATCGTACTCGCGAAATGCCGTGGGTGGCGCGGGATTCGCGGCAGCGATTCGCTGCCGTCAACCCCGGTGCGACCCGGCGTGTTCGAGGTGACGAGGCAGCACGACTGCAAGCTCGGCCGCGGCCTTGCGGATCTTCCTCAGCAGCGGATCCGGCGATTCTCGCTCGCCGAGGGCGAGCCGCAGCTTCGCAGCGCCCTCCGGGCCCAGATAACGCTGGTTCAGGTTGTTGAGCCTGGGCGTCCTCGCGACGTCGTCGATGTCGCTCCGCTTACCGTCGATGACCGTGAAGACCAGCACGAGGAAGTAGTCGTCGCCCGGCTCGTACGAAATCGAGACGACGTGCGTAGGCGTGACGAACTCGGCCGAATACATCCGGCCGCTCACCGAGGTCTCGAGCCGAAAGCCGAGCGGCTCAAGGACCGGTAGAACCTCGCGCCTGATTGCCTGTACGAACTCGACGCCGTTCATGGACGTGTCACCTCGACTCTTCCCTCATGCCTTCGCGTGTAATTCCGCAGCATGTTGGACTCCATCCCATAGAAAATGCTCGGCTCGACACGATTGGGGTCGCGGCCGATGTCCATGAATTTTCGGCCACTACGCAACTGCTCGAGTATCCAACGCCGGTTGTACTGCATCATTTCACTTGTGACCCGGTCCGGCCGCAAGCCGCGCGATCTGAAATCCGGCATGTCATCCAGGATTCTTGCGTTTGGCAGCCGGCGCGCGGCTTCCTGGACCCGCCGCATCGTTTCGCCGATCACTACCGTCTCGGCACCAATTCGATCCAGAGTCGCTGCGGCACGACGCAGTCCATTGAAGGCTCCTTCGATGCCTCGGCACGATTTGGCTACGTCGCACACCGTAAGCCCGGCTGTGATCGCTGCTTGCTGGTACTCGCCTTCGCGGGCTGCCACGTATGCGTCCATTGCGCCGTGGACTGGCGACAGGATCAATACGTCTATCGAGTTGAAACCCAGGTCGATGAAGAAGCGTTCGAGGTTCTCCTGGAAATTCGGGTCATCGACGGACGCCGAGCCCCAGGTCCCATTCGACTCCCCACGGCCGATCTGCGGAGTACCCGCATAGAGAATGGCTCCACCGCAGGTCGGCGAGAACGTACCCGGGCCGCACAGTCCCGCGTCGTCCTGCGCGGACGGGCCCGGAATCGCCGTGGCTTCCGGCAGGTATTGCGTCGGGTCCGAGCCTCCGAAAAGGCCGAACAGCGATCGGGCGACCGAAGTGACGATGAACGTGCAGGTGGCCGCGCACCCGTCCGCCACGTAACCGGTCGGGTCGACGTCGCGCGTCGGTCGGTTGCCGACATACGCGTATGGATTGACCGACTGGCTGTCGCCGAGGTTGCCCACGATCGGGTCGACGGAAAGAAACCGCCCGAGCGTTGAGTCGTACACCCGTCCCCCCATGTGGACGAGGCCGGTGTTGTCGAGCATCTCGTGCGCCGTGAATCCCTGGCGCGTCGCATTCGCGATGCCGAGCCAGTCGGGAGCGACGGCCGCACTCCAGTCGCTGCCCCGCCGCGCCCCGTAGGCTGCATGACTCGTGCGGGCTTTCACTGCTCCACCCGCGTCGACCATCGCGTCGGTGCTGCCGAGGTGATCCGTGAAGAGGTACGTCGTGCTCGTACTGGCATCGGAGTTGCGCGAGACGACGATCGTTGAGCCGCCGGGCGTGGGTACGTAATGTCGCCAGTAGGTGACGCCGGTGGAGTTCGCGGCTTTCTTCTCGAGCAGTCCTCCGACGTAATGCGTCGTCTCCGTGCCGTCCGGATACGTGGCTACCTGACGCCAGCGCTGCCGGTCCGGGTCGTAGGCGAACTGCGCCTGGTAGCTCGTTTTCCGGACGAGCGTCGGCAGGTTGAACGACGCCCATTGCTGGACAGCGCCGCTGCGTGACACGAGGTTGCCGTTTGCGTCGTAGCCGAGGGCCTCCGTGCCGGCTGCGGTCGCCGCGTGCGGATGCTGCGGATTTCCATACACATACGTGCCGACGTCCGATTTCTGTCGGATGTTGCCCGCCGCGTCGTATCCGACGCTCAGGTTGGAGACGCCGTTGAGCGTCGACCCGGTGACCCGGTCGAGGGCGTCGTACGAGAACACCTCCGTCAGGTTCTGCCTGGCGTCACGGCGTTGGAGCAGGTTGCCCTGCGCGTCCCATGCATACGCGAGGTTCTGATAGGAAGCCGGCTTCGCGGGCGTCCCGGCACGGCGACCCGTGAGCAACCCGCTCGCAGCGTCGTAATAGGACTCGAGCGACATCGCGCCGGCCGCGAACGATTCCTGCCGCGGTACGTCATCGTCGTTCGCCTCGACCAGCTTCCACAGCGTGCGCGGCTGCTGCGGCTGCGTGACGTCGTCGATCCGCACCGGCGCACCGTAGGCGTACGAGTACCGCACGGCGAAACGGGCCCCGGCCTGCCCGGAGGGCACCGGGCTCACGGGGAACGAAACGGTATCCAGCAGGCCCTGCGAGTTGTACGACTGGTCGTACCGGTAACTCTGGTCCGTCGTCACCGTGCGGGTAGCGAGCCTTGCGAGGGAATCGAATGAATAGGACTCGGCGTAGCCGGGCCCTGACTTCGACTGCAGTCGTCCGACATTTCGCAGTGCCGGTGATGCGCCCCAAATCCATTGGCTGATGCCCTCCGGCTCGGCGCGAGAGACGAGGCGACCGAGCAGATCGTAGGTGGCGGTGAACGACTGGCCCTTTGCGTCCTTCCATGAAACGAGTTCATTGAGCGAGTTGCCCGTGAAGAGCCATGTGCCGGAATCGGCGTCCGAGCTTCGGGTGCGGAAGCCGCGAACGTTGTAGAGCGCCGTCGACGTGGCGCCGAGCGCATCCTGGACTCGCACCAGGTGACCCATCGAGTCGTAGTCGTACCGCGTCGTGCCGCCAGGGAGCGGATCGACGACGCGTCGCAGCCGGCCGGTGACGTCCCGCACGAATACGCGCGTCCTGCCAAGGGAATCGACGACACTGCTGCTGCGGCCGGAGTGGCTGATCGATTCGGAACGGATCGGCACGCCCGCGGCGTCGTGCAGGCGCGCGGCGGTGGCGCGGCCGACGACGTCATAGGTCCGCGAGGTGTATCCGTTCGAGACCGTCGAATAGGGACGCGTGGTGACCACCGGACGACCCAGTGCGTCGTAGGACTGGTCGATCCGCGTCCACGTGCCTGTCGAGGAGTTCGCTCGATCGGAGCGGATGCGGTCCAGGCCGTCGAAGTACCGCTCGCGCGATTGCACCAGGGATCCGTTGGCGTCCAGCCGGCTCTCGTGCACCAGGAAGCGGAAGTCCGTGCCGCCCCAGCACGGCCCCGACGCGCACGATTCGTACGACCACGCGGTGCGGGTCTGGTCGGGGAGCGTCTGCTGCAGCGGCCGGCCGTACTCGTCGTGCTGCCAGGTGGTGGCGAGCCCGTTGGGATCGGTGGCGCGGGTGGGGACGCCGAAGTCGTAGCGGTAGGCCCGGGTAGCCACCTGGCCAAGGGCATTCGTGATTCTTTCCGGCAGCTGGCAGCGGCTTCCGTAGTCGAATCCGGCCGTACGCGCCGGCATGGCCGAGCCGTTCGCATTCGATCCGACGACGCGCAATGAATTCAGGTTGCCGCAGGGGTCGAAGCCGTAGTTGGTCGTGACCTTGAGAGCCGGCGTGCCGGGCTCGATCTGCTGCTGTGTGATGCGGCACGCCAGCATGTCCGCCGTGAACGACGCGCTTCGCGTCAGTGACGGCTGGCCCGGTGCGGTGCTGGCGACGGTGCCCGTCGCGGGCAGTCCGATGCACCAGTTCGAAGACGGATCGTTGGCATAGGAGTATGCCGCGGTGGTCTGCCAGCTCGCGTCGAAAAATGGGGAATACGGGTCCTTGTCGGTGAACGTCGCCTGGACCTGGGTGACATTGCCGTAGCCGTCGCCGTACGCGATCGTGCGGGTCGATTCCGACACCAGGGCGCCGCGCAAGGTTCCTGACACCTCGAACTGCTGCAACCGGGTCGACGCGATGCGAGGAAAGCGCCGTGACTCGAATCCAGTGCCTCCGGTGACGGTGTTCGCGAGCGTGGCGGACCAGGCCGAGACCCGCGTCGTGCCGTCGGCGAGGAAGAGGTTTCGCGCGACATGCATGCCCGTATAGGGGAATGGCTGCTGCACCTCGTCGACGGTGACGAGTCCGCTGCGTCCGTCGGCGATTCGCTGCGATCGAAAGCCGCTGAAGCCGCGTCCCTGCAGGTTGCGGCGCGCTCCGGAATACTGGAATTCGCTGCGGAACGTGCCCCCGCGCCCGTCGCTTGCGACGAAGTCGCTCACGACGTAGAGCGGTGCCTGGAAGTCGGCATCCGGAAAGACTGCGTCCGCCCCGCGCGCGTGGTGGCTGCGTGCGATCGAGGTGTAGCTGGGGGCCTGCTGTATCCCCAGCGCGTCCTTGAACGAGATGGCGAGATCCGGGACGACGCCCGGTGTCGTGTGCAGACGATAGCGCAGCTTCTGGTTGTTGCCGGCGTCGCGATACGCCAGGTCGGCGAGCCCGTCGCCGTCGGCGTCATGGACGAACCAGGCTGTCGACTTGGGTGCCGGTACCCCGGTGCTCACCGGTGCGGCTGCGCCTTCGCCGGTCGATGCGACCACGTACCAGTGGAGGCTGGCGAGGTCGACATAGAGGATGTCGGTGCGCCCGTCGGCGTTCCAGTCCGTCGGCATGACGGTGACGAGCCCGTCGCCCGTGGCCGGCGTGGCTCCTGTGAGGAGCTCGAGGTAGCTGCCGGCGCAGTTCGACACGTAGACACGGTGGACCTGCAGCAGGTCGGTGCAGCCATCCGCGTTCCAGTCGCCGGTCGCCACCATGGTGTCGATCTGGAGCTGCCGTTCGCTGCCGTTCGTGAACGGCACGCCGAACCCGTTCGAGAGCAGGGGCAATGCGAAATATTTCACGCCCCGCACCATCTTGTTCGCGGTGAGCACGACCACGTCCGCGCGCCCGTCCCCGTTCACGTCGGCGACGCGCGGGTTGTTCCAGGCCCGGATCACGCGATGGTCCGGCAACGTCCAGATCGTCTGCGCAACCGGCGCGAACTGCGCGCCGACGATGCCGCGCGCCGGTGTGGTCACGTTGCGACGTATCGTCACGGTCGGCGTGACGCCGCTCGTCTGTGCAACGAGGTCGTCGAGACCGTCGCCGTCGAGGTCGGCCGCGCCATACTCGCCGCCGGGCGCGAGCCCGGTGTTGGAGACGATGAATCCGGATGCGCCGTAGCCCGCGACGTGCCAGGTGCCGTTCTGCTGCACGAGGAGCTGCTTGCGCCCCATGCCTGAAAAGTCTCCAGGCACGATCGTCGACGTGGAGGCCGACGTGACCAGCCCCGTCTCGACCGCGGTGCCGAAGCCGGCGTTCGTGCCGGGCAGGATCCGCCAACGCAGCTGGCCGCTGCCGGCGTCGACCGGATACAGCAGGTCGGTCCGGCCGTCACCATCGAGGTCGATCGTTATCGGCGGTCTGGCGGTCGAAGCCGTCACGCCGGTCTCGCGCATGGCCTGCCAGCCCGGCGTCGAGTTGCGATAGGTGACGACGGTCGGGGCGAGGCAGTTCGTCACGGCGCATTCCTGCACCCTCACGAGGCGCATCCGTCCGGTGGCGGGCGAATCGTCGTACGCGAGCTGGTAGGACTTGAGCGGAGTCGCCGCGCCTGTGGCGCGCACCGTGATCGCGTCGAGCCGGTATGGCTCGCGGACCTTGCTGCCGACGCGATAGCCGACCGGCACGTCGGCTGCGGGTCGCGCGGAGTATCCAAAGAGGACTTCGTAGAACGGCCCCATGCCGTTCGCGGCAAACGGGTAGCGGATCGACGCGATGCGCAGGGTGCCGTTGGTATAGGCGGCCGGCTGCGCGTCGTTCGCGTACCCGAGCACGATGCTGTTGCCTGCGCCGGCGCGGTCACGGATGCGCGAAAGTGCCCATTGACGCACGGTTGGCGAACCGGCGCCGGTATGGACCCGCGCGTCGGGCGTACCGCCGTATTCGCGTATGAGTCCGTCACGCCCCGACAACGTGAATGACATCGGGCCGTTCCCGGCCGTGCCGCTCGCGACGATGCGCGCGAAGGACTCGATCTCCGTCGCGTAGACCGACGCCGGGGCGCCGTAACTGCCGCTGACGAGCTTGAGTGGCTGGCCGTCCAGACAGAAGCGATCGGACGCGGCGTTGACGACGCCGCCCGCGACCCCGTCCTGTGCCACGGTGCGGTTGCAGCGCTCTATCGAAGACAGACCGGTGAGGGTCCAGCCCGGTCCGAGCGGGCCGTTGCCGCTGCGACTGTTGTATACGAGCGCGAGTTCGAGCTGGACGTCGCCGATGCCGGGCGGCATCCAGAGCGGCAATCGATAGGTCGCCGCACCGCTGTGCGTGACGCCGAATTCCCCCGGTGTGCGACCCGCCGCGGGCGAGGCGTCGGTCGGCGCAGCCAGACCGGGCGAGGCCGAGCTCGCCAGCAGGCCGATGCACGCGGCGAGTACGATCGCCGGGCATGTGTTCAGCGTTGGCAGCATCCGTGCGTGTTTGCGCATGTCCGTTTCCTCGGTCGCGGCGGGGTCCGTCGCGGGCTCGAGGCAAAGATCACGCAGCGCGAGCGTGCCTTGAATGCGAATTTGCGCGAGGGTTGTGCAGATTCAGCCTCGCACGCATGCGCCGCGCACCGCAGGCTAGAATCGGCCTCATGCACGAGGCTCGTTGTAACGTTCGATCGCGCTGGCGCGCGAGCGCGGCTCGCGCCCGTCCGTCGACTGTGCGACGGAAGCGGGCGTGCTGGCCGCCACACCCTGATTCACTGCGCAGGACCAGCCAAGTCGACCCGCGCCACGAGGACCCCGATGACACACCAGAGCCGACTCGCCGGATTCATCATCGACTGCAACACGACCGACCTCGCCGCAGCGGCGGATTTCTGGGGCCATGCATTGCACATGGACGTGCGGCGGCTGCCGGCCGCGGAGGGCGCCCAGTACATGCGCCTGGTGGACCCGGAGAACCGACTGCACATCGAGGTGCAGATGGTGGATCACCCGAGCCGGGTGCACCTCGACATCGAGAGCAGCGACGTCGAGGCGGAAGCGACTCGGCTCGAGGCACTCGGCGCCCGTCGCGTGAAGCAGGTGCACACGTGGTGGGTCATGGAAGCACCGACGGGCCAGCGGTTCTGCGTCGTCCGCGCCGAGCCCGGACAGGGAGCACTGGAACGCTGGCATGCGCTGGTGGCGAAGCGCGATGCCGCAGCGCTCGAAACGCTGCTTGCCGACGACGTGGTGTTCCAGTCGCCGGCCCTCAACGAGCCGCAGCGCGGCAAGGAACTCGCAACACGCTACCTCACCGCAGCGCTCAAGGTGCTCGGCGGGCCGGATTTCCGCTACACGGGCGAATGGCGCGGCGCGGATTCGGCGGTGCTCGAGTTCGAGACCCGGCTCGGCGACATCGTCGTGAACGGCGTGGACCTGGTGTGGTGGAATGAAGAGCAACGCCTCACCCGGTTCAAGGTCATGGTGCGACCGGTCAAGGCACTGCAGGCGCTGGTGCCGCTCATGGCGCGTGAGCTGCAGGGCTGAGGCGCGTTTGCGCTACATCTGCGACGCGAACAGCGACGAGAACCGCTCCACGGCACGTTCGCGCCAGGGGCGCCGGGCCCATTCCTCGTAGGTGATGCGCCGCGACCGCGCGAGGTCCTGCTCGAAGACGCGCGCGATCCGCGCTGCGAACTCGGCGTCGTAGACGTTGAGGTTGGCCTCGTCGTTCAGCCGGAACGACCGGTTGTCGAAATTCGTCGAACCGACCGAGACCAGCTGCGAGTCCACGATCAGCGCCTTGCAGTGGAACATCGACGGCTGGTACTCGTGGATCTCCGCGCCGGCCCGCAGCATTTCGCCCCAGTCCGCGCGGGACGCGCGGCGCGTCACCTGGGAGTCGATGTACCGGCCGGGCGCAATGATACGTATCCGCACGCCCCGCTCCAGCGCCGCCACCAGGGTCTTGCGGGTGAGGGCGTCGGGAACGAAATAGGCCGCGGAGAGGTCGATCGTCCGCTCGGCCGCGGTGATCGAGAGCTGGTACATGAGCTGCATGCTGTCGCCGCCGCCCTGCGGCGAACTGGTGAACACCTGCGCGAGCGTGTCGCCGTCGGGCTTGAGGGCCGGAAAATAGCCCTCCCCCTGCAGCACGTCTCCGGTCGTCTTGATCCAGTTGTCGAGGAAGGCCGCCTGCATCTGCGCGACAGCCGGCCCGTCGAGCCGGTAATGCGAGTCGCGCCAATGCTTGGGGTCTTCGGCATTCCCGTCCCAGTCGTCGCTGATACCGACACCGCCGGTGAAACCGATCCTGCCGTCGACGACCAGCAGCTTGCGGTGTGTGCGGTTGTTCATGCGCGCGAGCGTGTACCAGCGCAGCGGATGGAAGCGGTGGACCTCGACGCCGGCCTCGCGCATCTCCTCGATCAGCGCCGCGTCGATCTTCTGGCTGCCGACCCAGTCGAGCAGCACGTGCACGCGCACGCCGGCACGGGCACGCTCCGAGAGCGCGTCGGCGAACTGGCGCCCGACCCGACCCGACCAGTAGATGTAGGTCTCGAACGTGATCGTCGACCGGGCGCCACGGATCGCCTCGAGCATCGCGGGGAAGATCTCGACGCCGTTCTCGAAGTTGCGGATCCGGTTGCCATCGATGATGGGCGGGCCAAGCAGGATGCCCAATTCCCGCCGGAACTGCGGATCGTCGATGCCGTAGCGGTGGACGAGCCTCGTTTCGATTTCACTCTCCGAACTCGTGAAATTGAGCGCGACGACGATTGCGAGCGCGGCTCCGACGGCGCCCAGCAACGCCGCCGCGACGATGCGCTTGCGGCTCCAGGCCATGTTCGGTCCTCGCCCAGGGTCCTGACCGGTGACAAGGCTCCGTGGCGGAGCGGACACGGGCTATCAGACATTCGCCCGACCTGCGCGGCAGACTCCCCAGGCTGGACTGACGGCCAGGACGATGCGCCCCCCGCCACCCCGCCGAGCGCGCGATACCGGAGCGGTCGAGCGCGGTGCCAACGATTACCTCGGCGGCCGGGTTCTACCCCATTTCCACGGGAATTGAGATCAACCACTGCAAGACTCCGCTGTGCGCCAACTTCGGCGTACCCGCCGACATCGCTCGGTGGCGCCTTCATAGATCTCTCGCCAGGAAACCTCCGACTTCAGTCGGAGAGGCGGGATGGTCCCTCAACGTGCACGTGCACGACGGGATTGATCAGCTCAGCCGGCTAGGGAGCGAGCTGCTTGGGCACAGGCGTGTTCGAAGGCGGGTTCGAAGTCTGCGAGATCGCCCCCACTCATCCCGACGTCCGCGGAGGTGGCGACCTCGCGCCAGCGAGCAAGCTCACGGCCCGCCGTCCCCGCCATCCGTTCGGCCTCTGCTCGCGTCAAACCGAAATACCTGGCCCCTGCGAGCAGCTGTTCGAGCGAGGTGATGGGGCCGGTGTCTTCACTCAACCAGGTCTTCGACTCGCGCGCCTTGTCCGGGAACGGGTTCACGTCGAAGGCGGGGGCGAGCGACCACTGGCCGTTGCCGGCGTAGAGGAAGCCCACGTTCCAGAGGTGGTCGTCGGTGTTGGTGAGCAGGTGATTCACAAGCAGCCGCCGCCAGAGTTCCTTCACGTC
>CAVQQX010000027.1:0-4308 GCA_963714645.1 uncultured Gammaproteobacteria bacterium
GGGCCGCGCAACGGCTCCTGCGCCGCCGCGATCTTCCTGCAGCGCCAGGTGGTGGTTGCGGAGATCACGCGTGACGCCCTCTGGGAACACGTGCGCGGCCCCGCCGTGGACGCCGGATTGCGCGCCTGCTGGTCGACCCCGGTGCGCGCCTCGGACGGCCGCATGCTCGGCACGGTCGCGCTCTATTTCACGCAGCCGCGCAGTCCGCTGCGACGCGACTTCGAGTTGATGTCGCGCCTGACCGCGCTCGCGGGCATCGCCATCGAGCGCAAGCGCTCCGAGGACGCCCTGCGCCGCAGCGAGGCCCAGTACCGCAGCCTGATCGAGAATGTCATCGAAGGTGTCTACCGCGCCACCGCAGAGGGCCGCTTCGAGGCGGTCAATCCGGCGCTGGTACAGATGCTCGGCTACGACAGTGCCGAGGAGCTGCTGGCGATCACGGACAACGCGACCTTGTACGCGAGCCCGGCCGAGCGCGAACGGGTGCTCGCGGCCCTGCACCGGGACGGCCTCGTGCGCGAGGCGGAGAGCCAGCTGCGACGCCGCGACGGTACGCTGATCACCGTCCAGGAGAACGCGCGCGTCACGCGCGACGAGAACGGCGAGATCGTGGGCTACGAGGGCACGCTCACCGACGTCACCGTGCGCAAGCGCGCCGAGGTGCAGCTCTACGAGGAAAAGGAGAAGGCGCAGGTCACGCTGCAGTCGATCGGCGACGCCGTCATCACGACCGATGCCGAAGGCCTGGTCGAGTATCTCAATCCCGTGGCCGAGGAACTCACGGGCTGGGAATCCGGTCAGGCCTGTGGGCGTCCCATCGGCGAAGTCTTTCACGTCGTCTCGGAGTCGACGCGGCTGCCGGTGGACAGCCCGATCCTGCGCTGCCTGCGCGAAGGCCGGGTGGTCGAGATGACCGAGCCGTCGGTGCTGGTCAACCAGCGCGGCCAGGAGATTTCGGTCCAGGACTCGGCGGCCCCGATTCGCGACCGCGGCGGCAGGTTGATCGGCGTCGTCATGGTGTTCCACGACGTGAGCCAGGAACGCCGGCTGCAGCGCGCGCTGTCCTACCAGGCGACACACGACGCCCTCACCGGGCTGATCAACCGGCGCGAATTCGAGCATCGCCTCAACGAGGCCCTGCAGGCCGCGCGCAACGATTCCGCCATGCGCCACGTCGTGATGTACCTCGACCTCGACCAGTTCAAGGTCGTCAACGACACCTGCGGCCACCAGGCGGGAGACCGGCTCCTCAGGCAGATCACGAGCGTACTGCAGACGCGCGTCCGCACGACGGACACGCTCGCGCGGCTGGGCGGCGACGAGTTCGGCGTGCTGCTGCAGGAATGCACGCTCGACATGGCCCAGCGGATCGCCGAGGACCTGCGCCAGTCCATCCGCGACTTCCGCTTCGTCTGGCAGGACCGCGTCATGAACGTGGGCGTCTCGATCGGCCTGGCCGAGATGAGCGGCCAGTCGGACACGCTCTCGACGATCATGTCGGCCGCCGACGTCGCGTGCTATTCGGCGAAGGATTCCGGCCGCAACCGCGTGCACACGTACAGCGAAGGCCAGGCGCCGGAGCGCCACCGCGAGATGCAGTGGGTCTCCCGCATCAACCGCGCGTGCGAGGAAGAGCGCCTCACGCTCTACTGCCAGCCGATCGTGCCGATCCGCCAGGGCGTGCCCCTGGCGCGGCAGTTCGAGCTGCTGCTGCGGATGCGCGACGAGAACGGGCAGCTGGTGCTGCCGAACGAGTTCATCCCGGCCGCCGAGCGCTTCAACCTGATGCCGGCGGTCGACCGCTGGGTGGTACGGCAGGCCTGCCGGCAGCTCGCGCATCGGCGCATCCACGACGGCGCCATCGTGCCCTACTGCCTCACGATCAACGTGTCGGCGACGACGATCAACGACGAGCACTTCCTCGACTTCGTGATCGCGGAGATGGCGAGCGCCGACGTGAGCCCGGGAGCCCTGTGCTTCGAACTCACGGAGGCGACGGCGATGACCAGCCTCGCCGCCGCAACCCGCTTCATCGCGGAGCTGCGCAAGCGCGGCTGCCGATTCTCGCTCGACGACTTCGGGAGCGGGCTGTCGTCCTTCATGTTCCTGAAGAACCTGCCGGTCGACTTCGTCAAGATCGACGGGCAGTTCGTGCACAACGTCGCGAACGACCTCATCGATCGCAGCATGGTCGAGGCGATCACGCAGATCGCACGCACGATGAACATCGGCACCATCGCCGAACGCGTGGACTCGGCCGAGGTACTCGAGCAGCTCGCGACGATCGGCGTGCAGTATGCGCAGGGGCATTACATCGCCTCGCCCCAGGCCGTCGAGGTGCTCGAGACCCTGGTGCGTGCGCCGGTCGAATCCAGCGAGGACACCGACCGCAAGGCGGGCTGAACGCCTCCCATTTCCTCGTGGGAGAGGCAAGCCGGGCCGGGAGAGGCAAGGAGGAGCTTACACCGCCTCTGCGGAGGCGCGGCCGGCCCGCTTGCGATCCTGCTCCTTCAGCACCCGCTTGCGGATGCGGATCGACGACGGCGTGATCTCGACGAGCTCGTCGTCCTCGATGAACTCCATCGCCTGCTCGAGCGTGTAGCGGATCGGCGTCGTCAGCACGATGTTCTCGTCGCGGCCCGCCGCCCGGATGTTCGTGAGCTTCTTGCCCTTGAGCGGGTTCACGACGAGGTCGTTCTCGCGACTGTGGATGCCGATGACCTGGCCTTCGTAGACCTCGTCGCCGTGCGCGCACATGAGCTTGCCGCGTTCCTGCAGGTTGAAGAGCGCGTACGCGAGCACCATGCCCTGCCCGTTCGCGATCATCACGCCGTTCTGGCGACGCGCGATCTCCCGCTCCGACACCGGCGCGTAGTGATCGAACACGTGGAACAGCAGCCCGAGACCCGAGGTCATCGTGCGGAACTCGGTCTGGAAGCCGATCAGGCCGCGAGCCGGGATCACGTAGTCGAGGCGGACACGGCCCTTGCCGTCCGGATGCATCGCCTGGAGCTGTCCGCCCCGGCTGCCGAGCGCCGTCATCACGGCACCCTGGCTCGAGTCCTCGATGTCGACGGCGAGGATCTCGTAGGGCTCGTTGCGGACGCCGTCGATCTCCTTGATCACCACGCGGGGCCGCGAGACCGCGATCTCATAGCCCTCGCGGCGCATGTTCTCGAGCAGGACGCCGAGGTGCAGCTCGCCGCGGCCATAGACCTGGTACTTGTCGGGATCGTCGGTTTCCTCGACGCGCAACGCCACGTTGGTGAGCGCCTCGCGCAGCAGCCGCTCGCGGATCTGCCGGCTCGTGAGGTACTTGCCCTCGCGGCCGGCGAACGGCGAGGTATTGACCTCGAACGTCATGCCGATCGTCGGCTCGTCCACGACCAGCGGTGGCAGGGCCTCGGGCCGGTCGGGCTCGCAGAGCGTGTCCGAAATCGCCGGGACCTCGATGCCCGAGAACGCGACGATGTCGCCCGCTCCGGCCTGGTCCACCTCGATCCGGTTGAGGCCGTGGAACCCCAGCACCTGCATGACCTTCTCGTTGCGCGCATGGCCGTGACGGTCGACGACCGTGACGGCCATCCCCTTCCGGACCGTGCCGCGCTTGATGCGACCGATGCCGATCGCACCCACGTAGCTCGAGTAGTCGAGCTGCGACACCTGCAGCTGCAGCGGGCCGTGCGGATCGACGTCCGGCGGCGGGCAGTGCTTGACGATGGTCTCGAACAGCGCGGTCATGTCGCCGCCGCGATGGGCCGGATCGAAGGTCGCAAAGCCCTGGATGGCCGACGCGTAGACCACCGGGAAGTCGAGCTGCGCCTCCGTGGCGCCGAGACGGTCGAACAGGTCGAACGTCTGGTCGAGGACCCAGTTCGGGCGTGCCTCGTGTCGGTCGATCTTGTTGATCACGACGATGGGTCGCAGGCCGTGCGCGAACGCCTTCTGCGTGACGAAGCGCGTCTGCGGCATGGGTCCGTCGACGGCATCCACCAGCAGCAGCACGGAGTCCACCATCGACAGCACGCGTTCGACCTCGCCGCCGAAGTCGGCATGCCCGGGCGTGTCGACGATGTTGATCCGGAAGTCCTGCCACTTGATGGCCGTGTTCTTGGCCAGGATCGTGATGCCGCGTTCTTTCTCGAGCACGTTCGAGTCCATGACGCGCTCGGGCACGATCGTGCGCGCATCGAAGGTGCCGGATTGCTTCAGGAGCTGGTCGACCAGCGTGGTCTTGCCGTGGTCGACGTGCGCGATGATCGCGATGTTGCGGAGGTTCTGCGTGGGGTTCGGTGAGGACACGATGGC
>CAVQQX010000028.1:0-6314 GCA_963714645.1 uncultured Gammaproteobacteria bacterium
ACCGTATCGAGACGTGCTGCGGCCCTTCGTGTACCGGCGCTACCTCGACTTCGGCGTCTTCGAGTCGCTGCGCGGCATGAAGGAACTCATCGCACGCGAGGTCGAGCGGCGCGAGCTGCAGCAGAACATCAAGCTCGGCCCGGGAGGCATCCGCGAGATCGAGTTCGTGGTGCAGGCGTTCCAGCTGCTGCGCGGCGGCAGCACGCCGCGCCTGCAGGTGCGAGGGCTGCTCGAAGCACTGCCGCAGCTTGCGGGCCAGAAGCTGCTGCCGGCCCCCGTCGTCGACGAACTCGGCGAGGCGTACCGGTTCCTGCGTCGCGTCGAGAACCGGCTGCAGCAGTGGAACGACGAACAGACCCACGAGCTGCCGCAGGACGAACACGCGCGGGCGCGCTTGGCGCTCGCGCTCGATTTCCCCGACGCGCCCGCACTCGACCGGGAGCTCGACCGGCAGCGCGCACGCGTCAGCGCCATCTTCCGCCGTGCCGTGTTCGCCCCGGACGCCGGCACCGGAGCCGACGACGATCATGTGCTGGAACGCCTGCTCGACCCGGAGATCGACGGCGCCCGGCGCCAGGAGCTGGTCGCGACGCTGGACGCGGCGCCTGCGGTCGCGGCAGCTCTGCTGCAGCAGATCGAACGGCTGCGCGAAAGCTCATACCTGCGGCGACTCGATGCCACGGGGCTCCGCCGGCTGCAGACACTGCTGCCGGGACTGCTCAGGTCCATCGTGCGGCTGCCGGAGCCCGCGATCGCACTCGCGCGCGTGCTGGACGTGATCGAGCACATCGGCGGGCGCACGGTCTATCTCGCGCTGCTCAACGAGAACCCGCGGGCCCGCGAGCGGCTGCTCGAGCTCTGCGCGCTGTCGCGGTTCCTCGCGGATCAGGTGGCGGCGTTCCCGCTGCTGCTCGACGAGCTGCTGGACGAGCAGCTCTTCGCCTCCGGCCCGAGCCGGGCCGACCTCCAGCAGGAGCTGCGCACCCGCATGGCCGGCGCGACCGGCGACGATCCCGAGCACCAGGTCGAGGCGCTGCGGCAGTTCCAGCGCGCCGCGATGTTCCGGATCGCCGTACCCGACCTCACGGGCCGGCTGCCGCTCATGAAGGTGAGCGACCGCCTGACGGACCTCGCCGAGCTGATCGTGCAGGAGGCCCTCGACCTCGCGTGGCAGCAGATCACCGCCCGCCACGGCGCACCATTGCGGTCCGCGAGCGCCGACGGCACGGGCGACGCACTCGAACCCGCCGGCATGATCGTCGTCGCGTACGGCAAGTTCGGCGGCATCGAGCTCGGTTACGGCTCCGACCTCGACCTCGTCTTCCTGCACGACTCGCGCGGCGAGGTCCAGCGCACCGCGGGGCCGGCCGTCGTCGAGAACAGCGTTTTCTTCCTGCGGCTGGTGCAGCGGCTCGTGCACCTGCTCACCGTGCACTCCGCGGCCGGCCGCCTCTACGAAGTCGACACACGCCTGCGTCCGAGCGGCAAGGGCGGAATGCTGGTGCAGAGCGTCGACGGGTTCAGCGCGTACCAGCGCACCGAGGCCTGGACCTGGGAGCACCAGGCGCTGCTGCGGTCGCGCGCCGTGGCGGGTGTGCCGGCGCTGCGCGAACGCTACGAGGCACTGCGGGTCGAGTTGCTTCGTACGACCGTGCATCGCGACTCGCTGCGCGCCGACGTGCGCGCGATGCGTGACCGCATGCGTGCGGAACTCTCGCGCTCGCGACCGGGCGAGTTCGACCTCAAGCAGGACGCGGGCGGCATCACCGACATCGAATTTCTGGCGCAGTACTGGTCGCTGCTGTGGGCCGGCCGCTACGCCGAGCTCGTGACCTATTCCGACAACATCAGGCAGCTCGAGAGCCTCGCCTCGATCGATCTCGTGCCGCAGGCCACCGTCGACGTGCTGACTGCCGCGTATCGCGCTTACCGGCAGCGCCTCCATCACCTGTCGCTGGAAGGCGAGGGCAGCGTCGCCCCGGCCGACGAGTTCGAGGTCGCGCGCGCGCGCGTGACCGCCATCTGGCGGGCAGTCATGGAGTCGGGCGGCGGGTGAGCGCCGTTACGACCGTCGATAGGTGATCGGGTCGTGCACGACTTACAATCGGGCCGAGTTTCCTGGGATGCGACCGATGCCCGATCTGCTGGTTCCCATTTCGCCTGGCGAGCTGATCGACAAGATCACGATCCTCCAGATCAAGTCCGAGCGCATGACCGACGCCGCGAAGCTGCACAACGTGCGCACCGAACTCACGCTGCTGGAGGAGACCTGGCGGGCGTCTCCCTTCGCTTCCGTCGCCGACGTCTCGCGCGAGTGGGACGGGCTGCGCCGCGTCAACGGCGCACTGTGGGACATCGAGGACCGGCTGCGTGATCAGGAGCGCGACGGCCGCTTCGACCGCGAGTTCATCGAGCTCGCGCGCGCGGTCTACGTCAGCAACGACGAACGGGCGGCGATCAAGCGCGCGATCAACGTGAAGCTGGGTTCTGCGCTGGTCGAAGAAAAGAGTTACCGCGAGTACCGTAAGTGACGGCGGACGCCCCCGCGTCGCCCGGTTGCCGCCCACCGGCGGACTCTGGAGTTCCGGCCACCAGCCACCCGTCCCCCCCCCCCCCCGGTCACTTCTTCAAGGTGTACTCCGCGCTGCAGTACGGACACTTGGCGCTACCCGTCGCCTCGAGCGGCAGGAACACGCGTGGATGTGAGTTCCATAGGTGCATGCCTGGCATCGGGCACGACAGCGGCAGGTCCTCCTCCGTCACCTCGTAGAGGTGCTGGGCATTCGGCTGGATCAGCTTCTCGCTCGTCGGGGAATGCCTGCTGTCGCGCGGCGCGCTGCGGTCGACCGTCGTCACGGGGTTGCCTCGAGGGGTCGGGCGGGGAAAGGGTCGGGCGGGCGATGCCGCATTATCGCAGATGAACGCGTCGGCGGGTCAGGCGGCCGCAGGTCGTGGACCCGTTCGCGGCGCACCCGCCGCCATGAGCTCGTCGACTTTCTCGATCGCGTCGTCGATCTCGATCAGGTCCATGACGCCAGGCCGCTCGATCTTCTCGGTCCAGGACAGGCGGCGGGCCGAACGATTCAGCAGTCGCGACGCCGCCTTTTCATAGCGGTCGACGCACCACTGGCGGCTGTAATAGGGGCCGCTGCGCTGGGGATTCGTGGCCGCGTACAGGCCCACGACCGGCGTGCCGACCGCAGTGGCCATGTGCGCGGGGCCGCTGTCCGGCGTGAGCAGCGCCGTCGCGCGCTGCAGCGTGGCGAGGAACTGCACCAGCGTGTCCTGGCCGATCAGGTTGCGGAACGGCTGTCGCATCGCGGCACCGATCTCGGCTCCGTACCGGCGTTCGAGCGCACTGGGGCCGCCGCACAGCAGGACCTCCATGCCGTGACGCGCGACCGCGTGGTCGGCCACCGCCGCGTAACGTTCCGGGCGCCAGTTGCGGACGGGGTGACTCGAGCAGGGGCTCACGACGAGTGTCCGCCGGGTCGCGTCGGGAATGGCAGTCCGCGCGTACTCCAGGGCGTCGGCGGACAGCGGGATGTCCCATCGCATCGACCGGCCGGCGACCCCCAGCCGCTCGGCAAATCCGAACAGGCTGTCGAGCACGTGCTCGCGTGACCGCGGCTCGATCTTCGCGTTGGTGAAGAGCCATTGCGCCTCGCGCGCCCGCTCGCGGTCGAACCCGAGCCGGACTCGCGCCGGGACCAGCAGGGTCGCGAGGCTCGCGCGCAGCGCCAGCTGCATGTGCAGCAGCGCGTCGAAGCGACGACCGCGCAGCCGTGCCCGCAGGGTCGAGTACGCGCCCGCGCCGGCGACCTTGTCGAAGACGATGAACTCGATGCCGGGAATGTGGCCGAGCAGACTGTGCTCGAGCCTGCCCAGGATCCAGGTCAGGCGCGTCGCCGGCCAGGCGTCCTGCAGCGTGCGCACGACCGGCAGCACGTGGCAGACGTCGCCGAGTGCCGACAGGCGCAGCACGCAGAGCGACTCGGGCGGCGAGCGGAAGAGCGGCTGCACGTGGGCGTTGCCTTGGCGGCGGTCGAAACGGGAACTCGGCGGCGGTAGGCAGCAAGGCCGGGATCGTGAACAATCCGCCTCGATGGACCCGCTCGCCGCCGCCGGGGACGAAAAGCTCGCACCCATAGCGGGCGGCGCGATGCTATACGACGCGTCGTGCCTGGGCCAACCGGACGCGGGCGTTTTCGACCCGGCACACTGGCAGGCGCAAGGTGCCCTCGAGGCCGCGCGGGCTGGCCGCGGCACGGTCGCTTTCGTGCGCACGCCGCGGGGCCAGGCGTGGGTGTTGCGTCACTACCGCCGTGGCGGCCTCGTCGCGAACGTGCTCGGCGACACCTATCTATGGACCGGTGCGGCGCGCACGCGCTCGTTTCGCGAGTGGCGGCTGCTGCGCAGGCTGCGGAGCTGGGGACTGCCCGTCCCGCAACCCGTGGCCGCGAGCTATCGCCGGTACGGTCCCGTCTACCGCGCAGACCTGTTGACCGTCGAGCTGCCGTCGCGCCGCACGCTTGCCGCGGCGCTCGCCGAGGCGCCGCTGCCGCCGGCGGCCTGGACCGCGGTCGGTCGCTGCATCGCGCGGCTGCACGCGCACCGCGTGCAGCATGCGGACTTGAACGCACACAACCTCGTGCTCGGCAGTGGCATCGTCGAGCCCGTCTACGTGCTCGACTTCGACCGCGGGCGTATCCGCGCGGAGGGCGGCGCGTGGGAACGCGCCGTGCTCGAGCGACTGCGGCGTTCGCTGCGCAAGGTCACGGGCCCGCTGCCGCCCGATCGTTTCGACGAGGCCGCCTGGCGTGCGCTGCTCGCGGGCGTCGCCGGCTAGGCTGGAGGCCGCACCCATGCGTGCCGTCTACGTCCTGCTCACGTACCTGCTGGCGCCGCTCGTGTTCGCGCACGAGGCGTGGAAAGCGCTGTGGCAACCCGAATACCGAGGCCGGCTCGGGCAGCGGCTCGGCTACCTGAAGTCGCGGCCCGGGGCGGGTGCCGTGTGGATTCACGCCGTGTCGGTGGGCGAGGTCCAGGCGGCCGCCGGGCTCGTGCAGGAACTGCGACGGCGCCACCCGCGCATGCCGCTCGTCGTATCGACGGTGACCCCGACCGGCGCGCAGCGCGCGCGGTCGCTGTTCCGGGATACGGTCACGCACTGCTGCCTGCCGTACGACCTGCCCGGCGCCGTGCGCCGCTTCCTCGACGCGATCGCGCCGAGCGTCGCGATCATCCTCGAGACCGAGATCTGGCCGACGTTGTACGCCGAACTCGGGCGTCGCCGGATCCCGCTGGTCCTCGGCAGCGCGCGTGTCTCGGTCAAATCCGTCGACCGTTACCGGCGCATGGCCTCGCTTTTCCGCGACACGCTGTCGCACGGCATCCTGATCGGCGCCCAGACGGCTGCGGACGCCGAGCGGTTCCGTGCGATCGGGGCTGCGGCGGCGCGCGTGCAGGTGACCGGCAACGTCAAGTACGACCTGGAGATTCCCGAGGCGCAGGTCGCCGCCGGACGCGCCCTGCGCCGCGAGTGGGGCGAGCAACGCCCGGCATGGATCGCGGGCAGCACCCACGACGGCGAGGAAGAAGCGGCACTCGCCGCCCATGCCCTCGTGCGGGAGCGTCATCCGACGGCTCTGCTCGTGCTGGTGCCGCGCCACCCGCAGCGCTTCGAGTCGGTCTGCGGCCTGCTGCGCAAGCGCGACGTCGCGTTCGCACAGCGCAGCACCGGGCGAGCGCCAGGTCCCGGCGACAGCGTGTTCCTGGTCGACACGCTGGGCGAACTGCAGATGTTCTACGCCGCCGTCGACGTGGCGTTCGTCGGCGGCAGCCTGGTGCCCATCGGCGGGCACAACCTGCTCGAGCCGGCGGTGCTCGGCGTGCCGATGCTCTCAGGCCCGCACACGCACAACGGGCACGACGTCGCACAACTGCTCGAGCAGACCGGGGCACTGCGCATCGTGCGCAGCCGCGAGGAACTGGGGCACCTGCTGGTCGCATGGCTGGACGCACCGGAGGCCGCGCGCGAGGCAGGCGAGCGCGGACGCCGCGCAGTGGCGGCGAATCGCGGCGCGGTCGACCGGCTGGTCTCGATGATCGAGCCGCTGCTCGGCTCTAGCCCTGCGGCCGCACCGCCGGCATCGTCGACGGTGCCGTGAGGAAGCTGTTGATCGACGCGAGGTCTTCCTGGACGAGGCCGCCGGCCGCGGACTCGAGCCGCACGATGTTGATCAGGTAGTCGTACCGGCTGCGCGCGTAGTCGCGCTGCGCCTCGAACAGCGTGCGCCGCGCGGCGTAGACGT
>CAVQQX010000029.1:0-5986 GCA_963714645.1 uncultured Gammaproteobacteria bacterium
GGGGGTGATATTCAGGGCTCAGTAAACGGTAATCTCTATATGACAATAATCAATGCGGGCAGTAAACGAGACTGACCAAATCGCTTCTTGGCGCTCCATACGCTGCGTGGGATTTCAGTTGCTACAGTAAGCAACAATGTTTTCAGCGCACAGTTGTGCGCTGAAAATAAAGTCGCTTACCAATTTCCTTCTTCGAGTCTCGATTGTCACAGCGCCCCCGCGGTGGAGCATGTCGAATTTCACGACCGGCCGGTTCGACCGCGCCGAGGATGCGTCTCGTCAGGCGATCGAGAGATGTTCAGGAGGTCCGAGTCCGCATGGCTTCGGGCCGCAAACGAATGCTCACAGGGGGTGTTCCATGACGGCGAAGATCAAGCTCAGCGTCGAGGACAAGAAGAAGTGCGACAGGTTCGTCAAGGCGAACGGCGGCGTCCCCGCGGAGGCAGACGAGCGACCCCTGTCGTGATCCAATGATCCTGGCGGCAGGACAGGTCGCCCCCATGCATGAGCACGCTGACCAGGAATAGAGACATGCCGCACTACGACATTCTTCTTCAGATGGACAGTTATCCCGAGCCCACGCCGCCCGAAGCGATCGGACAGGCCGCAACTTTCGCGGCGATGGTCGGCGGCGTGCTATCCGGGCTGGCCGTGGAGATCGACATCCGGGCTCCCAGCAATCGGCTGGCGGGTTACGTCATCGGACTGGGCCACCTCGCAGAGGAGGAGGAGCAGAAGAGTCGCCGCGCCTGTGAGACCTTGCTCGAGACGTTCTCGAGCAAAGCGCAGGCAGCGGGCGTGCGGGGGGAGGTTCTTCGTGCCCGAGCGGACCTCTATTCAATAGGGGATCTCGTGGCCGAACGTGCGAGGACTCGGGACCTGACCATCGTACCCGTGACCGACCAGCACGTCGGGCAGGATTCGGTCGCAGCCGCTGTCGTGTTCGGTTCCGGCCGCCCGGTGCTCTTGTTTCGACCTGGCGCCCGGAAGGGCCTGGGTGGTGCATTGAACACTGGTGCTTTGAACACCGTGGTATTGGCTTGGGATGCCAGCCGCTCGGCGGCACGTGCGATGGGAGATGCCCTGCCGATCATGCGCAAGGCAAGGGACGTTCGCGTCGTGATCGTGACGAACGAGAAGCCCGACGTCCGTTCAGGCCAGGGGAAGGACGCATTGCGGCACCTCGTGTCCCATGGCGTGAAGGCCGTCGTGGACGAGGTGGACGCTGGCGGCCGTCGAATCGGCGAGGTGCTCGATGACTACGTTGCCGAACACCGATCGGATCTGTTGGTGATGGGCGCGTACGGCCGTTCGCGAGTTCGCGACTTCATCCTGGGCGGTGCGACCGAGTACATGCTGCACGAACCGAAATCGCCACTCCTGTTGTCGTACTGATGTTCCGCTGAAGTCGGCAAACCTGAAGAGCATGTCGCACGGCGCCGCGTAGTCGAGCAGCTCAGCTGCATCGGCCCACCCCTGCGAACTGGATTCAGGTCGCCGAAGAGCCGTTCGCCGAGCGGAACTCCGCGGATGAAATACACGAACAACTCGCTCGGGTCCTGCTCGGTCCTGGCCCGGTCCAGGCGCTCTCCGTAAGTTCGACCGTCGGGAGAACGAAGCTCGAGCGCCGCGCTCACCCGGAACTGCGGAATGTGGCGACTCGTCCGTCGATCGACACAGATACCCTTCGCTGATGGTTACACTCGGGGCTCGCCATTGCATGTCGCGAAATTGGACGCCGTTCGCGCCTCGCCCGGCCGCACGCCTCGCTGATCTATACTCCCCGCCTTTCCGGCCGACCGCCGCGGAGCACCGTTCATGCCCGATTCCATCCTGTCACTGATCGGCAACACGCCGATGGTGCGGGCCCGGTCGTTCGACGTCGGTCCGTGCGAGCTGTACCTGAAGCTCGAGAGCCAGAATCCCGGGGGCTCGATCAAGGACCGCATCGGCCTCTCGATGATCGAAGCCGCGGAGCGCAGCGGCCAGCTCAAGTCCGGTTCGACGATCGTCGAGGCGACGGCCGGCAACACCGGCCTCGGGCTCGCGCTCGTCGCGGCGCAGAAAGGCTATCCGCTGATCCTCGTCGTGCCCGACAAGATGTCGCGCGAGAAGATCCTGCACCTCGTGGCGCTCGGGGCGGACGTGCGCATCACGCGCTCGGACGTCGGCAAGGGTCATCCGCAGTACTACCAGGACATGGCGCAGCGCATCGCGGCCGAGACGCCGAACGCCTACTACATCAACCAGTTCGGCAACCCCGCGAACCCTTACGCGCACGAGACGACGACGGGGCCCGAGATCCTCGAACAGATGGACGGGCGCGTCGACGCGATCGTGCTCGGCGTCGGCTCGAGCGGCACCGTCACGGGCTTGAGCAAGTTCTTCGCCCGCGAATCGCCCTCGACCCGATTCGTGCTCGCCGACCCGGTCGGATCCGTGCTCGCGCAGTACATCAAGACCGGCCAGCTCGGCACCGCGGGCTCGTGGGCCGTGGAGGGCATCGGCGAGGACTTCATTCCTTCGATCGCCGACCTGAGCCGCATCAGGCACGCCTACTCGATTCCCGATGCGGAAAGCATGGCGACGGCGCGCGCGCTGCTGCGGCAGGAAGGCATCCTGGGCGGTTCATCGTCGGGCACGCTGCTCGCCGCGGCGTTGCGGTTCTGCCGCGAGCAGACCGAGGCGCTTCGCGTCGTGACCCTGGTCGCCGACAGCGGCGCCAAGTACCTGTCGAAAGCCTACAACGACGCGTGGATGTTCGAGCGCGGGTTTCTCCCGCGCGAGACCACCGGCGACCTGCGCGACATCATTGTGCGCCGGCACGACGCCGGGCTCACCGTCACCGTGCAGCAGCAGGATTCGCTGCTTACCGCCTACAACCGCATGCGCAGCGCGGACGTCTCGCAGCTGCCGGTGGTCGACGAGGCGAACCGGATCATCGGCATCCTCGACGAATTCGACCTGCTGCAGGTGGTCCGTCGTCGCGACGCCGCCGAGCAGTTCCGCCAGCCGGTCAGCACCGCGATGACGACACAGCTCGAGACGCTCGCGCCCGACGCCGGCCTGGACGCGCTCTTCACCGTGCTCGACGCCGACCACGTCGCGATCATCGTCGAGGGCGACACCTTCCTGGGCCTGATCACGCGCGTCGACCTGTTGAACGCGCTGCGCACGAGGATGCTATGAGCGGCAGCAGCGGACAGAACCGGCGCCAGGGATTCGGCACGCGGGTCATCCATGCGGGCCAGTCCCCCGACCCCTCCACCGGCGCAGTCATGGTGCCCATCTACGCCACCTCGACCTACGTGCAGGCGAGCCCGGGCGTGCACAAGGGGTACGACTACGGCCGCAGCCACAACCCCACGCGTTTCGCCTTCGAGCGCTGCATCGCCGACCTCGAGAACGGCACGCAGGCGTTCGCGTTCGCCTCCGGCCTGATGGCGATCGCGACGGTGCTCGAGAGCCTCGACGCGGGCGCGCACATCGTCACGACCGACGACCTCTACGGCGGCACGGTGCGCCTGCTCGAGCGCGTGCGCCAGCGCTCGATGGGTCTCACCGCGACGCGGGTCGATTTCACCGACCTGAAGGCCGTCGAAGCCGCGATCCAGCCCGAAACCCGCCTGCTGTGGGTCGAGAGCCCGACCAACCCGACGCTCAAGCTCGCGGACCTCGCGGCCGTCGCCGAGCTCGCGCACAGGCGCGGGATCCTCGCCGGCGCCGACAACACGTTCGCGAGCCCGTGGGTGCAGCGTCCGCTCGACCACGGCTTCGACGTCGTGGTGCACTCGACGACGAAGTACCTGAACGGGCATTCCGACATGATCGGCGGCGTCGCGATCGTCGGCACCAACGCGGCGCTGCGCGAGCGGCTGGGATTCCTGCAGAACGCGGTGGGCGGCATCTCCGGTCCGTTCGACAGCTTCCTCGCGCTGCGCGGGCTCAAGACGCTCGCCGTGCGCATGGAGCGCCACTGCGCGAACGCGCTCGAGATCGCGCGCTGGCTCGAGTCCAGGCCGCGCGTCCGGCGCGTGCTCTACCCCGGGTTGCCGAGCCACCCGCAGCACGAACTCGCGCTGCGCCAGTCGCCGCGCTTCGGGGCGATGCTCGCGGTCGAGCTCGACACCGGCCTCGCGGGCGCGCGCCGGTTCCTGGAGCGCTGCGAGGTCTTCGCACTGGCGGAGAGCCTGGGCGGCGTCGAGAGCCTGATCGAGCATCCCGCGCTGATGACGCATTCGGGGTTGTCGCCGGAGCGACGGCGCGAACTCGGCATCAGCGACGGGCTGGTGCGGCTCTCGGTCGGCATCGAGGACGTCGAGGACCTGATCGACGACCTCGAGCGCGCGTTCGCGGGCCTCGAGAATCCATGACGCAAGAACTGACGAGGGGCAGCCCGATGCCCGAGCAGGTCGCACGGGCCGAGGCGTTCCGGCGGCTGCACGTCGCGGGCGACCCGATGATCATCTTCAATGCCTGGGATGCCGGCAGCGCGCAAGCCATTGCCGCAGCGGGTGCCCGCGCGATCGGCACGGGGAGCTGGTCGGTGGCGGCCGCGCACGGGTTCGCGGACGGCGAGAAGATGCCGCTCGAGCTCGCGATCGCCAACCTCGCGCGCATCAGCCACGGGCCTCGCCCGTACCGGGCCGCGATGAAGTTCGTCGAACAGTCGGCGCGCGCAGCGCTCCAGGCGCAGTAGTACGAGGCAACGAGATGACGATTCCAGGGCGTGCGCCGGTTTTCGTGTCGCCCCAACAAGGTCCACGCGAATTTGCGCTTGCCGCAGCGCGCCGCGGGCTCACATGCGCGTCCGCGCGGCCGTCGGGTCGTACAGGGGCCGCAACGAGACCGCGACCGGATAAAACCGAGCGGCAATCTCGATCTCCCAGCGGCCCGACGCGAGATACGCCGCGTCCACCACTACCTCGTCACCTTTCGGCTCGATCATTGCGAGGCCCACGGCGCCGCCCAGCGTGTGCCCATACGAGGCCGCACGCACGTAGCCCACGGCCACGCCGTCGCGTCGCACGACTTCCGCATGGAACAGCTGCGGTTCCGGGTCCAGCACCAGCACCTGCGCCAGACGTCGCCGCAGCGGCCCGCGCGCCTTGCGCTCGAGCAGCACCTCCTTGCCGAGAAACCCGCCGGGCTTCTTCACGTCGACGGCGAAACCGAGCCCGGTTTCGTAGGGGTCGTCGGTGTTGTCGAGGTCGTGGCCGTAGTCGCGATAGCCCTTCTCCATGCGCAGGCTGCCGAGCGCGCGCAGCCCCGCGTGCACGAGCCCGAAGCGCGCGCCCGCTTCGAGGACCTGCTCGTAGACGTGCACGGCCTGCTCGGTGGGGATATAGAGCTCGTACCCCAGCTCGCCCACGTAGGTAATGCGCGCGCAGAGCGCGCGCGCGTAGCCCAGGTCGATCTCGCGCGCCGCCCGGAACGGGAACGCTTCGTTCGACAGATCGTCGGCCGTGAGCGCCTGCAGCAGCTCGCGCGACCGCGGACCCTGCACGTTCAACTGCGCCAGGCCCGAGCTCATGTCCGTCACGAACGCATGCGCGTCGTCGGGAATGCTGCGCTTCATCCACGCTTCGGCGTGACGCACCATCGTATCGGTCACGACGACGAGGAAGCGGTCGTCGACGAGCTTGGTGACGGTGAGGTCCGCCTCGAGCCGGCCTTGCGAGTTGAGCCACTGGGTGTACGTGATCTGCCCGGCGGCGCCGTCGACGTCGTTCGCCGAGATCCAGTTGAGGCAGCGGCCGGCATCGCGGCCCTGCACCAGGAACTTGCCCATGAACGACATGTCCATCGCGACCACGCCCTCACGAGCCGCGCGATGCTCGCGTTCCCAGTGCGGCCACCAGTCCTGCCGTGACCATGACAGCGGCCCGGGTGCGGGCGTGACGCCCGCGCCGGCGTACCAGCCCGGCGTTTCCCAGCCGCTCGTCTCGACGAAGTACGCACCCTGCGCCGCGAGCCGGTCGTGGAA
>CAVQQX010000030.1:0-37536 GCA_963714645.1 uncultured Gammaproteobacteria bacterium
CCACGCATTGCTGGCAGCCCGACGAACGCGAGCACGAGCCACGCCGACAGGGGCCGTCGCAGCACGCGCGCCGCGGCCTGCACGCCGGGATCGGATTCGGGCATGTCACGACTGCGCCACGCGAGCCACATCAGCATGGGCAGCAGCACGGCCATCGTCAGGCCGTAACCGACGATCCGCTCGCGATTCGCCGCGCTCCACTCGTCGAGGTACGCCCTTTCGCTCGGCAGGCCGGCCCCGGCTCGGCGGATCTCGCCGGGCGTGAAATGCGTGCCCTGCCAGGCATCCCAGACCGGCACTGCGTCGATCGTGTAGAGCCGACGGTCATGGTGGGCGATCGCTGCAGCGGTGGCTTTGCGCCCCGCGTCGATGCTCGCCTGGACCGTGTTGGCACGCCGCCCGAGGCGGATCTGCGACTCGAGCGGACCGGAGAGCGCCTGCTCTGCCGACGCGATCTGCGTGAGGATGCCCGCGGCGCGATGGCGCAGCGCATGCGCAACGCCGTCGTCGGTCATCTCGCGGGCCGTGACTTGCCAGCTCTCGCGCCGGTCGGCAAGCGCGGCGGCGTCGTCGGAGTACGGTTCGGTGACGCGCTCGAGTTCCGCGCGCCAGCGCGCGAGTTCGCGGTCATAGAAATTCCAGTGCCCGGCGACGCTCTCGAGCTGCACGACTGCGAGTTGCCGCAGTTCGTCATTGCGGATCGAGTTCGCGAGACCGGAGACGCCACGGGCGATCGTCTCGAGCTGCGGCACGAGCGTCGCGGTCGGATCCTGCTGGCGCGCCCGGCGGTACACGTCCTGAATGAAGCGCTCGTCGACGTCGGCGCGCAGCGGCACCTCGCCGGCCGGGATCGGCTCGACCTGGGCGGAAAGCGATGCCGCGGCACTGGCTGTCGCCGGGGCGGTGCCAGGCAGCGCCGCCGTCGCGCCGGTCGGCAAGACCAGCAGCCATCCCAGCGCGCCACGTACGAACCACCCGGCGGGACGGCCGCCTGCGGCGGGAAACGATGACGACGACGTGCTCTGCATCGAGTGTCTTACCGGTGCGGAAGGGGTGCTCCATTGTCGCATCCGTGCCCGCTGCCGTCCCGCGGCGGCAGGCAGCGCAACAGCCGGCTCTGGCAGAATGCCCGGTCATGCGCGAACTCGTTTCTTCCCTGCTGCAGTGGTATCTCTCGGCGCTCGACCAGGGGGGTTACCTGCTGATCGCGCTGCTGATGGCGATGGAGAGTTCCATCATCCCGCTGCCGAGCGAGTTCGTGATCCCGCCGGCGGCCTACCTGGCGTCCACGAAAGGCAACTTTTCGCTGCCCGGCATCGTGATCGCGGGCACGATCGGCTCGTGGGTCGGGGCCAGCGTGATGTACTGGGCGTCGTATCTCCTCGGCCGGCCGTTGCTGCTGCGGTACGGACGCCTGGTCGGCATCACGCGCATCAAGATCGAGCAGGCCGAGGCCTGGGCGTCGCACTACGGTCTCGTCGGCGTGTTCATCTCCCGGCTGCTTCCCGTGATCCGTCACCTGATAGGCATCCCCGCGGGCGTGGTGCGCATGCACTTCGGCTGGTACTCGCTCGCGACGATCATCGGCTCCGCCATCTGGTGCAGCGTGCTCTGCTGGCTCGGCGTCACGGCCGGGCAGGACGAGCAGCTCATGCAGGGCAGCCTGCACCGGATCTCGCTCTGGGGCGGCGGGGTGCTGTTGTTCCTGGGCGTGATCTATTACTTCTTCGTCCACCGGCACATGCGGCGCCGGTGAGGCGCCGGCCGGCCTGCGACCCATGAGCCTTGCGGAATCGGGCGCGGCCCGGCCCGCGCCAGCGACGCCGTCGTCGGCATTGCCTGCGCGACGCGTCGACGCCGCCACGGGACGCGTGCACGTGGACCATCGGGCAGTGGCGATGCTCGCACTTCCGCTGATGCTGAACAGCAGCCTGCAGGCCGTGATCAGCCTGACGGACACCTGGTTCGTCGGGCACATCTCGACCGAGGCGATGGCCGGCATGGGCGCGGTCTACTGGGTGATCCTGCTGTTCGTGATGCTGATCGGCGGCATCGGACTCGCGGTGCAGACGTTCGTTGCGCAGGCGGAGGGCTCGCGCCGGCGTGCGCGTGCCTCGCACGCCACCTGGATCGCGCTGTGGGCCAGCGGGCTCACGATCCCGATCTACGCGCTGATCGTCTGGTCCGGGCAGGCAATCTTCCGGCCGTTCGCGCTCGACCCCGGTGTGTACGAGCAGGCGCTCGCGTTCTGGACGCCGCGCATGTACGGCGCACCGCTCGCCGTCGCGTTGTGGAGCGTTCTCGGCTTCTTCAACGGCATCTCGCGCCCGCGGGTGGCCGTCATGACGACGGGCCTCGTCGCGATCGTCAACGCGGCCCTCAACTGGCTGTTCGTCATCGAGTGGGATCACGGCATCGCGGGCTCGGCCTGGGCGACGAACCTGAGCATGGCCACCGGCCTCGCGTTCGCGCTCGCAGTGTTCCTGGGTCGCGACCTGCGCGAGCGCTACCGCACGCATCTCACGTGGCGTCCCGACGCCGCGAGCCTGTGGCGGCAGTACCGGCTCGGACTGCCGATGGGCGCGATGTACGCCTCCGACCTCTTCGGCATGGCGCTGTTCCAGCTCATGCAGGTCAAGCTGAGTTCGGTCGACGGCGCCGCGACGCAGGTCATCATGATGCTGACCTCGATCGCCTACATGCCGGGGATCGGGCTCGCGCTCGCCGGCACGACGCTCGTCGGCCAGTCGATCGGCGCCGGCGACCGCGACTGGGCGTACCGGCTCGGCAACACCGTCACCGCGCTCACGGTCGCGTTCATGGGCACCATCGGTGTCGTGCTCGCGCTGCTGGGCCCGTGGCTGCTGCCGACGTTCATGAGCAGCGCCGATCCGGTGGCACCCGCCGTCGTCCAGCTCGCGACCGTGCTGCTCTGGATCGCGGCCGGTTACCAGATCTTCGACGGGCTCAACCTCGGGAGCGGCTTCGCGCTGCGGGGCGCAGGCGACGTCCGCGTCCCCGCCGTGCTGTTCTTCGTTCTGTCCTGGGGCGTGTTCGTGCCGCTCGCGCACGCGCTCTCGTTCGCGCGCGGCGAAGGCTGGGTCGACGTGCTGCCGCAGTACGGCTACGGGGCCGTCGGCGGCTGGGTCGCCTTCCTCATCTACGTCGTGCTGCTGGGCAGCGCACTCTACTGGCGCTGGCGCTCCGGACGCTGGCGGCAGACGAGGATCTGAGGAAGGGAATACGGAACAGTGAGAGGTGCCGGACTCAAGCGGCTTTGGGCACCGGCCCGTCGATCGCGTGCGCGATGGCTTCGTCGACCCGCTCGAGCCAGACGAACTCGAGGTCCTTGCGCACGCTTTCCGGGATGTCGTCGAGGTCGCGGCGATTGCGCGCCGGCAGCATGACCGTCCGGATGCCGGCGCGGTGGGCGGCAACCGTCTTCTCCTTGATGCCGCCGACCGGCAGCACGAGGCCACGCAGGCTGATCTCGCCCGTCATCGCGACGTCGTTGCGCACCGTCTTGCCCGTCATCAGCGAGACCAGCGCGGTGTAGAGCGCCACACCCGCGCTCGGGCCGTCCTTCGGGATCGCGCCCGCCGGCACGTGCACGTGCACGTCGGCCTTCTCGAAACGCGTCGAGTCGACGCCGATCGATTCGGCCTGGGACTTGAGCAGGCTCAGCGCCGCCTGCGCGCTCTCCTTCATGACGTCGCCGAGCTGGCCCGTGAGGATCAGCTTGCCGGTGCCCGGCACGCGCGTCGCCTCGATGAAGAGGATGTCGCCACCGACCGGCGTCCACGCGAGCCCCGTCGCGACGCCCGGGACGCTCACGCGCATCGCCACTTCGTTCTCGAAGCGCGGTGCGCCGAGGATCTGCTGCACGTCGTCGGTCTCGATCCTGACCGAGGTCTCCTTGCCCTCGGCGACGCGGACTGCGACGTTGCGCAGCACGGCGCCGATCTGCCGTTCGAGGTTGCGGCAGCCGGCCTCGCGCGTGTACTCGCGCGCCATCACGTGCAGCGCGTCGTCGGTGATGGAGGCCTGTTCGGGCTTCAGGCCGTTGGCCTCGAGCTGGCGGCGCACGAGGTAGCGGCGCGCGATCTCCACCTTCTCGTCCTCGGTGTATCCGGTCAGCTCGATGATCTCCATGCGGTCCCGCAGCGGGCCCGGGATCGTGTCGAGCTGGTTCGCCGTGGCGATGAAGAGCACCTTCGACAGGTCGAAAGGCACGCCGAGGTAGTTGTCGCGGAACGTCGAGTTCTGCTCGGGGTCGAGCACTTCGAGCAGCGCGGAGGCGGGATCGCCCTGGATGCCGTGGCCGAGCTTGTCGATCTCGTCGAGCATCAGCACCGGGTTGCGCGTGCCCGCCTTGCGGATCGCCTGGATGACGTTGCCGGGCAGCGCGCCGATGTAGGTACGCCGGTGGCCGCGGATCTCCGCCTCGTCGTGCGTGCCGCCCAGGCTCGTGCGCTGGAACTTGCGCCCGATCGCGCGCGCGATCGACTGGCCGAGCGAGGTCTTGCCCACGCCAGGCGGGCCGACGAAACACAGGATCGGGCTGCGGCCTTCCGGGTTCAGCTTGCGCACCGCGAGGTACTCGAGGATGCGCTTCTTGATCTTCTCGAGGCCGTAGTGGTCCGCGTCGAGGATGCCGCGCGCGCGCTCGATCTCGATGGACTCCGTGTCGAGCTTCGACCACGGCAGGCCGATCAGGGTGTCGAGGTAGGTGCGCGCCATCGAATACTCGCCGCTCGCCTCGTTCATGCGCTCGAGGCGCTTCAGCTCCTTGCGCGCTTCCTTCTCGACCTCCTCGGGCATGCCCGCCTTGGCGATGGCTTCCGCGAGCTCGGCCGTCTCCTCGGCCTCGGATTCCTCGCCGAGCTCCTTCTGGATCTGCTTCAACTGCTCGCGCAGCACGTACTCGCGCTGCCGGTCGTCGATCGCCTCCTTGGTCTGCTCCTCGATCTGGCGCGAGACCTTGAGCACCTCGACGCGGCGCGTCAGGTGCGCGGAGACCTTCTCCAGGCGCTCGCGGATATCCCCCGTTTCGAGGATCTCCTGCTTCTCCGTGGGCTTGATGTCGAGGAAGCTCGCGATCGTGTCGGCCAGCGTGGCCGGCGACTCGATCGCCTGGATCGAGTTGGCGAATTCGGCGGGCGCCTGCGGCAGCAGCGTGATGGCCTCGACCGTCTTCTGCTTGAGGTACAGCGTCCGGGCTTCGACTTCCGGGTGGGTCGTGCCGCTGTCGTGCAGGTATTCGACGCGCGCCACGAGGTACGGGAACCCGCCCACGGCGTCGAGCACGCGGAACCGGCGCTCGCCCTGGCAGACGAGATGGTGGGTGCCGTCGGGCGCCGTGACGTAGCGGACGATCGAGGCGACGGTGCCGACGCGCTGGAGCTCGTCGAACCCGGGGTCTTCCGTCTGCGCGTCCTTCTGCAGCAGGAAGCCGACCTTGCCCTCGACGCGCACCGCTTCCTGCGCGCCCGCGACGGTCTTCACTCGCTTGATCGCGACCGGCAGGATCACGCCGGGGAACAGCACGAGGTTGCGGACCGGCAGGATGATCAGCATGTCTTCGGGCAGGCCCGGCGGGTTCGCTGCGGGCTTGTCGCCGGAGACCGCCGGGAAGCCATTCTGCTTTGCGTCTTGGTTCGAGCTCATCGTTGCACCTGTGGCATCTGGACTCAGCCGCGACGGGCCAGCAGCAGCTGCAGGCACCCGTCGGCAAGGTTGCGGTCGACCAGGTCCCAGTCGCCCGGGCCCAGCGCGAGTCGTCGCTCGAAGCGGCCGTAGGGGATCTCGAGGCGGTGCAGCGCGGTGCCCGCCGGTCGCCGCGGCAGCTGGCGCTCCCCCCGGATCACGAGTTCACCGGAACGGAGCAGCAGCTCCACGCGCTCGGCCGGCACGCCCGGCAACGCCACCTCGACCAGTATCCGGTCGTCGCTCGCGTAGACGTCGACGGGGGGCTCCCATCGAACGTGCGCACGCTCGGTGTGCGAGGCGAGACGAAAGAACTGCTGCCGCAGGCGTTCAGCCTGGTCGAGCATGTCCACGGTCTGCGCCCACGTCCAGGAGCGCGATTCGCGTCGGGTCATGGGCAGGCCTGCTGCGCGGGAAGGAGGTGGAAGGGAGTCATGGGCGTAGAGCCAGAGGTGGGGGCAAGGGACCGTGTTGCAATGCTGGCCGCGATGCGCCCGACGCCCCCGGCCGCGCAATCGGGCGCGGGACGGTTGAAGGCGGGACGGTTGAAGGTTCGATCCCCTCTGGCGCGCGGCGCGAGTGGTTGGCGGCGAAGGCCGCAGATTCCAGTCTGCCTATCATCAGATTTGATGGACCTTCGGTTTGATTCGTAGAGGCAGGCCATTCGTTCAAAAAACATAAATAATTAAAGCATCAAGGGTGCCTTGCCCGGCCGCGCGAGAGAGGGGCTTCGAGCGCTGGCGCGGGAGCGGTGCAGGATGCGATGCTCCGAGTGTGCCACCTCGTGACGATCCTGCACGTCGGTTCGACGCCGATTTCTACCGCCGCTTCTACCTGAATCCGAAGACCCGGGTCGTGACCCCGGCGGAGATGACGCGGCGAGCCGAGTTCATCGCCGCGTTCGTCCGCCGCGGCGAACTGAGGGTGGGCTCGATCCTCGACGTCGGTTGCGGTCTGGGGCTGATGCGCGATGCGCTGGCGCGTCACTTTCCCAAGGCTCGCTACGTCGGCCTCGAGGTGAGCGACTACCTCTGCCGCAAGCACGGCTGGGTGCAAGGCTCGATCGCGACCTTCGCGCCGCCCCGGGCGTTCGACCTCGTGGTCTGCTACGACGTCATGCAGTACCTCGAGTCGCGCCCGGCCGCCGCGGCGCTCCGCAACCTCGCCCGCGTGTGCCAGGGCGTGCTGCATTTCGGGGCATTGACGCGCGAGGACTGGGAGCTCTACTGCGACCAGCGGCGCACCGACCGCCACGTGCACGTACGTCCGGGGAGCTGGTATCGCCGCCGTCTCGCCCCGGCGTTCATCAACGCCGGCTCCGGCATGTTCGTGCGCCGGGGCGCGCCGGTGCACCTCTGGGAGCTCGACCAAGTCGAGGTGCTCCGGGCGCGCCGCGCGCCCGCCGGCTGAACCCGTCCGGCGGGTCCGCACGGCGGGCGGTCGGACGCTACAATGCTGGCCCCTCGCGTCTTCGACCGCTGGTACCCGATGTTCCCGAGCCTGTCCTTCCGCGTGCCGGCCCTGGCCGGCGTATTCCTCATGCTGGCCGGCTGCGGCACCCTCGATCCCTGCCGGAGCGGCAACTCCGACTACCTCTCGGCGCGCGAACGCCCGCGCATCCAGATGCCGGAAGGCGTCACCGGCAGCGAACGCCTCTCAGGGACGGTGCTGGTGATCCCGGCCGCCTCGCCGACGCCCGACAAGCTCGACCCCGCCCCCCGCTGCCTCGACGAGCCGCCGCCGTTTTTCCGCAAGGCGAGCGCGGGTGGCACGGCGGCGGTTGCCGGTTCGCCGGAGGAAGCCGCCAACGTCTGGGCGCTCGCCTGGGCCGGGCGCAAGGCGGACCAGGTCGCCGCGTTCTATTCGAGGAACTTCCAGACCACCGAGACCGGCGGTGCCGCGGCGTACATCGCCCAGCGCCGCGAACAGGTCACGAACGGCAAGGCCGCCGACCCGCGGCTCGACGAGGTGAAAGTCACCTCGCAGGCGAGCGATCGCAGCGTGGTCACCTTCGTGCAGCGGTTCGGCGGGAGCGCCGTGCGCAAGGAGCTCACCCTCGTCCGCGAGGCGCAGGGCTGGCGCATCGTCTCCGAGCGCACGATCGAAGTGCTCTGACCAGGCCAGACAGCCGGCGCCCCCCGACGATCCGACGCCACGGAGCGGACCTGCGGTGAGAAGTACTTCGTTGCTGAGCGGGATCGCGTTGCAACCCGGCACCCTGCGTGCCGTGCTGCTCGACCGGCTCACGCGCTCGCTCGGCAAGGACCCGGAGTCCGCGACGCAGCGTGACATCTATGACGCGCTCTCGCTCGCGGTGCGCGAGGAGCTCACCGCCCGGTGGCTCGCCACCCAGCGCCGCGTGTCGCAGGCGGGCGTCAAGCGCGTCTGCTACCTCTCGGTCGAGTTCCTGCTCGGCCGCTCGCTGCTGAACGGCCTGTCGAGCCTCGACGGGGACCTCGTGCGGGAAGCGCGCGATGCGCTCTCCGAGCTGGGCTACGACTTCGACAAGGTCGCCCAGGAAGAGATCGACCCCGGCCTCGGCAACGGCGGCCTCGGCCGGCTCGCGGCCTGCTTCCTCGATTCGCTCGCGACGCTGCAGTTCCCGGCCGTTGGCTACGGCATCCGCTACGACTACGGCATCTTCACCCAGGTCATCGACGACGACGGGCGCCAGCGCGAGATCGCGAGCACGTGGATGCGCGAGCGCAGTCCGTGGGAGATCGCGCGCGACGATGCACGCTACGTCGTCCGTTTCGGCGGTCGCGTCACCGCGGCGACGGACCTGCAGGGCCGCACGCGTTACCGCTGGGTCGACACGCGCGACATCTGGGCCGTCGGCTTCGACCAGTTGATCCCCGGCAACCGCAGCCCGACCGTGAACCACCTGCGACTGTGGGCCGGGCGTGCGATCGCGCCGTTCGACGTGCAGCTGTTCAACGCGGGCCGCCACGCCGAGGCTTCCGACGAGCAGGTGGATGCGAAGAACGTCTCGCGCATCCTGTATCCGGACGACACCACGCCGCAGGGCAAGGAGCTGCGCTTCAAGCAGCAGTATTTCTTCGTGAGCGCGAGCCTGCAGGACATGTTGTCGCAGCACCTCGCGGAAGGCCGCAACCTCGATTCGCTGCCCGAGACCGTGTCGATCCAGCTGAACGACACGCACCCCGCGCTCGCGATCCCCGAGTTGATCCGCCTGCTGATCGACGAGCACGAGCTCGACTTCGAGCGTGCCTGGGCAATCACGCGCAGCGTCTTCTCGTACACGAACCACACGCTGCTGCCCGAGGCGCTCGAGACCTGGCCGGTCGCGTTCTTCGAGCGGCTGCTGCCGCGCCACCTGCAGATCGTCTACCTGATCAACCGCATGCTGCTCGACGAAGTGGCCGCGAAGTTCCCGGGCGACCACGACCGGCGGCGACGCATGTCGCTGATCGACGAGGGCGGCGGGCGCCAGGTGCGCATGGCGAACCTCGCGGTGGTCGCGAGCCACACGGTCAACGGCGTGGCCCGCCTGCATTCCGAACTGATGACGCAGACGATCTTCGCCGACTTCGCCGCGCTCTACGCCGGGCGTTTCACCAACGTGACCAACGGCATCGCGGTGCGCCGCTGGCTGAAGCAGGCGAACCCCGGGCTCTCCGCCCTGCTGGCGCAGCACCTCGGCAATTCCTGGGAGAACGACCTCGAGGAACTCGAGCGGCTGCGCTGGGCCGCGAACGACGCCAGGTTCCGGCAGGCCTTCCGCGACATCAAGCTCGAGAACAAACGCCGGCTCGCGGCGGAAGTGCAGCGCCGCGTCGGCATCGAGGTCGACGTGCACTCGCTGTTCGACGTGCAGGTCAAGCGCATCCACGAGTACAAGCGCCAGCTCCTGAACCTGCTCTACGTGGTCACGCGCTACCACCGACTGCGCGGGAACCCCGACGCATTCGCCGTGCCGCGCACCGTGTTCTTCGCCGGCAAGGCCGCCCCCGGCTACGTGATGGCGAAGGGCATCATCAAGCTGATCAACAACGTCGCCCAGGTCGTCAACGATGATCCGCTGGTCAGGAACAAGCTCAAGGTGGTGTTCCTGCCCGACTACGACGTCACGCTCGCGCAGCGGATCATGCCGGCGGCCGACCTCTCGCAGCAGATCTCGACGGCGGGGCTCGAGGCGTCCGGCACCGGCAACATGAAGCTGTCGCTGAACGGCGCGCTCACGATCGGCACGCTCGACGGCGCCAACATCGAGATTCGCGAGCAGGTGGGCGCCGAGAACGTCTTCATCTTCGGCCTGCAGGCGCACGAGGTGGCGGCGCATCGCGAGGCAGGCTACTCGCCGCAGGAGTACGCGAGTGCCAATCCCGAGCTCGAGAAGACGCTGGAGCTGATCGAGTCCGGGCATTTCTCGCCGGCCAACGTCTACGACGGCAAGCCGATCGTCGAGCGGCTGCTGAGCGAGGGCGAGCCCTATTTCGTGCTGGCGGATTTCACCGATTACGCGCGGGCCCAGGCGGAAGTCGACGCGCTATACCTGCTGCCGGACGAGTGGAGCCGCAAGGCCGTGCTCAATTCGGTCAACATGGGCACGTTTTCGAGCGACCGTAGCATCCGCGAGTACGCCGAGCGCATCTGGCGCATCAAACCGGTGCTCTGACCCCCGTTTTCGAGCACTCGAAACTGTCGCCGTTAGGCGACGTCCGCTTCGCTCCTACCGCACGTGTTGAGCTTGCAGGGATACCCGGCGAGCTCGCGCTCGTGGACCATGCGCTCCACGCTCGGGATCGATTGCATCCCATTCACGCACGAGGAGACGCTCATGGAAAACCTGAAGATTCGAATGCTTGCGGCCGCCACGCTGGCCGCCACGCTCGCGGTGGCCGGCTGCTCGAAGGAAATGGACGGCGAGGCCCCGGACACGGCGGCCGAAGCGCAGGCCGATGCCAGCATGGACGCTGCGCAGGAGAGCGCCTCCGAGGCCGCCAGCGCCGCCGGCGACGCGGTCGAAGCGACGGGGGACGCCACCGTTGCGGGCGCGCAGGACGCCGCAGCCGAGGCCGGCGCCGCCGCCGACCAGGCTGAAGACGCCGCCGCCGACGCGTTGAACAGCGCGGGCGAGGAGATGCAGGAGTCTGCGCAGGAGATGAAGCAAAACGAGTAATCGTTGACCGCCGGCCTCTCCCGCTCGGGCGGGAGAGGCTTGCTTGACTGGACCGCGCTGCGGCGGGCGGGAAACGACAAGCTCCCATCACGGCGCTCGACGCGGCTACACTGCCCGCGTGGCCGCACGAACCAGCCTGAATGCCGCCGACATCGATGCGCTCGTTCAGGCGCGGCATCCCGCACCCCGTTCGGTCCTCGGCTATCACGAATTCGCACGGCGAGACGGCGATTCCCCGGTCTGCATGGTGCGCGTGCTCGAGCCCGACGCGGAGACGGTCGAGGTGCTCTGGGACGGCGACCCGGCAGCCGGGCATCGCCTGAAACGGATCCACGCCGCGGGGCTTTTCGAGGGTCGCGTGCCGTTCCGCCGGCCGGTGCAGCCCTACCGGCTGCACGTGCGCTATCGCACCGGCGTCGAACTCGACAAGCACGACGCCTACTACTTCGCGCCCCAGCTCACCGACTTCGATTTCTACCTGTTCGGCGAAGGCAACCACTACTCCATCTATTACAAGCTCGGGGCCCATCCGGCCGAGCTCGACGGCCTGCGCGGGACGCGCTTCGCGGTCTGGGCGCCCAACGCCGAACGCGTGAGCGTCGTCGGTCCGTTCAACCTCTGGGACGGGCGCAAGCATCCGCTGCAGGTGCGGGGCGGCTCCGGCATCTGGGAGCTGTTCGTGCCCGACGTCGGGCCTGGCACACTCTATAAGTATGAGATCCGCGCCCGCTCGGGCGCGACGCTGCTCAAGGCCGACCCGTACGGGTTCGCGATGGAGCTGCGGCCGGGCAACTGCTCGGTGGTCACGTCGCTCGAGGGTTACGGGTGGCACGACGACGCGTGGCTCGAGTCGCGGCGCAACACGGACCACACGCACAGTCCGATCAACATCTACGAAGTGCACCCGGGCAGCTGGAAGCGCGACCACGCGCGCACGCCGCCGTTCCTGAACTGGCGTGAGCTGGCCGACGAGCTCATTCCGTACGTCCGGCAGCAGGGGTACACGCACGTCGAGCTGATGGCCGTGGCCGAGCACCCGTTCGACGGCTCGTGGGGCTACCAGGTCGTGGGTTACTATGCCCCGAGCGCCCGCTTCGGCACGCCGCAGGACCTGATGCACTTCGTCGACCGCTGCCACCAGGCCGGCATCGGCGTGATCATGGACTGGGTGCCCGCGCATTTCCCGCGCGACGACCACGGGCTCGCGGCGTTCGACGGCACGGCGCTCTACGAGCACGCCGATCCGCGGCTCGGCGAGCACTCCGACTGGGGCACCAAGATCTTCAACTACGGTCGCCACGAGGTGCGCAACTTCCTCGTCGCGAATGCGCTCTACTGGCTCGACCGCTATCACGTCGACGGCCTGCGCGTGGACGCCGTGGCCTCGATGCTCTACCTCGACTACAGCCGCAAGGCCGGCGAGTGGCTGCCGAATCGCTATGGCGGGCGCGAGAATCTCGACGCGATCGATTTCCTGCGACAGCTCAACACCGCAATCGGCCGCGACTTCCCGGGCGCGATGACGTTCGCCGAGGAGTCGACCGCATTCCCCGGCGTGACCCAGCCTGCGCACCTGGGCGGCCTCGGGTTCCACTTCAAGTGGAACATGGGGTGGATGAACGACACGCTGCGCTACGCCGGGCACGACCCCGTGCACCGCCAGTGGCACCACGCGCTGATCACGTTCTCGTTCGTCTACGCGTGGTCCGAGAAGTACGTGCTGCCGATCTCGCACGACGAGGTCGTGCACGGCAAGAAGTCGCTGCTCGACAAGATGCCCGGGGACGAGTGGCAGAAGCGCGCGAACCTCCGCTGGTTCCGCGCGTTCATGACGGCGCACCCCGGCAAGAAGCTGATGTTCATGGGCAGCGAGTTCGGCCAGTGGCACGAGTGGCGCGACGAGCACTCGATCGACTGGCACCTGCTGGAGCAGCCGGAACACCGCGCCCTGCTCGACCTGGACCACGATCTGAACGCGATCTATCGCGACTATGTCCAGCTGCACGACAGCGACACCGATCCGGCGGGCTTCGGCTGGATCGACCTGCACAACGCCGACGAGAGCGTGTTCGCATTCCTGCGCCGCTCGCCGCGGCATGCCGACCGGCCGCCGTTGCTGTGCGTGTTCAACTGCACACCCGTGCCCCGCGACGGTTACCGGCTCGGCGTGCCCGCGGACGGCCGTTACCGCAAGATCCTCGACACGGACGCCGCGCGTTACGGCGGGTCCGATTACTGGCGCCAGGACACGGTCGATTCGCGACCCGAGCCGTGCAACGGCCAGCCGCGGCACGTGCAGGTGAACCTGCCGCCGCTCGCGGCCGTGTTCCTCGAACACACCGGCTGATCACGCATGCAGGCACGTGCCTTTGGCCTGAGCGGCTTGCACGTCCCTGTGCTCGGGTTCGGGGCAATGCAGGTGGGCGCCGCGTCGATCGACGATGCCCATGCCGAGCGACTGCTGAACCACGTGCTCGACGCGGGGCTCACGCTGATCGATACCGCACGCTCGTACGGCCAGGCCGAGGAACGCATCGGCCGGTTCCTCGCCCATCGTCGCGCCGAGTTCGTGCTGTCCACCAAGGTGGGATACGGCATTGCGGGCATTCCCGACTGGACCTACGACTGCGTGGCGGCGGGCGTCGATGCGGCACGCGATCGCCTCCGCACCGACGTGATCGACATCGTCCACCTGCACTCGTGCGGGCTCGAGACGCTGCGGGCCGGTCACGTGACGCGGGCACTCGCCGAATGCACTGCCGCCGGCAGGATCCGCGTCGCCGCGTACTCCGGCGACGGCACCGCGCTCCGATACGCGGCATCGAGCATTTCTCCCGGCTGCGCGCCAGAGGCCGGGCGCAGCGCGAGTGAGGGTTCCGGTCGTGGAGCTGACGGCGCCTGGGTCTTCACGGGCGTGCAGGCGTCGGTGAATCTCTGCGACCGCCAGTCGCTGCCGTTGCTGCAGGCCGCGCGGGAGCGCGGCGCAGGCACGCTCGCGAAGCGGTCGCTCGCGGGCCGTGCCTGGGCCGGGGCGCCCGAGGGCGACGCGGTCCACGACGAATACCGGCGCCGGTTCGGTCTCCTGCGCAGCAAGCTTGCGCTCGACGTGGAGGACTGGGACGAGCTGGCCCTGCGTTTCGCCGCCTATGCGCCCGGCGTCGACTGCGTGATCGTCGGCGGGATCAACCCGGCGCACGTGGACCGCAACCTGGCCGCCGTCGCGAAGGGGCCGCTCGAGGCAGCGCAACTCGCGGCACTCACGGCCGCCTACGAGGAATCGAACGACGGCTGGGAGGGCCTGGTCTGATGGACGGGCATGTCGAGGAGCCCGCGGCGACGGCGCCGCCGGCCGAGCCGCTCCGGCTGGAGCCCGGTTCGCCGCAGCCGCTCGGCGCCAACTGGACCGGCCGCGGGACGAATTTCGCGGTGTATTCCGCCTACGCCGACAAGGTCGAGCTGTGCCTGTTCGACGAGACCGGGCAGGTGGAGACGACACGCCTGCCGCTGCCGGCCCGCACCGGCGACCTCTGGCACGGCTTCCTGCCCGCGCGGCACGGGAGTCCCGGGCTGCAGTACGGCTACCGCGTGCACGGTCCGTACGAGCCGTCACGCGGCCATCGATTCAATCCGCACAAACTCCTGGTCGATCCCTGCGCGCAGTCGTTGCGTGGCGCGTTCACGTGGCACCCGTCGCTGGTCGGCGGGTTGCGCGGCCACGACGAGCAGCCGTCGCGCGAGGACAGCGGGCCGTACGTGCCCCGTGCCGAGGTCGTCGATGGCGCGTTCGACTGGGGCCGCGTGCGTTCGCCGCACGTTCCGTGGCGCGACACGATCGTGTACGAGGTGCACGTGAAGGGCTTCACGCAGCTGCATCCGGCGGTGCCGCCGGAGAAGCGCGGCAAGTACCTGGGCCTCGCCGAGCCTGCGGTGATCGACTGGTTCAAGCGGCTCGGCGTGACCACCATCGAGTTGATGCCGGTGCAGGCCTTCGTGAGCGAGCAGTTCCTGCACGACCGCGGGCTCAGGAACTACTGGGGCTACAACTCGCTCGCGTGGTTCGCGCCGGAGCCGGCGTACGCGATCGGGGACGCCGTCGTCGAGTTCAAGACGATGGTGCGCGCGCTGCACCAGGCCGGGCTCGAGGTGATCCTCGACGTGGTCTTCAACCACACGGCCGAGGGGAACGAGCACGGGCCGACGCTCAACCTGCGGGGCTTCGACAATGCGACCTACTACCGGCTGCCGCAGCAGAACCGCGCCCACTACGTGAATCACTCCGGCTGCGGCAACACGACCAACTTCGACGAGCCCGCGACGCGCGCGCTCGCGCTCGACTGCCTGCGCTACTGGGCGACCGAGATGCGCGTCGACGGTTTCCGCTTCGACCTCGCACCGATCCTGGGTCGCAACGCAGGCGGGTTCGATCGCAACGCGCCGCTCTTCGCCGCGATGCGCACCGACCCTGCGCTCGCGTACCTCAAGATGATCGCCGAGCCCTGGGACGTGGGCCCGGGCGGTTACCAGCTCGGCCACTTCCCGGTCGGCTGGTCCGAGTGGAACGACCGCTACCGCGATACCGTACGGGCGTTCTGGCGCGGAGACCGTCCGCTCGTCGGCATGTTCGTCGAGCGTTTCGCCGGGTCGAGCGACATGTTCCGCGAAGGTGGACGCAAGCCGACGGCGAGCATCAACTACGTCGCGGCCCACGACGGCTTCACGCTCCGCGACGCGGTCTCCTACACGCAGCGCCACAACGAAGCGAACCTCGAGCAGAATCGCGACGGCCACGCGCACAACCTGAGCGCCAACTACGGCGTCGAGGGCCCGACCGACGACCCGAAGGTGCTCGCCCTGCGCGAGCGCCAGTCGCGCAACCTGCTGGCGACGGTGTTCCTCTCCCAGGGCGTGCCGATGCTGCTCGCGGGCGACGAGTTCGGGCGTACCCAGCGCGGCAACAACAACGCCTATTGCCAGGACGGGCCGCTCAGCTGGGTCGACTGGAGCCTCGCCGAACGCAACACCGGCCTCGTGGAGTTCGTGCGCCGGCTCATCGACCTGCGCCGGTCGCGCCTCTGGCTGCGCCGCGATACGTTCCTCAAGGGCACCCGCCGCGGCACGCACGCCAAGGACGTGACCTGGCTGCACCCGTCGGGACGGGAGATGGCGGATGCCGACTGGAACGATTCCAACCTGCGGTCGATTGCGGTGCTGATGAACGGCGCCGCGTCGCGTGCGGCGACGGGCGACCTGCTCGCGGTGTTCAACGCGGACGAGCGGCCGATCGACCTCGAGCTGCCGCCGCCCCCGGAGGGGAGCGCGTGGGCGGTCGTCTTCGACACCGCGCTCGCGGGGCCGGTCGCGGACGACCGGCTTTTGCAGCGCAAAGAAATCCTGCGCGTGGAACATCGCAGCACGGTGCTGCTGGAGTCACGCGCCACGTAGCGGCGACGCAACGCGCATCGCGATGCCGCGCTCGCGTCGCATACGCGCTCATACAGCTTGCAGGACTGCTTCGTTTAGTGGCATCGTCCCTTCGCCCTCGACTCCGCCAGATGCGAAGACGGTGCCGGGCGACCAGGGATCCAGGACGGCGGGCCAGGCGGCCTGCCAGCTGCCGCATGACCGGGGGTGTGTCCATGTCGCGCTACTCTTTCCGTGACTCCGTGCGTTTCGTTGCACTCCTGGTGCTCGCGGCCTGCGCGCTTTCTGGCTGCGGCAGCGGGTCCGGCGGCTCCGCCGATACCGGCGGCGGCGGCGGCGGCGGAGTCGTCGTCGAGAACCCGGTCACCGTCACCGACTCGTTCGATTTCTCGGCGCCGTTCGGCGTCTTCACGATCGGTGCGAACCCGCCGATCCACGCACGCTTCCTCGGCGGCGTTGCCGGCGGCAACGGCGCGTGGATCGTGAAGGACGGCACGACCGCGACGATCGACTTCGCGACGCCGGCCGACAAGGTCTCGTTCAGTGCGCAGGACGGTTACGCGGCGGCCGCGGCGGCCGCGGTGCGCAAGACCGGCCCCGTCGGCTCACGGGCCTTCGACGTCGCCGTCTACGTGCGCGGAACCGAGCTCGGCTGGGAAGCCACCGCCGACAAGCTGATGACGCAGGTCTCGGCCAACGTCAACGAAGTCACGCTGCCGCTCACCACGCTCTCGACCGGCGCGACCGGCGAATTCAAGATTGCGGACGCCGGCTGGGCCGCGGTCAACTGCGGCGCGAACGCGACGAGTGACACGATCGTGCTCGGCGCCGCCTACACGATGACCTGCGGCACGAACCCGGGCAACCTCAAGCTCGAGATCACGCAGGACGGCAACTACAAGTTCAGCGTCGACTCGACCGATCCCACTGCGCCGGTCCTCACCGTCTCGCGCGTCGTCCCGGGCGGTGGCGGCGGGGGCGGCGGTGGCGGGGGCGGGGGCGGCACGCGTGCGTGCGGCCTGACCAGCCAGGGCCTCGACGACAACGCGCCTTACGGCGTGCCGATGTTCGTGCGCGGCAGCGTCAAGAACGACTGGGCGGCGGCGCCCGAGAACCAGCTCTGGCAGTTCGGCGGCAACCTGCTCAAGGTCGAGCTCGAAGTCGAAGCAGGCGCGAAGGAGTTCAAGGTCGCGGATGCCGGCTGGCAGAACAACTGCGGCGCTGGCGATGCGGACACGGCCACCGTCGGCAGCGCGTTCACGTTGGCGTGCAGCACCAATCCGCCGAACGTCAAGATCGACATCGCGACGACGGATTGCTACGAGTTCGCCGTCAACGCGGCCGACCAGGCCGCCCCGGTCGTCACCGTCAAAAAGGCGAACCTGAGCACCGGCGGCGGCGAGGAACCCGTCGACAGCGCCGAAATCCGCATCTACGGCCGCGACGCGCTGAACCCCGGCGCCACCGCGACGCTGCTCAAGACGATCAAGGGCAGCGGCACCGTCGCGGTCGACGAGACCCAGGCGGGCGGTGCGCCGCGCATCACCCGGATCGAGATCCAGAACCTCGGCATCGCGGGCGACCTCGGCATCGAGGACTTCACCTTCACGGCCAACCCGAGGTTCTCGCCGGCCGCGCAGCCGGTCGACGTCTACTACCGCCACGCGACGGGCGGTTACGGCTCGACGACCGTCAACGTCAACGGCACGAACCACCCGTGCGTGGCGACGACCGCCGACGCCTTCGGCTGCGTCGTGGCGGACGTACCGCTCTATCCGTTCCAGATGATCAATCTTTCGGTCGTCAACGGCTCGAGCGCGGCCGAGACGATCGTCACGAACGCCGACACCGCCACGGAGCCGGTCTACGCGATCTCCGGCCTGCCGGAGGCGCGCGTCGGCACGCCGGGACAATCCGGCCAGGCGGCCGCCGTGCCGCGCAACGCCAACGAAGTGATCGTCTTCTACAAGCGCCGCAACGACGACTACACGGGCTGGGGCATCCACCTGTACCCGAAGGACCCGGCCGGCGCCGACTGGACGACCTGGGCGGCCCCGCATCCCTACGAGGGCGTCGATCCGGAGTACGGCGCGTACTTCCGCATCACGCTGCCGCAGGACGCGAGCCCGGCCTACAGCAACAGTCCGGCCGCGGTCGCGACGTTCCCGACCGTGCTGGGTTTCATTCTGCACAACGGCGACACCAAGGACCCCGGCCCGGATCAGGAAGTCCGCGTCGGCCTGGACGGCAACATGGTGTTCGTCGTCTCCGGCGTGAACGACGTGAGCTCCACGCCGCAGTACTACGCCGTCGTGCGGCCGCAGAACTACGCCGCGCACTGGGTGCTCGCGGACACGCTGCTGTGGAAGCCGGCCGACACCGCCGGCGTCACCACGGTCGACCTGCTGTATTCGCCGGACGCGTCGATCACCAACGACGTCGCGGGCGGCTTCAACGGCAACTATGCGAGCGTGCGCCTCGCCGCGGGCACGAATCCGCAGCTGCCTGACCTCAGGGACCTCACGACCTACCCGGCGTTCACGCTGCCGGGCGCCGCGGTCGACAATGCCAGGGCGATTGCGCGTTCGCAGGTCTACGTCGTCGGGCGCGATGCCAGCGGCGTGGTCAAGCTCGTCACGCGCGCGCAGATCAGCGGTGCGCTCGATGACCTCTACTACGACGCCGCGAAGGACGTCGAGCTCGGCCCGGCCTACCCGGGCGGCGTGCCCGCGCTCAAGGTCTGGGCGCCGACGGCGGCGCTCGACCCCGGCGTGAGCGTGCAGCTCTACAACGCCGACGGTTCGACCTTCGGCGACGCGGTGCCGATGACGCTCGACCCGGCGACCGGCGTCTGGAGCGTGCAGGGCGAGTCGGACTGGGACCGCAAGTTCTACGCCTACACGCTGCGGGTGTACTCGAACTACGGCGACACGATGCTCACCAACACGGTCTCGGACCCGTACGCGGTGAGTGGTTCGACCGACGGCTTCCGCAGCCAGATCGTCAATCTGGAGGACGCCGACCTCAAGCCCGCCGGCTGGAACACCCTGTCGAAGCCCGCGCTCGAGGCGCCGGAAGACATCGTGCTCTACGAGCTGCACGTGCGCGATTTCAGCGCCGCCGATGCGACGGTGCCCGCGGGCGACCGCGGCAAATACACCGCGTTCGACCTGCCTGGGAGCAACGGCCGCAACCATCTCGAGCAGCTCGCAGCGTCCGGCCTGACGCATGTGCACATCCTGCCGGCGTTCGACATCGCGAGCGTGCCGGAGGACGCCGCGCAGCGCATCGACATCGACGATACGGTGCAGTCGCTCTGCGACGCGGTCGCCGAGGCGGCCAGCCTCTGCTTCAACCCCGCGAACGGCTCCAAGCCGATCGGCCAGCTGCTCGCCGAATACGCCGCGACCGACCCGGCGTCGCCCGAGCCGCAGCAGATCGTCGGCTGGATCCGCGACCTCGACGCGTTCAACTGGGGCTACGACCCGTTCCACTACGGCTCGCCCGAGGGCAGCTACTCGATCGACCCGAACGGCGAGCGGCGGATCCTCGATTTCCGTCGCATGGTCAAGGGCCTGTCCGACGCGGGCCTGCGCACGGTGATCGACGTCGTCTACAACCACGTCGCGCAGAGCGGGATGGGCGACAAGTCGGTGTTCGACAGGCTCGTGCCGGGGTACTACCAGCGGCGCGACCTCAACACCGGCGCGGTCACCAACAACGCGTGCTGCAACGACATGGCTTCCGAATGGAAGATGTACGAGAAGCTCGTGTTCGACACCGCGCTGCGCTGGGTCGAGGACTACAAGGTCGACGGCTTCCGCTTCGACCTGATGAGCAGCCACACCAAGGATCAGATCGTCCGGCTGACCGAGGCCGCAAAGGCCATCAACCCGGAGTTCTACGTCTACGGCGAGGGCTGGAACTGCTGCGGCGGACAGGACGACCGGCGATACGTCGCGGCGCGGCAGGACAACATGGCCGGCACCGGCATCGGCACGTTCAACGACCGCATCCGCGACGCCGTGCGCGGCGGCGGGCCGTTCGACGCGGGCCCGAGCCACGTCTCCAACCAGGGCATCGTGAGCGGCCTCTGGTACGACCCGAACGCGGTCAACTCGGGCGCGGCCTCCGAGAAGACGTCGCTGCTCGGCTCGGTCGATCGCCTGCGCGCCGCGCTGGCGGGCGGCCTCAAGTCGTACAGCTTCGTCGATGCCTCGGGCAGCGTCGTCGCCGGCGCGACCGCGGGCGGCTACACCGAGGACCCGTCGGACCTGATCAACTACGTCGAGAGCCACGACAACGAGACGTTCTGGGACGTCAGCCAGTACAAGCACCCGGCCAGTACGTCGACGGCGGCGCGCGTGCGCGCACACAACGTCGGCGTGTCGACCGTGCTGCTGGCGCAGGGCGTGCCGTTCATCGAGGCCGGGCAGGAGATGCTGCGGTCGAAGTCGATGGACCGGAACTCGTACAACTCGGGCGACTGGTTCAACGCGATCGACTGGACGCTCGACACTTCGAAGTTCGGCGTCGGCCTGCCGCCGCAGGGCGACAACGCCGGCAACCGGGACCAGGCCACCGACGTGCTGCGCAATGCGCTCGCGGCGCCGTCCGCGGCCGACCGGCAGTTCGCGTTCGACGTCACCCGGGAGTGGCTCGAGATCCGCAAGAGCTCCGACCTGTTCCGGTTGCGCACGGCCGACCAGATCAAGGCGCGCATGACGATGCTCAACACGGGTCCCGACCAGCAACCTGGCGTCGTCGCCTACCGTCTGGACGGCTGCTCGTCGCCCGAGCTGACGAACCAGCCGTACGGGGCGGTCGTCACGGTCTTCAACCCGACCGACGAATGGGCGCAGCTCGAGCTGTACCAGGACGAGACGTTCGTGCTGCACCCGGAGCAGGCGAACGGCGTCGACGCGACGGTGAAGACCTCGACGCACGACGCGGCGAGCGGCTTCCGCGTGCCGCCGCGCACGACGGCCGTCTTCGTCCGCAACGCGCAGTCGAGCTGCTCGCCATACGGCGTGCCCATCTTCGTGCGCGGCCTGGGCGGCGACTGGAGCGCCAACCCGGCGCGCGAGCTCATCTACACCGGCGGCACGACCTACGACCGCACGTTCGCCGTCGCGACCGGCGAGCAGCAGTTCAAGATCGCCGACAACGACTGGACCGGCAGCTCGAACTGCGGCGGCCAGGTCGACGGCGTCACGGTGCAGCTCGGGCAGCCCCTGCAGCTCGCGTGCTTCGCCGACTCGAAGAACCTCGTGTTCAACCCGCCCTCGGCGGGCGACTACACCTTCGCGCTGGAGGCCGCGAGCACGGCGAACCCGATCCTGACGGTGGGCAAGGGCGCGCCGTTCGGATCGACCACGATGTTCGTGCGCGGCGGGTTCAACGACTGGGGCAACGGGCCCGCACCCACGGCGCCGATGACCTGGGACGGCACCGACACCTACCGGGCGGAGATCCTGAACATCGCGGCAGGCAGCTACGAGTTCAAGGTCGCCGACGCCGACTGGACGGCCGGGTCGAACTGCGGCAAGGGCGGCAGCGCCCCGGCCACGGTGACGCCCGGGACGCCGTATCCGCTCACGTGCGCCAGCGATTCCGCCAACCTCGCGACGACGCTCGCGGCGGGCTCGTACCTGTTCGCGGTCGAGGGCTCGAATCCGTCGGCGCTGCAGCTCACCGTCGAGAAGATGCCGTTCGCCGCGGCGCTGTACGTGCGCGGCCTCGGCGCCGACTGGACGGACGCGGCCTCGAACCGCATGACCTACCTGGGCAGCGGCGTGTATTCGTACGCGCGCGCGCTCGCGGTCGGCAGCGAGCAGTTCAAGGTCGCGGACTCGGGCTGGACGGCGGGAACCGACTGCGGCGCCACCTCGGCGCTCACGGTCGGCGCACCGTTGACGCTCGCATGCGTGAGCCCCGACAACGGCAACATCGCGTTCGCAGTGCCCACGGCCGGTCGCTATTCGTTCTCGCTGGACGCAACCAGCCCCACGGCGCCGGAGCTGACCGTCGCAGGGCCCTGACGCACGATCGTCCGGCCGGCCCGTCCGCGTGAGGCGAGCCGGCCGGCGGGCCACACTCACCCGCCCGGCATCGGCTCGATGCCGCGTTTTTTCTGGTGCCCGCGAGTCGCTGACCGAACGTGTCGAAGAAACACCGACGCTCCCGCCCAGTCGAGTCGACGCCGCCCAGCGGCGCAGCGCGACCGCCCGCCGCGGTTGTCGACCCTGCGCGATCCCGCGCGAGGACGGCGCTCATGTGGGCCGTCGTCGTGGCGTTGCCGTTGGTCGTGCTCGGGGTCGCCGAGGCCGCGCTGCGCCTCGCGGGCTTCGGCCACGACCTGGAACCGGTCTTCATCGCGAGCCCGCAGCAGCCCGGGTACCTGCAGGCGAATCCGCGCGCGGTGCTGCGGCTGTTCCTGGACCCCGACCAGGCGCCGGCGGTCAGCATCGAGACGGCGTATTTCCGCCGGCAGAAGAGTCCCGGCACGCTGCGCGTGTTCGTGCAGGGCGAATCGAGCGCCGCGGGTTTTCCATACGGGCTCGGCGCGTCGCTCGCCGGCGTGCTGGACCAGCGGCTCGAGCGCGCGTACCCCTCGCGCGAGGTCGAGGTGATCTCGACCGCGCTCGCAGCCGTCAATTCCTACGCGCTGCTCGACTTCGCGGACGAGATCCTCGCGCAGCGGCCCGACGCCGTCGTCATCTACGTGGGCCACAACGAGTACCTCGGCGTCCTGGGCGTGGGCTCTTCGCTGCGGATGGCCGGATCGCCGTCCGTCACGCGCGCCTTCCTCGTCCTGCGCGAGTGGCGACTGTTCCAGGCGATGGCGAAACTGATCGGCTTCACGGGGCAGCGCGGTGCCGCGCCGGCCACCGCGGCCGCGGACACGCTGATGGCTCGTGTCGCGGGCGAGCGCTCGATTGCGCTCGATTCCGGGCTGTTCCGCCGCGGTGAGGAGCAGTTCCGCGCGAACCTCGACGCGCTGCTTGCGAAGTACCGAGGCGCGGGCGTTCCCGTGTTCATCGGCACGCTCGTGAGCAACGAGCGCGACCAGCCCCCGCTCGCGGTGCTGGCCGGCGTCCCGGGGGATCCCGCCGCGGCGTCGAAGCTCGCGTACCGGAATGCGCAGGACGTCGAAGCGGCGGGCAGGTTCGACGTGGCGCGCGAGGATTACGCGTGGGCACGCGACCTCGACCCGCTGCGGTTCCGCGCGCCCGGCTCATTCAATTCGCTGGTGGCGCTGAGCGCGAAGGCGCACGGCGCCACGCTGGTCGACGCGCACGCCCGCTTCGTGGCCGCGAGCCCCAACGGCCTGGTGGGTGACACATTGCTGCTCGAGCACGTGCACCCGAACCTCGACGGTTACGCGCTGCTCGCCGGCGCCTTCTTCGACGCGCTGGTCGCGAGCGGCCTCGCGGGCACGCCGGAGGCAGCCGTCACGCCCGAGCAGGCGCGGCGCGAGATGCCGGTCACCGAGATCGACCGCTGGCTCGGCGAGTACAAGGTGCGACGCATCGAGGCGGCGTGGCCGTTCACCTCCGTGAGCACGCGCCCGCCGTTGCCGGCGCCGGCGACCGAAGCCGAACGGCTCGCACAGGAACTCTACGCCGAGCGCCTGTCGTGGCCTGAGGCGCAGGAGCGCCTGCGACAGTACTACCGCGCGACCAACGACGCGCCCGAGTACGCGCGCAGCAGCACGGTTCTGGCCGACGCCTTCCCGTTCGCGGCGGGCATACAGTTCGAGGCCGCCGCCGCACTGGTCGAAGTGGCGCGACCGGCCGACGCCTGGCGCTACGCGGCGCGCGCCATCGAGCTCGATCCGCGCAACGTGGACCACCTGATGGTCGGCGCTCATGCGCGGCTGCTCACCCACCACGACCAGGAAGGCGAGGCATTGCTGCGCCGGGTGCTGGAGCTCGAGCCCGGCAACCCAACGGCGCTCCGGGTACTCGAGGAGATGAAGACGCGATGAGGGTGGTCAAGCAGGCCGAGCGCTACGTGATCCTCGACGACGTGCTGCCGCCCGAGCAGTTCCAGCTGCTCGTCGAGTACGCGGCGCGCGCCGACTACGCGCGCAACCCGAAGTGGATCAAGCCCTGGGACCTCGGCGACGAGATGCCCTGGCAGACGGGCGAGACGGTGTACACGAAGGGCAAGGCGCTGCATGCACAGGACCCGCGCCGCGCATACCCGACCGGGACAGCGATCGACCTCCTGCTCAAGAAGATCCTCGAGTCGAAGTTCTACCGCGAGGCCGTGCCCGACACCTACGTCACCGCGCGCACGTACCTGCACCCGCCCGGAGCGGGCCTCGACTGGCACGACGACGAAGGCCGCTTTGCCGGGGCGTACAGCTACTACGCGCACCCCCGCTGGCACGCCTCGTGGGGCGGCGAGCTGATGATCGTCGAGGACGCATTGCCGAGATCGTTGCTGCCGGAGAAGCGCCACATGCGCGACGGGCGCGTCGAGACGCTCCGCGAGACCTGGGACGTGCTCAGCAGGGACGACCTCTCGGAAATGCTGTTGAACGGCACGACCAGCACCGAGTTCGTGTTCGCGAAGCCGAACCGCCTCGTGTTCATGCGCGGCGGCACCTGGCACCGCGTCAACGTCGTGAAGCGCAATGCGGCCTTCGCACGCGCCGCCATTGCCGGATTCTTCCTGCCCGAAGCCGACGACACGCCGTTCTGGCGCTGAGGGATGCGTGCGCCGCCGGGCGGCGGATCAGCGGGGCCAGCGCGCGCTGCGTTCGACGACGTTGAGGTCCAGGTGGTTGCGCATGTACTCGCCGGAGGCGTCGCGCGGCGGCGTGTATTCCCACGGCGTGTGACGGCCGGTGCGCAAGGACTGCATCACGAGGCGCCGACTCGCCTGGTCCTGCAGCACCTCCTCGTGGAATCGGGCGAGGTCCCAGCGTCGGGCGATTTCACGGCGGAACTGCGCGACCGTCGCCGCCCATTCGCCGCGATCGGCGAGGTTCGCGCGTTCTCCGGGGTCTGTGCCCAGATCGTACAGCTGGTCCGGGTCGGCGGGGCAGTGCACGAACTTGAGCGTTCCCCGACGCAGCATCACGATCGGCGCGCAGGCGCCTTCGGCCGCATACTCGCCCAGCACCGTGCGCTCTTCGGTCGAGCCTGCGCAGAGCGGCAGCAGCGAGCGTCCGGCCAGCGGACTCACCGCGTCGGCGACGGAACCGCCGGCCAGCTCGACGATGGTCGGCAGCACGTCCACCAGTGAGACCGGTGTCGCGACGCGGCGCGGCCCGAAACGTCCGGGCGCGTGCACGACGAGCGGAATGCGCGCCGCGCCTTCGTAGAAGTTCATCTTGTACCAGAGCCCGCGCTCGCCGAGCATGTCGCCGTGGTCGGCGAGCAGGAGGACGACCGTGTCGTCCGCGAGGCCGAGCGACGCGAGCGTCGCGACGAGCCGGCCGGTCCAGTCGTCGACGTACGAGACGTTGCCGAGGTACGCGCGCCGGGCGCGGCGTACGTCGTCGCCGGTGACGCGCGTGCGCGCCATGTCGCAGACGCCACGCAGGCGCAGCGTGTGCGGGTCGGCCGGTACGTCGTCCGCCGCCGCCGCGGGCGCCGGGATCTCGACGCCCTCGTAGCGGTCCCAGTACTCTTGGCGCGTCACGTACGGGTCGTGCGGATGCGTGAAGCTCGCGACCAGCAGGAACGGTCGTCCGTCGTCCGAGCGCGCGACGTCGTGCAGCGCGCGCACCGCCTGGAAGCCCGTTTCGTCGTCGAACAGGAGCTGGTTGGTGACCTCGGCCACGCCCGCGCCCGTCACGCTTTCCATGTTGTGGTACCACCAGTCGATGCGCTCGCCGGGCCTGCGCCAGTCCGGTGTCCAGCCGAAGTCCGCGGGATAGATGTCGGTGGTGCGCCGTTCCTCGAAGCCGTGCAGCTGGTCCGGTCCGACGAAGTGCATCTTGCCCGCGAGCACCGTGCGGAAGCCGGCGATGCGTGCGTGATGCGCGAACGTCGGGATCGTGCTCGCGAGGTAGGCGGCATTGTCGTAGCCGCGCGTGGCCGACGGGAGCTGCCCCGTCATCATGCAGTAGCGCGCCGGCGTGCACAGCGGGCTGTTGGTGTATGCCGCGTCGAACACGACGCCGGCCGCGGCGAGGCGGTCGATGTGCGGTGATTTCGCGCTGCGGTTGCCATAACAGCCGAGCGCCGCGGGCGTCAGCTGGTCGTACATGACGACGAGGATGTTCGGACGGCGGCTCACGCGAGGATCATAGCATTCGACTTTCGACATCCCGGTCCCGGCGGCACGACCGCTGCGACACGGCTGGCCAGCCGTCCGACGTCCGCTCGCATTGTGCCGGCGAGGAACCTACCATGGGTCCTGCCGCCAGGGATGCGACGGCGCGCCGGGAATACGCCCGCTCGACGACAAGGAGTGTCGTGATGCTGCCTGCTTCGATGTGGCCCGACGAGGAATGCAAGACCGTAGTCGCGGCGCGCGCGAAGGCGTCCATCGCGCGCGCGGCGGCGGTCGTCCTCGCCATCGCCGGGCTGGCGGGCCCCGCTGCAGCTCTCGCGACCGACGACGGCCTCGCTGCCGAGGCCGCGACCACCCGACCCAACGTCGTCGTCGTGCTCGCGGACGACCTGGACAGCCACTCGCTCACCCGGATGGTCGGCCTCGGCCTGATGCCGCAACTCAAGTCGTGGGTTATGGACCCGGGCACGCAGTTCACCAGTTCCTTCGTCACGACGTCCTGGTGCTGCCCGTCGCGCGCGACCCTGTTCACCGGGCAGTACTCCCACAACCACAAGGTGTTCACCAACAGCCGGCCGCTCGGTGGCGTGCACCGCTTCGACGACTCGTCCAGCCTCGCGACCTGGCTGCAGCAGGGCGGTTATCGCACGGGGCTGGTCGGCAAGTACCTCAACAACTACGGAGCCGACAACGACGCGACCACCCCCGTCGACGACGTGGGCTATGTGCCGCCCGGCTGGAACGACTGGCAGGGCCTGATGGACCAGGCGGCGGACGGATTGCGCGCGTTCCGGATGTACGGCTACACGATCAACGACAACGGCACGCTCGTGAAGCACGGCACCGCGCCGGCCGACTACCAGACCGACGTGCTCGCCCGCCGTGCCCGGCAGTTCATCGACGAGGCGGAGGCGATCAACGACGCGCGCCCGTTCTTCCTGCTGGTCGCGCCGACGGCACCGCACCTCGAGGAACCCGCTCCGGTCCAGTCCGGGTGCAGCGACACGGCATGGGATCACTCGATCCGCCCGGCGCCGCGCCACGCCGGCACCTTGCCGGGCGGCGTGCAGGTGCCGCGGACGGCGAATTTCAACGAGCCGGACGTCAAGGACAAGCCGGGCTGGTTCCAGCACGTGCCTGCCCTCACCACGCAGGACATCGGCTGCCTCAACCGGCAGTACCGCGACCGGCTCCTGTCCCTGCGGGCGCTGGACGACCTCGTCGGGACGCTGGTCGACGCGCTGCAGGCCAACGGCGAGTGGAGCCGCACGGTGTTCGTCTTCACGTCCGACAACGGCTTCTTCTACGGCCAGCATCGGTTGACCGACAAGGTCCTCGGTTACGAGGAGTCGATCCGTGTGCCCCTGTACATCCGTGCCCCGGGGTATCCCGCGCAGAGCACCGCGCGTGCGGCACTGAACAACGACCTCGCCCCCACCGTGGCGGAGTTTGCAGGCATCACGCCGCGATTGCCGGTGGACGGTCGCTCGCTGCTGCCGTTGCTGCGCAACCCGTTCGAGCCCGACTGGCGCAAGCGCTTCCTCGTGGAATACCTGGGCACCGTCGAGACGAGCCGCGTGCCGCCGCGCGCGCCGTTCAGCGCCGTGCGCACCACGAACCTGAGCCGCGCCACGCCGCCGAACCAGGTTTACGTGGAATGGCGCGACGGCGTGGGCAGCGTCGAGTTCTACGACCTGGCGACCGACCGCTACCAGGTCGCCAGCCGGCACGCCGACCCGGCCTCGGCCAGCGTGCGCAACATGCTCTCCGGGTGGCTCGGCCAGCTCCGCAACTGCGGCGGCGCGGGCAGCTGCCGCAAGCTCGAGGACCAGTGACGCGCTGAGGGCCTGTCGTGCCCTCGCGCGTCAGCGCGAGGCGCCGGCCGGTGGCGAAGCGGCCCCCGCCGACGATTCCTGCTGGCGCAAGCGCATCTCGCGCAGCCAGTAGGTCGCGCGCGGGTCCTCCGGATGGTCGCGCAGGATCGACTCGAGCGTGTCGATCGAACGCCCCGGCTCGCCCGTGCGCGCGTACGCCTCGGCGAGCGACAGCCGGAAGTCGGGCGAGGCGCGATCGAGCGCCACGGCGCGCAGCAGGTAGTGTCGCGCGCGCTCTGGCTGCCCCGACCGCAGCAGCAACCGTCCCGCCGCGTACTGCGCGGTGTCCGACGTGACGAAACCGTCCGCAAGGTTCACGGCGCAACGTGCGGATTCCACGCCGTTGCCGGCCTGCTCGTAGACCGTGATCGCGTTTTTCATCGTGTCGGCCCAGGTGAGCCGGTCCGCGAACCACGCCTGTGCCAGCTCCTCGATGCGGTTGGCCGGCGTGGGCAGGGTCACCGGCTCGCGCTCGGCCACGAACGGCCAGTCGTGCTCGAGCAGCCGCACGCGGTATTCGCCGCCCAGCCGATCGATCTCGGTGACGGTGATCTCGCGTCGCGCGGTCGCGTCGTCCACGGCCACCGTGGGCTTGCCGGCCCACGCGATGATCGACGCGTAGAACGTGCTCGCGAGCCGGAAATATCCTTCGACGTTCGGGTGCACGTGTTCGAGCATCAGGTCGGCCCCGGCGATGCCGTCGCGTGCGGCGGCCGCGAATGCGCCGCGGATGTCCACGAGGTGTGCACCGCGCGCTGCAGCGACGGCGCGGATCGTCGCGTCGAACGATTCGGGCGCACGGAAGCGCAGGCCGTCGAGGTCCTTGGCCGCCACGTACTCGCCCAGCGCACGCGAGTGATCGCCGGCCCGGTCTGCGGCGCGGCCCGCCTCGTACCGCTCGCTCGCGGAGCGCGGCCCGCGTGCCTCCACGCTCACGAAGGGCGGACGGTCGCGCAGGTTCGAGGCCAGCGTGCCGATGAACACCGTGACGCCGGCATCTCCGTACTTCGCGAGCAGGCGCTCGAGGTTGCCGTGGAACTGTGCCTCGCCCTGGCGGAACAGCGGCGAGTCGAGCGGAATGGAGCGTTCCTTTGCGATGCGCGCCATCAGCGTGCCGCCGCGTCGGGTCAACGACTCCCGTTGCGATGCGAGCAGCGGCGCCAGCCCGCGTTCGAGCGCGCGGTACAGGTGCAGCCGCCGCAGGCTCGAGATCGTGCGCGCGAGCCACGGCGACCGCGCGGCCGCGAGCGAGGAACCGACGCCGCCGATGCCGAGGAACTCGTTGTGGCCCGTGTAGATCACGATGGCGTCGGGTTGCTGGGCGAGGATCTCGTCGGCAAAGTCGAGCAGCACGTAGCTCGTGACGGCCGCCATGGCCGTGTTGATCACCTCGACCGGACGGTCGGGGTACGCGCGTTGCAGCCTCTGCTGCAGCAGTGCCGCGGGTGAGGCCCAGCGGCCGTACGGGAAACCGGCGGCGCTCGATTCGCCCTGCACGAAGATCCTGAGCGTGCCGGGCGCCTTGCGCGCCGGGAACCACGTCGTGTCGATGCTGACGTCGGGCGCGCGCGCCGGATCGGGAAAAAAGCGACGGATGGCGTCCGGGTTCGGCTGCAGGTGGCCCGGTGCGGCGGCGACCGGCACGAACAGCGGTTCCAGTGCGCCGACGCCGGCGAGGCGCAGCGCGCCCTCGGCCGCCGCGAACACGGCGAGGGGTAACAGCACGGTGATCAGCAACAACACTCGCTGTCGTTGCACGCAGTCCCCCGGGGACGGGAATCGACGTTGCTGGTAGATTCGCTCGCTCGCAGGGAGCGGGCGTGACGCGCATTCTCGGTCTGTCGGCATACTACCATGACGCTGCCGCCGCCCTCGTGGTGGACGGGCGCGTCGTCGCGGCCGCGCAGGAAGAGCGCTTCACGCGCCGCCGCCACGACGCGAGCTTTCCCGAGCACGCCGCGCGCTTCTGCCTCGAGCACGCGGGACTGCGCCTGCGCGACCTCGACGCGGTCGTGTTCTACGACAAGCCGTTCCTCAAGTTCGAGCGCCTGCTCGAGACCTACCTCGCGTGCGCGCCGCACGGGTTCCGGTCGTTCGTCGCCGCAATGCCGGTCTGGCTCAAGGAGAAGCTGTTCCTCAAGTCGGAGCTGCGCCGCCGGCTCGACCGGCTGTGCGGCAAGTGGGGGACGCCGCCGCCGCTGCTCTTCAGCGAGCACCACCTCTCGCACGCCGCCTCGGCGTACTACCCGAGCCCGTTCGAGTCGGCCGCGGTGCTGTGCCTCGACGGCGTCGGCGAATGGGCGACGACCTCGGCGTGGCTCGGCGAGGGTCACCGGCTCACTCCGCTCTGGGAGCAGCACTTCCCGCACTCGCTCGGGCTGCTGTACTCCGCGTTCACGTACTACACGGGGTTCAAGGTCAACTCGGGCGAGTACAAGATGATGGGGCTCGCGCCTTACGGCACCCCACGGTACGCGGACCTGATCCGGCGCGAACTCGTCGACGTGAAGCCCGACGGCAGCTTCCGCCTCGACATGCGTTACTTCGAATATGCGACTGGCCTGCGCATGACCAGTGCGCGCTTCCACGAGCTGTTCGGCGGGCCGCCGCGCGCGCCGGACGCGCCGGTCGACCACAAGTCCATGGACGTGGCCGCCTCGATCCAGCAGGTCACGGACGAGATCGTACTGGCGCTCGCGCGCACGCTGCGCCGCGAGACGGGCGAGGCCCGGCTGTGCCTCGCGGGCGGCGTCGCGCTCAACTGCGTTTCGAACGGCCGGCTGGTGCGCGAACGCGTGTTCGACGAGGTCTGGGTGCAGCCGGCCGCCGGTGACGCGGGCGGCGCCCTGGGCGCGGCACTGGTCGCGTGGCACCGCGATCGCACCTACCCGCTGCGCGTGCCCGGGCGACCCGACGGGATGCAGGGTGCGCTGCTCGGCCCCGGGTACGACGATGCGGCGGTCGCTGGCTTCCTCGCCGAGGAGTCGTTGCCGCATGAGGTCGCGCCCGACGAGACCGCACTGGCCCAACGCGTCGCCCGCCTGCTGGCCGACGGCGCCGTCGTGGGCTGGGTACAGGGCCGGATGGAGTTCGGTCCACGCGCACTCGGCGCGCGCTCGATCCTCGCCGACCCGCGCCGGCCGGAGATGCAGCGGGCGCTCAACCTGAAGATCAAATTCCGGGAGTCGTTCCGGCCGTTCGCCCCGGCCGTGCTCGCGGAGCGCGCGGCCGAGTTCTTCGAACTCGACTGCCCGGACCCCTACATGCTGGTCGTGGGGCAATTGCGCGACCGGCCACCGGCCGACGCGACTGCCATCCCCGACGCCACCGGTCTCGCCCGCCTCGGGCAGGTGCGCTCGCGCGTTCCTGCGGTGACCCACGTCGACTACAGCGCCCGCGTTCAAACGGTCGATCGCGACACGAACCCGCGCTTTCGACGCCTGATCGAAGCTTTTGCGGACCAAACGGGCATGCCGATGCTGGTCAACACCTCGTTCAACGTCCGTGGCGAGCCGATCGTGTGCACGCTGGCCGATGCCTACCGCTGCTTCATGGCGACCGGCATGGACTGGCTGGTGCTCGGGTCGTGCCTGCTCGATCGGGCGCGACAGCCCGCCGGCCATCCGCTCGTCGCGACCGCCCGCCGCGACTTTGCCCCCGACTGAGCCATGCAGGTACTCACGCGCAACGACCGTCGCGAGCTGCGCTTTTTCGCGCTCGGGCTCGCGCTGATCCTCGTCGTCGCCTTCTGGTGGGTGCTGCCCTGGATCCGGGAGCGCCCAGCGCCGCTCTGGCCGCTGATCGTGGCGTGGGTGCTGGTCGTCGTGGCGTGGGGTCATCCGCCGGCGATCCTGCCGCTCCACCGTGCGTTGCTGCCGGTCGCGCGCGTGCTCCACTGGATCAACACGCGGCTGCTGCTCGGGGCGGTCTTTTTTGCGATCCTCTGGCCGCTCGGCCTGGTCCTGCGACGCCTCGGCAAGCTGCAGTACCTGACCGGGCGCGACGCCGCTGCCACGACCTATCGCGTCGCCGTGCCGCCCGACCGTCCCAGCCGCCTCGAGGAGCCGTTCTGATGCTCGAGTTCCTGGGTGACCTCTGGCGCTTCATGCGGGCGCGCAAGAAGTACTGGCTGCTGCCGATCGTCCTCGTGCTGGTGCTATTGGGCGGGCTTGTGGTCGTGAGCCAACAGTCCGCGCTCGCCTCGCTTATCTACACGATGTTCTAGCGCTGGCGCGTCCGAAGCGGCGTCCTGCACCGCGGCCGCGCAGGAAAAACAGCGCCTGTTCAGGATTGATTTTTTGCGATGCACCGTGCAACGCTGCCTCGAACTGCGGCCCCGCGGTCGCAGCAGAACTACAACTCCAGGCTGCACTCGACGCATGTACTCACGGAGTGAGCAAGGGACGGACTTCCGCCGTCCGCTGCCGGCCACGCCACGCGGGCGGCTCCGTGCGCCAGGCATGGTCGTGCTCGCCTCGGTGCTCTGGGGGTGCGCCGGGCAACCGGCGGTGGACTCGAACGGCGACGCGCCGAAAGCGAAACAGGGTGTGGTCGAGGTCGAGCCGCAGCGCAACTGGGCCGACGCGGTGCTCTACTTCGTGATCCTCGACCGGTACGCGAACGGATCGGGCGCCAACGACACCCACGTCGACCGCAACAACCCGGGCGGTTTCCACGGCGGCGACTTCGTCGGGCTCATGCAGCAGCTCGACGAGATCGCCTCGCTCGGCGCGACCGCGATCTGGATCACGCCGGTCGTGCGCCAGATCGATTACTGCCCGCCGTCGCAGGCGCCCGTCGGCGTGACGGTGCCCGGCGGCTGGTTCGAGCATTGCGCGTTCCACGGCTACTGGGCGGACGACTTCACGCAGCTCGATCCGCGGTTCGGCACCGAGGCGGAACTCAAGGCGCTGGTCGACGCGGCCCATGCCCGCGGGATCAAGGTGCTGCTCGACGTGGTCTACAACCACGCGGGGTACGGCGCGCGCTACGTGAAGAACCCGGCCGCCGCCGGGTGGGTCCGCACGAAACCCGCCGACTGCGCGGTCGACGCGCTGCACTGCCAGGTCGGCGGCCTGCCGGACCTCGTGACGGAGCGACCGGACGTCCAGAAGTACCTGTTCGACGCGCACCTCGGGCTCGCGAGCCGCACCGGGCTCGACGGCTTCCGGCTGGACACGGTCAAGCACATCGATCATGCGTTCTGGCAGTTGCACCGCGCCGAGGCGCGGTCACGCCTCGGCCCGCACTTCTTCCTGCTCGCCGAGGTCTGGGGCGGCTCGGCCCAGGTGCTCGACGACTACTTCGCGCACGACGAAATGGACGCGGGGTTCGATTTCACGTTCAAGGGCAGCTGCGAGTCATTCGTGCAGGGCAAGGGCCGCACGATCGCGTTCGCCTCCTACCTCGAGAAGCGGCACAAGGTGCGACCCGGCTACCTGCTCGCGCACTACCTCTCCTCGCACGACGAACCGATGGCGATCCACGACCTCGAGGGCGACCTCGACGCGTTCCGGCTCTGCGTCGCGCTGCAGCTCACGTCGGTCGGGATCCCGACGATCTACTACGGCGAGGAAGTGGCGCGGGCCGGCAGCGTCTGGCCGCTCAACCGTGGCGACATGCCGTGGGGCAAGCGCCCGGTCGCGCCGGGGCGCGGGCTCGACCGCGACGAACAGCTGCGCGAGTACTACCGCACGTTGATCGCGACGCGCCGGGCCCATGCCGCGCTGACGCAGGGCGGCTACACGCGTCTGTCGGCGGAAGGCGACCTGCTGGTGTTCCAGCGCACGGACGATGCATCGGGCGATGCCGTCGTCGTCGCCGTCAATCGCGGCCAGGCCGAGGCCACCGTCTCCGTGCCGGCGCCCGCTGCCTGGCAGGGCACCGCAGTGCGCGAAGTGCTGGGTGGCACTGCCGCGACGGTCACCGACGGGCGCCTGGCGGTGAACGTGCCCGCGCGACAGGCCCGCGTCTACGTTCCGGCCCCGGGCTGACGACAACGGGAACGAACCGGAAGCACACTCAAATGGCACGCATCGCATTCCAGGGCATCGCCAAGCGCTTCGGCGACGTGAGCGTGATCGAACAGCTCGACCTCGAGATCCACGACCACGAGTTCATGGTGTTCGTCGGTCCCTCGGGCTGCGGCAAGTCGACGGCATTGCGCATGATCGCGGGCCTCGAGGAACCGAGCGAGGGCACGCTCACGATCGGCGACCGCATCGTCAACGACGTGCACCCCAAGGACCGCGACGTCGCCATGGTGTTTCAGAGCTACGCGCTCTACCCGCACATGACCGTGCGCGAGAACATCGCCTTCGGGCTGCGCATCCGCAAGATGCCGGAGGCCGACATCGAGAAGCTCGTCGACGAGGCGGCTGGCATCCTGGGTCTCAAGCCCCTGCTCGACCGCAAGCCGAAGGCCCTCTCGGGCGGACAGCGCCAGCGCGTCGCGCTCGGCCGCGCGATCGTGCGCAAGCCCGCGGTCTTCCTGTTCGACGAGCCGCTCTCGAACCTCGACGCGGAACTGCGCGTGCAGATGCGCGCCGAGCTCGCCAAGATGCAGCACCGGCTGCAGACGACCACCGTCTACGTCACGCACGACCAGGTCGAGGCCATGACGCTCGGCCACCGCATCGCCGTGCTCGCGCCGATGGGCAAGGAACGGCGCAGCAACCTGAAGCAGGTCGGCACGCCGCTCGAGCTCTACGACCGGCCGCAGAACGTGTTCGTCGCCAAGTTCATCGGCACGCCCAACATGAACATGGTGCCCGCCACGGTGAACGGCGACGGCACGCGGCTCGAGGCGAAGGGTTTCGCCACGCCGGTGCCGGCCGCATTGCAGGCGGCGCTCAGGCCTTATTCGGGCAAGGGCGTGCTGATGGGCATCCGTCCCGAGCACGTCGGCGAAGCGGCGGCGCACGGCTGGACCCTCACCGCGCCGCTCGGCGGGCCGGTGGAGATCATCGAGACGATCGGCCACGAGGTCATCGTGCATTTCCGCTCGGGCGACGAGATCGTGATCGCCAAACTGGGCGCGCACCGCATCCCGCGCTTCGGCGAGCAGATCGACCTCCTGCTGGACGCGGAAGCGATGCACCTCTTCGACCCGCAGACGGAACAGCGCATCGGCGGCTGAACCGGCGACGCAAGGACGACACGGAGCACACCATGAAGGCACGACGCAGGCAGTTCCTCCGGCGCGGCATCGGCGCGCTGCTCGCCGTCACCGGCCTCGGCCTCGCCGGCGCGGCGTGCGCGGCCACCGACATCACCGTCTGGCACGCGTACCGTGGCGACGAGAAGGCTGCGTTCGAGAAGGCCGTCGCCCAGTTCAACGCGAAGCAGAAGGACATCGCGGTCAGGACGCTCGCGGTGCCCTACGACGCCTACGCCGACAAGATCACGGCTTCGGTGCCGCGCGGCAAGGGACCGGACGTCTTCATCTTCGCGCAGGACCGCTTGGGCGGCTGGGTCGAGGCGGGGCAGACGATCGAGCCGATCGACTTCTTCATCGAGGACAGGACCGTCGCCTCGCTCGTGCCGGGCATGATGGCCGCGATGACCTACCGCGACACGGTCTACGGCCTGCCGCTCAACTACAAATCCATCGCGATGATCTACAACACGGCGCTGGTGAAGGCGCCGCCGAAGACCACCGCCGAGCTCGTCCAGCTCGCGAAGGGCATGACCGACGTCTCGACCGGGCGCTTCGGGCTCGCGTACGAGTACTCGAACTTCTTCTTCCATGCCGCGCTCATGAACGCGTACGGCGGCCAGGTGTTCGCGCCCGGCCCGACGCCGACGATCGACTCGCCGCAGAACCTCGCCGCCGTGAAGACCATGCTCAAGTGGTACAAGCAGGACAAGATCCTGCCGGCCGACCCTTCCGCGACGCTGATCGCGAGCCTGTTCAACGAGGGCAAGGCGCCGATCGTCTTCTCGGGCCCCTGGTTTCTCGGCGAGGTGCAGGACAAGGTCAAGTACGCGATCGCGCCGCTGCCGGCCGTGAGCGAGGCCGGCGGCAAGCCGATGAAGCCCTGGCTCACCGTCGAGGGCGTCTACGTCTCGGCAGGGTCGCAGCACAAGGAACAGGCGTACGAGCTCGCCGAGTACCTGGTCTCGCCCGAAGCCGCGCTGATCCTGGCGCTCGAGGGCGGGCAGCTGCCGACCAACAAGTCGATCTACACCGACCCGCGCGTGCTGCAGAACGCGACGCTGCAGGGCTTCCGCAAGCAGCTCGACACGGCGGTGCCGATGCCGAACTACGCCGAGATGACGCTGATGTGGTCGCCGGTGACGACCGCGATGAACAAGATGGTCAAGGGTTCGGCGACACCCGAGGCATGCGGCGACGAACTATTCCGTCGGACGCTGGCTCGAGGATCTCGCGCGCGTTCTGCGCGACCTCGCTGCGCGCGAACTGACGCCGATTCTCGTCGGCGGCACGGGAATGTATTTCAAGGCCGCGCTTTACGGGCTTTCGGACATTCCGGCCGTGCCCGGCGATGTGCGCGAAGCCATGCGCGCGTGGGCGCAGGACAAGACCCCGCAGCAGCTTCATGCCGAACTCGTCGCGCGCGACCCCGCAACGGCCGCCGTGCTACGCGAAACCGATCCGCAGCGGCTGTTGCGGGCTTTGGAAGTCCTGGAGGCGACCGGCAAGCCGCTCGTCTCATTCCAGGGCCCGCGCAGCCCGCCGATTCTGAAGGCGTCAGAATGCGCGGCCTTTTTCCTCGCGCCCGAGCGCGAGACGCTTTACGCGCGCATCGACGCGCGTTTCGAGAGGATGACGCAAGCGGGCGCGCTCGACGAGGTCGCGGCGCTCAAGGCGCGGGGACTCGATCCGTCGCTGCCGGCGATGCGCGCGCATGGCGTGCCCCACCTCATCGTTTATCTCGATGGACGACTGACGCTTGCGGAAGCGATTTTGCGCAGTCAGCTCGATACGCGCCGTTACGCCAAGCGTCAGTTCACCTTCGCGCGACACCAGCTCCCGAATTTCGAATGGATTGCTGGCGAATCGCCGCTGCGCGACGTCGAAGACGCGCTCAGCTCATGCGCGCGACCCACATCTGGAACAGAGTGAGGACGATCTCCATGGCAAGACCAACCGAGTCAAGAAGGTACACGTGACAT
>CAVQQX010000031.1:0-5347 GCA_963714645.1 uncultured Gammaproteobacteria bacterium
CCAGACTCCTAGGGTCGGCCTCCGCAGGCACCACAGCCCGCCCGCCGCCTCGGGACACGTCGCGCTATAATGCAGCGGCGCGCGCCACCCGCGGCCTCGCCTGCGGCCGGTGCGAACCCCCGACTCCCCTGCTGCCGCTGCGCACTTGACTCACCGTCGTCGCTGGCACGCAAGTTGCCGCGACCTCCGGACGGATCGACCGACTGCATGGCTTCCACACTCAATACGCCGCCGCTGCGGCTGCTGCGCGCGTTCTGCCTCGCGGCGCGACATTCCAGCTTCAAGGATGCTGCCGACCGCCTCGCCTTGACACCGTCCGCCGTGAGCCACCAGGTCAAGGAGCTCGAGGAACAGCTCGGCGTCACGCTGTTCGAACGCCGTACGCGCGCGGTCGTGCTGACGCCGCTCGGACGGCAGCTGCGCGACGACCTGGAACCCGCGCTGGAGGCCCTGACCGCCGCGATTGCCCGCACCGCCCGCTCCGGCTCCGCCCGTCGCCAACTTGCGGTCGTGATGCCGCCGTTCTTCGCGAGCGAGCTGTTCGCGCCCCGCCTGCCGGATTTCCACGACCGCTACCCGAACATCGACCTGCAGGTCAACACGAGCGACCCGCGTCCGGGCCAGCACCCGGGGTTCAGCGACCTGTCGGTGATCCTCGCTGCACAGACCCCCGATGCCACGGGTGTCGAGGTCGTGCGATTGCTGCCCCTGCAGCTCGTGGCGGCGGCCTCACCCAAGGTGGCCGCGACGATGCGCGGCAAGCACGGCGCGCACGCATTCGACAACCAGACGCTGATCATCCATCGGAGCTTCCGCGCGGACATCTGGGACGACTGGCTCGAACGGTCGCGCATAGACCTGCGGCGGGTGAAGAACGTCGTCGAGTTCGACAACATGACGGCCGTCGCGCGCGCGACCGAGAAAGGCGGCGGCATTGCGTTGATGCCCGCGGTCGTGTGCCGCCCGTGGTTCGAGCGCGGCCTGCTGGTGCGCATCGACGGGCTCGACCAGGTGGCGGACGACGCCTATTACCTGGTGGCGCGGCGCGGCGACATCGACCGCGAGGAGGTCCGTGCGTTCACGGACTGGCTGATCGAGCAGTTCCAGGTGCGGGAACCCGCCGGGGAATGACTTGCCGAGGGGGGCCGGATTCGCAGGGGGAGTGCGACCGGCCCACCCCGGCAAGTTCCTGCGGGACGGGACCGGGAGTCCGGGGGGAGTGGACTCCGGGCACCATGGATCCGCCGGACGGGAGCGAGACTACGTCGATTGCTGCACTGCGACAAACGAACTTTCATCAGGCGATGAATGACCGGCGCTCATGTGGCGCGCCGGGCCGCGCCGGGGGCCGGGCCGGGCCGCGCCGGGTGCCGGAGGCTCGCGCAGGCGGGTCACTGTTCGCCGGCGGCGCCGCGACGCAGGCGCTCGTGCAGCGGGCTGCTGCGCGGGAAGTGCGCGAGCAGGTACTCCATCTGGTCGGCGAGCACGCGCCGCCCCTTCAGGTAGATGTATTCGGCATAGCTCGGCGTGAACGGCACCGCGATCAGCTGCAGTTTCGCCTGCTCGGGCGTGCGCCAGGCCTTCAGGTTGTTGCAGCGCCGACAGGCGGTCACCACGTTGGTCCAGGTGTCCTGGCCGCCGCGCGACAGCGGCGTGACGTGGTCGCGCGAAAGATGGCTCGTCGGGAAGCGCTGGGCGCAGTAGAGGCACAGGTGTGCATCGCGCCGGAACAGCGTCTCGTTGTTGAGCGGCGGCACGTACCCGTGGTGTCGATTGCCGGGGTTGTGGCTGTGGCCGACCGTCGCGACGATCGAGTTCACCTTGACCGTGGTGCGGTACCCGGTGCGCGCGTTGACGCCGCCGCGCAGGGAAAACAACGTCTGCCCGAACGCATAGGCCACCTGGCCCATGAAATGCAGACGGACGGCATCGCGGTAGTCGATCCACTCGAGGGGCATCCCCGAGACGTCCGTCCGCAGGACTTCCTGCGAAAGTGCGTGCATGCGATGAAGATACGTTACTGCTGTGCAATAATCCACGGCCGCTGCGTGCCCGCCTTCAAAATATTCCTTGCGCGGCAGCGGTTTAGAGACAGTGGTCACAGGCCGCCGGGCATCGCGGGAAAGGCACGCGCTGCACCTGCGCTGATGACGACGACCATCACGAGGACGCCATGCCGCTGACGATCGGAGTTCCGCGCGAGACCTATCCCGGCGAGAAGCGCGTCGCCACGGTACCCGAGATCGTCGAGAAACTGATCAAGCTGGGTTTCCAGGTCACCGTGGAAACGGGGGCAGGGAACGCGGCGAACTTCGCCGACGAGACCTATGAGGCCGCCGGCGCACGGATCGCCAAAAGCCGCGCCGAGCTGCTCGGCGGTTCCGACCTGGTCTTCAAGGTACGGGCGCCGACGACCGACGAAATCGCGCTCATGAAGCCCGGCAGCACGCTCCTGAGCTTCATCTGGCCGGCCCAAAACCCGCAGCTGATGCAGCAGCTCGCTGAGCGCAAGCTCACCGTGCTGGCCATCGACTGCCTGCCCCGCCAGCTCTCGCGCGCCCAGAAGATGGACGCGCTCACTTCCATGGCGAGCATCAGCGGTTATCGCGCCGTGATCGAGGCCGCCAATGCCTTCGGGCGCTTCTTCAACGGCCAGGTGACCGCCGCGGGCAAGATCCCTCCGGCCGTTGTCTTCGTGGCCGGCGCGGGCGTCGCGGGACTGGCCGCGATCGGCACGGCCGCCAACCTCGGCGCGATCGTGCGCGCCAACGACACGCGCGCGGAGGTCGCCGACCAGGTCGTGTCGCTGGGAGGGGAGTTCGTCAAGGTCGACTACGAGGAAGAGGGCTCCGGCGGCGGCGGCTATGCCAAGGTCATGAGCGAGGGCTTCCAGCAGGCCCAGCGCGAGATGTACGCCAGGCAGGTGAGGGAAGCGGACATCGTCATCACGACCGCCCTGATTCCGGGCAAACCCGCGCCGAAGCTCATCACCGCCGCGATGGTGCAGAGCATGAAGCCGGGCAGCGTCATCGTCGACATGGCGGGCGAGCAGGGCGGCAACTGCGAACTCACCGTGCCCGGCGAGGCCGTGGTCCGGCACGGCGTCACCATCATCGGCTACACCGACCTGGTGAGCCGCCTGGCCCGGCAGTCGTCGACGCTGTACTCGAGCAACCTGCTGCGCGTGATCGAGGAGCTCTGCAAGACCAAGGACGGCGTCATCGACGTCGACATGGAGGACGACGCGCTGCGCGGCCTCACCGTCGTCAAGGACGGCGCGATCACCTGGCCCCCGCCTCCGCCCAGGCTTCCGGCAGCGACGCCGCGCGCAAAGCCGGTCGCCGCCGCTCCGGCGGCCGCGAAGAAATCGGGACACGGCCCGGGCGCGCCCGCGTCGGCACGGAGCGTCGCCGTGATCTTCGCCGTGGGCGCCGTGCTGTTCTGGCTCGTCGGGGCGTTCGCACCGGCGTCGTTCCTCGCGCACTTCACGGTGTTCGTGCTCGCCTGCTTCATCGGCTACATGGTGATCTGGAACGTGACGCCCTCGCTGCACACGCCGCTCATGAGCGTCACCAACGCCATCTCGAGCATCATCGCGGTCGGAGCGCTGATCCAGGTCGCGCCACCGCTCGATGGCGTGACGGAGGGACGCCCGGACGCGCTGATCCTGGGCCTCGCGGTGCTCGCGCTCACGCTCACTGCCGTCAACATGTTCGGCGGCTTCGCCGTCACGCGTCGCATGCTCGCGATGTTCCGCAAGTCAGTTACTTGAACATGGCGCATGGACGGCGAAGCCGCCGAACCTAGCGGCGTGACTGAGCGCGAGCGCGGGCGACCAGGTCACTCCTCGTCCACGCCATCGAGCAGTGGCACGACCATGATCACGCTGCCGACCGCGATGATGCTCTGGAGATGGCGTTGGTGACGCTCCATGAGCGGCAGTGCAGCGGAGGCATCCACGTTCCGGTCACCATGTAGCCGATGAGCGGCGAGCACGAACGCGTGGAGTACGCGCGGACGACGCCGGTGCGAACGCCCGACGATCGCACGCGCCCCACGCGAGGGTCACAGCGACGCCCGTGCCGACGCGGACGCCGCCGGGCCGTGTCGATTTCTTCGCGGCCGGCCCCGGAGCAGCAGCGACCGCTTTGCGCGCGGCGTCGCTGCCGGAGGCCTGGGCGGAGCGGGGCGTTGCGCGCCTTGACGACGGTGCAGTCGCACCCATCCGCATCATCTGTCCATGTCGACGTCGATGACACCGTCCTTGTCTTGGAGAGCCCTCGATCACGCGCAGCAGGTGGTTGGAGTACAGCGTCGACGACTGCCGGCCCGGCCGCTCACCAGGTCGTGTAGCCGATGGGATGGTGACGCCGTGCCGGACACACGGCCTCACCGGGCACGGTGGTTGGCAGCTTCCACCTGCTCGCCCGCCATGTCGACGATGACGCTGCCCCGGCTTTTTCATGCTCTGCACCAGGCGGTGAGCTTCCGGCGCGGGCGCCCCGGAATCAGGGCGGTGCGTCATGACGATGTCCGCTTCCTCACCTGCCTGGCGTACATCTGGCGCGCTGGGCCTGCTCGGAGCCCTCGCTCATGACCCTGGCATAGCCCGCGCCCGGGGGCCTCTTCTCCTGGTAGTCGACCTTCACAGCTCCCCTCTCCGCGTCCGACGTGCTCCACGAACCGTCGGCGCGCGTGATCCGCGCCGACGGATGGCGGCCGTGCCGGTCGCGTCCACTCGCGCCAGCCCCGCGCACCGCCGCGACGGCGGAGGACCGCAGCACTGGCCGCTGGAGGAGCACCGAAGGCACTGGCGCGCCTCGATACCGCGCGCGAATAACACGCTGATGCTCCGCCATGGAAGTAAGCGCGTCCATCTTCTGGGCTGTATGGCGCGCAGGCAGTCGATGGCCGGCACGGTGAGCTTTGCACGTCAGCAAGATGCTGCATCCGGCCTGCGGGTTTCGGAGCCAGACGAAGCGCGGGGCGTGCTGCCGGGCTTATGAGCGCGATTTGTCGGTGATGCACCATCCCTTGAAGACCGCGGTCGGAAGCCGCCGAGCAGGACTCGGCGCGGCTTTCGGCGATCACGTCACCGCGCGGCGGCCTCGCTCGTCGGCGAAGTTCGCGCACGTTCCCGCCCCGTTTTCCACGGTGACCTGGAAGACTCAGCTTGATCAGTTTCTCGACGATCTCAGTGGCGACGCGTCTCGGCTCCGCGCAAGAATCCGATCGTCAGCGGCAGTAGCATCCTCGTGATGGTCGTCATCAGCGCAGGTGCAGCGGGCGTACCTTCCCGCGATGCCCGGCGGCCTGTGACCACTCTCTATTAAACCGAGCGATGGTG
>CAVQQX010000032.1:0-10852 GCA_963714645.1 uncultured Gammaproteobacteria bacterium
AGCCCTCCTCGATCAGTTGCAGGAGATCCAGTTCGTTTTCGCAGGCGCGGCGGCCGATGGCCATGTGCTCGAAGGAATCGATCAGGCCGGAGAGGTGTTTGTACGCCTGGAACATGCACACGATGCCCCACTTGAGGGTACCGAACACTTCCCAGAAATGTACGGCCTTGGGGTCCACCGCGCGCCCGCCCGCGGCCTCGTAGCCCGCGAACAGATCCTCGCGCCGGCCGAAGCCGCCCACCGGATGCCGGTGCTGGCCGAAGCGCCAGGCGCGCACGCACAGCCAGCCGAGGTCTTCCATGCCGTCGCCGATGTGGCCCAGCTCCCAGTCGAGCACGGCGCGGATGCCGTCCGGCCCCACCACGAAGTTGCCGTTGCGGAAATCGCCGTGCACGAGCCCGGCAGGGGCATCGTCGGGGCAGTGCTGCTCCAGCCAGCGGAAGGCGAGCTCGAAGGCCGGGTGGTACTCCGGCCGCGCCACTGCGGTCTGATCCCGGTAGAAATCGCTGATGCCGTCGAGCAGATCGCGGTAGTAGGCCAGCAGCGCCCGCACCGGCATGTGGGTGAGACCGGCCGGCAATTTCGTCACGTCGATGGCGTGCAGCCCGGCGAGGATTTCGCCGCACTGGCGCGCCATGGTGGCGCGCGCGCCGGCAAAGGCATCGTCGCGCAGGATGCGCGGCGCCAGCACTTCGCCCGCGATGCGATCCATCACATAGCAGCCGCCCAGGGCGTGCTCCGCGGGCAGGCGCCTGCGTGTGCGCACAGCCGAGGAAATGCGCGCCCGGGCCCACCTCGCGGATCGCGTCCATCGCCTGCCCGTTCTCCGACAGGTCCACGCCCGCGAGCAGCGTGTGCATCATGCCGGCCTGGTCCACGTCCATCACGAACTTCTCGTAACCCATCGCGAGTCCGCCTTCGAGCCAGCCCGCGGTGTGCAATACGAAATTGACGCCGGCGAGACAGGTCGGCAATAGCGTCTGCGCCGATTCGAACGCGGCCTGAGCGTCCGGGATTTTCGATGCGCACAGGCTGCCGCCGGAGCGGAACGGTACGCCGAGACGTCGCGCCAGCGCAGCCATCGTGTAGAGCACGAGCGCAGGTTCGGGCGTACCGAACGTGGGCGCCCCGGACTGCATCGACAGCGAGCTCGCGAAGCTGCCGAGGATGACCGGCGCCCCTGGATTGACCAGCTGGGCGAACGCCATCCCCGCGAGCGCTTCGGCCAGCGTCTGCGCCGCCGTACCCGCCACCGTCACCGGCGACATCGCGCCCGAAAGGATGAACGGCGTGATGATGGTCGCCTGGCCGGCGCGCGCGTAGACCTTGAGCGCGCCGAGCATCGTCGCGTCGTAGACGAGTGGGGAATTGACGTTGATCAGGCTGACGAGCAGCACTTTGGTGCGGCCAGTCGCCGGGTCGATCGCCTCGGGTCCGAACGCGATCTTCGCGAGTTCCACGCTGTCGGCCGCCCGATCGGGTCCGGTCACGGAGCCCATGAACGCCTTGTCGCTGTACTTGACGTGGCTGTACACCATGTCGAGGTGACGCTTGTTCACCGGCAGGTCGACCGGCTCGCAGATCGTGCCGCCCGAGTGGTGCAGCGCGTTCGACAAATACGCGAGCTTGACGAAGTTGCGGAAGTCCTCGAGCCTCGCGTAGCGGCGGCCCTCGTCCATGTTGTAGATGAACGGGCAGCCGTAGGCCGGAGCGAACACCGTGCTGTCGCCGCCGATGTGCACGTTGCGCGCCGGGTTGCGGGCGTGCTGCACGAACTCGCGGGGCGCGTGGCGCTGCACCAGCTCGCGGCACATGCCGCGCGGAAACCTGACGAGCTCCGCCTGCACCTGGGCGCCCGCCGCCTGCCAGATCGACAGCGCCTCGGGGTCGTCGCGGAAAGCAATGCCGGTCTCGGCCAGGATCGTCTCGGCGTTGCGCTCGATCGTGGCAAGACCGTCCTCGCCGAGGACCTCGAACCGAGGGATGGCCCGGCGGATGTAGGGCACCGAAGCCGCCGCGCGCGCCGCGCGCGCCGCACGTTTGGCATCGCGACCGCTGGGGCGCGCGGAGCGCCGCTCGGGCGCGCCGCCCGCGGGGGCCGGCGAGGTGTCGTTGGGGTCTATGGCGGACATGCGGTCACGTTCCCGGGGACGGCGAGGTCGGCCGGAGTATGGCCGCCACCCCGGGCCGTGGCTGATCGATTTGCGACAATAACATGCCCCCGTGCGCCATCCCCGGGCGGCGCAACGCGCGGCGGCACGGAACCGCCTCCCCGCACACTCGCGACCTCGAGCCCGCGCGGGAGGCGCCGATCCGCGGCCCTACAGCGCGCCGAACCGGTAGGTCGCGCTCAGTCCGTACCAGCGCGGCTTCGCGTAGACACCGGCCACGACGCCCGAGAACAACGAGCTGTCGAACGCGTAGACCCGGTATTCCTCTTCCGTCAGGTTGTTGACGAACGCCGCGATCTCCCAGCGCCCGTCGCTGCTGCCGTAGCTCACCCGCGCGTTCGTGACCGTGTACGCATCCTCCTCCTCCACCGGGGCACAGAGCACGGTGAAGCAGAACTCGCTCGAGTACTGGACGTCCGCCTGGACGCCGAGCGTCCCGCCCAGGAACGCGAAGTCGTAGCGCGCGAGCGCATTGCCGGAGAACTCGGGCGCCTGCGGCAGGTCGTGGTCCTCGATCGTGACGCCGTCCGGCAGCGGCACGTCCTTGACCGTGGAATCGAGCAGCGAAGCGCCGAACTGCAGCGTCAGCCCCTCGAGCGGTCGCGACGTGAGCTCGACTTCGAGCCCCGTCAGTTCCGCGTCGAGATTGATCACCGTCTGCACGGGGCCGAACTGCGCAAACGCCTGGTAGTCCGCATAGTCGTAGTAGAACCCGGCGATGTTCAGCGTCGTCGAGCTGCCGAGCGTGGACTTGAGCCCCACCTCGTAAGCATCGAGCGTCTCCTCGTCGAACGGCATGCCTTCGAGGAAGGCACGCGGAATCGTCAGGCTGCCGTCCGGGTCGTACGGCGTGCCGGTCGAGAACGTGTAACCGCCGCTCTTGCTGCCGCGGTTGAAGCTCACGTACCAGAGCATTGCGTCGCTCGGCTTCCAGTCGAGCTGCACCCGCGCCGTCACGCCGTCGAACGTCGTCTCGGCATCGCCCGGCCCGATGTCGCTGCCGAGCGGCGACACTTCACGCTGGTTGAAGATGATGGTGACCGGCGCCGAGAGTCCCGGCACTTCCGGTGCGGTGCCGAAATAGGCGCCTTCCCGCTCGTCCTTCCAGTAGCGAGCTCCCAGGATCAGCTTCCAGTCGTCGGTAAATGACCACTCGTCCTGCGCGAACACCGCATAGGATGTCGTCTTCTGCGCCATCTCGATGGTCGGGTCGTAGCCGTAGAACGGGTCGGCGAACTTGCCCGTGTAGTCGCCGTCGACCTTCATGCCGTAGACGCCGGCCACCCAGCGGTTCGCCGCCACCTCGCCCGACAGGCGGAATTCCTGCGAATACTGTTCGAGGTCGCTGCCCTGGTAGAACAGCACGCCGTCCACCGGCGAGGCATCGCCGCCCTCGAGGTAGAATTTCTCCGCGGTCTGGTAGTCCGAGATCGAGACGAGGTTCAGGGCGCCAATGGCCGCGTTGACGTGCAGCGTGGCACCGGTGATCTCGCGGTCGACGTAGGAGCGCTGCGTTTCCGCGGTCTTCCAGGGATCGCCGCCGTACTGCGGCGTGATGGCGTCGTTGCGGTACCCGGTGCCGGCTTCGCCCGGACCGGTGCCCCAGAACGCGCACGACTGGTCCTGCCGCGTGAACTCGCCCTGGAACTGTTCGTTCGGACAGGCTGGCGCTTGGGAGTAGATGCCAGCCTGCGTCTCCTTGTCGGCCTTCATGTGACGGACGATCAGGTTCAGGTCCGTGGTCTCCGAGGGCTGCCACGCGAGCTGCGCGCGCAGCGCGTAATGGTCGTTGCCACCGCGATCGTCCACGCCGGGGACGACGGATTCCATGTAGCCGTCGTCGGTGTTGCTGATGCCCGCGATGCGCGCCTGCACGTGGTCGGACAGCGGGCCCGAAAGCGCGCCCTCGAAGATGAACTGGCCGTAGCTGCCCACCGTTGCCGTGGTGTAGCCCTCGATCTCCTTGGTGGGTCGGTTGGAGACGAACTGGATCGCGCCGCCGGTCGCGTTGCGACCGAACAACGTGCCCTGCGGACCACGCAGCACCTCGACGCGCGCGAGGTCGAACACGGGGAAACTCGCGAGGTTGATCGAGCTCGCATAGCTGTCGTCCTGGTAGACCGCGACCGGAGGTTCCTGCTGGTCGCCGTAATCGTTCTGCGACACGCCGCGGATGTTGAACACGACCTGCGACGACGAGTACGCGTTCATCTTGAGGCTGGGTACCGCGCGCGTGATGTCGGTCGCCGTCATGATGTTGAGGTCGGTCAGCATCTCGCTGCCGAGCGCAGTCACCGCGATGCCGACGTCCTGCAGCCTTTCCTCGCGCCGCTGCGCCGTGACGACGATCTCCTCGACCCTCGATTCGCCGGCCGCGGGCGTGGTCTGGGCGTGCGCCCCCGGGGGCAGCGTCACGAGCGCGGCGATGGCGCCGGCAAGCTTGCGGGAGGCACGGGTGGGGGTCAGCAACGGGCGACGGATGCGCATGGACGAACTCCGTTAGGTACGACGTCAGGTATAGGCACGTGCACGTGCGTCGCTCGTCGCGAGCGCACGGATGACTTCGGTCGGGCCGCAGACGCCCCGCACGACCTCGCCCTCGGCGAGGAGGACGGGGTGACCGGCGCGGCACCACTGGATCAGCTGTCGCAACGGCGTCTCGACGTCCGCGACGCGCAGCCCCCGGCCCTCGCCGCCGTTGCTGCAGAAGCCGATGGCTGTGCCCGCGAGGGTCGCGGAGGCAGGCCGGCCCGCGTCGTCGAGCACCACCGCGTACTGCTGCGCGACGTCGAGCCAACGCCGCTCTCCGTCCGCCGCGAGATCCGACCAGGGACGCATCACCATGCGGCCGTTCAGCACCGACAGCGGGTTCATGTGCTGCACGAACTCGCCGACGTAGGCGCTCGCCGGTCGCAGCACGATGTCCTCGGGCGTGCCGGTCTGCACGATGCGACCGCCTTCGAGCACGGAGGTCTGGTTGCCGAGCTTCAACGCTTCGTCGAGGTCGTGCGTGACGAAGAGAATCGTCTTGCGCACGCGCGCCTGCAGCGCGAGCAATTCGTCCTGCAGCTTGGTGCGGATCAGCGGATCGAGCGCCGAGAACGGCTCGTCCATCAGCAGGATCGGCGCATCCGTCGCGAAGGCGCGAGCCAGCCCCACGCGCTGCTGCATGCCACCCGACAATTCGTGACCGTAACGCTCGGCCCAGCGGGAAAGCCCGACCAGCTCGAGCTTTTCGTCGACGATACGGGTGCGGTCGGCCGCCGATTCGCCGCGCAGCTCGAGCCCGAGCCCGACGTTCTCGCGTACGGTGCGCCACGGCAGCAGGCCGAACTGCTGGAACACCATCGCCACCGTGCTGCGACGAAGCCGCCGCAGCGTCGCCGGGGCGCAATCGGTGCCGATGTCGACCTGGCGCTCGCCGTCGTTGATCAGCACGCGGCCGCGCGTGACCAGGTTGAGGCCGTTCGCGGCGCGGAGCAACGTCGACTTGCCCGAGCCCGAGAGCCCCATCAACACCGAGATCTGCCCTTGCCTGACGGTGAGGCTCGCCTGGGAGACGCCGACCACGACGCCCGTCGAGGCCTCGACCTGGTTGCGGTCCTGGCCGGCATCGAGCAACGCCAGCGCCGACTTGAGCGATGCCTCCCTGCGTCGCCCGTGCCCGGGCGCGAACAGGATGTCGACGGCATCGAACTCGACCGCGGCGTCGCTCGTCGTCATTCCTGCGCCTTCCTTTCCGGCGGACGGCTGATGCGGTCGAGCATGATGGCGAGCAGCACGATCGCGATGCCGGCCTCGAAGCCCATGCCGACCTGCACCGTGTTGAGCGAGCGCACGACCGGCACGCCGAGCCCGCCGGCGCCGACCAGTGCCGCGATCACGACCATCGAAAGGCTCAACATGATGCACTGGGTGACGCCGGCGAGGATCATCGGCCCGGCGCTCGGCAGCTCGACCTTGAAGAGCAGCTGCAGCGGCGTCGCACCGAACGCCTGCCCCGCCTCTCGCAGCGTCTTCGGCACCGACGCGATGCCGAGCTGCGTCAGGCGGATCGGCGCCGGCAACGCGAAGATGATGGTCGAGATCAGGCCCGGCACGATGCCCAGGCCGAACAGCACGAGGGTCGGAGTCAGGTAGACGAACGTGGGCAAGGTCTGCATCAGGTCGAGCACCGGGCGCATCGCGGCATAGACGCCGGGACGTTTCGCGCCCCAGATCCCGAGCGGCACCCCGATGGCCGTGGCGATGATCGCCGCCACCAGCACGAGCGTCAACGTCTCGAGCGTCGCTTCCCAGTAGCCCTGGTTCATGATGAACAGCATCGAGGCGACCACGAACAGCGCGAGCCCCCACGAGCGGCGCAGCGCGAACGAGAACACGGCGATCAGCAAGATCAGCACCGGCGCAGGGACCAGCGTCAATGCCCCGCCGACGACGCGCGTGCCGGCGGTGAGGAACGCGGCGACGCCGTCGAACAGTCCTCGCGCATTCCTCTTGGTGTACTCGACGATCTGCGTGGCCCAGTCGCCGACCGGGATCTTGTGCGCCGTGACCCAGTCTTCGAACGCGGTGAGCTTGCTGCCCTTGATCTTGCGCTCGAACACTTCGCGGGCGGGCCGGCCGTCGAACGTGCGCACGCCGGCGAGCCATTTCTCGAGCTCAGGTGGGTTGCTGCCGACCCACTCCCGCGCCACGTCGGCCGCGGACAGCTTGTCGGTCAGGATCCGATCCATCAGCACGTTCTCGAGTTCGACCGTGAACTCGATGTTCTCCAGCAGGCGCCCGAGATTCGGACATTGCTGGCGATACCCCTTGCGCGCCAGCGTGTGCACGGTCGCGGCGCCGTAGTTCGGCCCGAAGGCCGCATCGCCGCCGCTCAGGTAGCGGATCTTGAAATGCGTGTTCATCGGATGCGGGGCCCAGGCGAGGAACACGACCGGCTGCTGCTTGCGGAACGCCCGCTCGACCTGCGCGAGCATGCCCTGCTCGCTCGATTCCACGAGCTTGAAGCCGCCCAAGCCGAACTCGTTCTTCCTGATCAGCTCGAGGATGAGCATGTTGCCGTCGTTGCCGGGCTCGATGCCGTAGATCACGTTGCCGAGCTGCTCCCGGAATTTCGCGATGTCGGCGAAGTCGTGCAGGCCGGCCCGGTAGAGGTAGTCGGGGACGCCGAGCGTGTACTTCGCACCGACGAGGTTCGCGCGGACCGAGTCGAGGTCGCCGGAATCCAGGTACGGCTGCAGCATGCTGGCCTGCGCGGGCAACCAGTTGCCGAAGAACGCGTCGATGTCGCCGTTCTTCATCGACTCGAACGTCACCGGCACCGACAGCACCGTGATCGTCGGCCGGTAGCCGAGCTCGGCGACGATTTCCCCATAGATTGCGGTCGTCGCGCTCTCGGCCGTCCAGCCGACGTCGGCGAGACGCACGTCGCGACACGAGGCAGGATCGGCCGATGCCGCAAAGGCATTGCCGGCGCCGACCAGCGCGAGCAGCATGATGGCGACCAGTCGCGGCGGCCCGCGCCGGCGTGGCAGCGAGGTCGCCGGCGGGCGGCTCGTGCGCATCCCGTCTCCCTGCGTGAACGGTCTCGTTGTAATGATGCATTGGTAGCAGGGCGGCGCGTGCGCGTCAAACGCGCCTCGATGCGTCCGAGCGACGCCCGACCCGGCCTCGATGCAGGCGATATACTTCGGCGGCGCAGCCCGGTGGCGGGCGCGCCACAATAACGACACGGTCCGGACCGCATGCAGTGGGTACCGGGCCCGCGGAGCGATTCCACGATGGAGATCGGCGATTTCTCGATGGACTTCTTCTCGCTTGCGGGCAGGAAGGCCGTCGTCACCGGCGGCAACACCGGCCTCGGCCAGGCATTCACTGTCGCTCTCGCCAAGGGCGGCGCCGACGTCTTCGTGCCGAGCATGATGGCGGACGACGGGCGCACCGGGCCGCTCGTCGCGGCTGCGGGCCGACGCTACGAGTACCTGCAGGTCGACGTCACCGCACCGGGCAGCGCGGGTCAGGTGATCGACTCCTGCGTCGAGCGGCTCGGCGGCATCGACATCCTCGTCAACAGCGCGGGCATCTGCCCGCTGGCCGAGGTGCTCGAGTTCGGCCGACCGCAATGGGACGCGACCGTGGCAGTCAACCTCACGGCCGCGTTCGAGCTGAGCTTCGAGGCGGCCCGGCGCATGGTGCCGCAGCGCCGCGGCAAGATCATCAACGTCTGCTCGCTGTTCTCGTTCCTGGGCGGCCGCTGGTCGTCGGCCTACGCCGCGACCAAGCACGGGCTCGCCGGATTCACCAAGGCCTACTGCGACGAACTCGCGATGCACAACGTCCAGGTGAACGGCATTGCACCGGGGTACTACGCCACCGAGATCACGCGACAGACGCGCAGCAATCCCGAGACCAACCAGCGCGTGCTCGACCACATCCCGGCGGGACGCTGGGGCGAACCGGTCGACCTCATGGGCGCCCTCGTGTTTCTCGCGAGTCGGGCGTCGGACTACGTCAACGGTCACCTGCTCGTCGTCGACGGCGGCTACCTGGTCCGCTGAGGCGCCACGACGGCATGACGGGCCGCTACCTCCTCGGCATCGACAACGGCTCGCAGAGCACCAAGGTCGTCATTTACGACCTCGCCGGCCACGCCGTGGCGGAGGGACGCCAGCCGCTGCGACCCGCCAGCCGGCCGCGGCACGGAGTGGTCGAGCATCCCGACGACGACCTCTGGGACTCGATCGCTGCGGCGAGCCGCCGGGCGCTCGCCGCGTTCGCAGGTGACCCGCAGGAAATCGCCGCGGTCGGCCTCTGCACGATCCGTTGCTGCAAGGCTTTTTTGCGGGCCGACGGCTCGCTGGCGCGCCCGGTCGTGAGCTGGATGGATGCCCGCGCCTACCAGCCCTGGTTGCCGGACGACCCTGAAGTCGCGTACGCGACGACGTCGTCGGGCTACCTGACGCACCGCCTGACCGGTCGCTTCCGCGATACGGCAGCGAACAGCATCAGCCTGCAGTGGCCGATCGATGCGGCCGGCTGGAAGTGGAGCGACGACGATGCCGTCGTGCGCTCGTTCAACCTGGATCGCGAAATGCTGTTCGACCTGCTGCTGCCGGGCGAGATCGCGGGTGCCGTGACCGAGGCCGCGGCGAAGGCGACCGGAATCCCGGCAGGCCTGCCGGTTGCGGTCACGGCGAACGACAAGGCGGTCGAGGCCCTCGGGGCCGGCTCGCTCGGCGATCGCACCGTGCTGGTGTCGCTCGGCACTTACATCGCAGGCATGGTTCACGGCAGCGAACTGCGTCCCCACGCGCGCGAGTTCTGGACGAACTTCGGCTGCGTGCCGCATCGCTACCTGTACGAGAGTCACGGGATCAGGCGCGGCATGTGGACGTTGTCCTGGTTCATGGACCTGCTCGGGCACGAGTTCGCGGCTGCCGCCACCGCCGCCGGTCGCACGCGCGAGTCCATCCTCGAAGCCGAGGCTGCTGCGGTACCGGCGGGGAGCGACGGGCTCCTCACCGTGCTCGACTGGCTGGCCCCGGACGAGCAGCCGTTCCGCAAGGGCGTGATGCTCGGCTTCGATGCGCGCCACACGCGCGGCCACGTATACCGCTCGATCCTCGAAGCCATCGCCCTCACGATGGCGGAGCGCGTCGCCGCCATGCGTGACGAACTGGGCGCTTCGTTCGACGAAGTCATCGTCACCGGAGGGGGCGCCTCCAGCCCGCTGTTGGTCCAGACTTTCGCCGACGCGTTCGCACTGCCTGCCTCGCGCAATACGGAATCCGCGGGCGCCAGCCTCGGCGCCGCCATCTGTGCCGCCGTGGGTGCCGGCCTGTACCCGGACTTCGCCACCGCCGCTGCGCGCATGGAGCGACCGCGCGAGCGTTTCCTGCCCGACCCGGCGCGCGCCGAGCTGTACCGGCGCATCCGCGCAGGCGTCTTCCGCGAGCTGCGCAGCGCGACCGATCCGCTGCTGCAGCGTGCGTACCCGCTGTTCCACTGACCCGCCGCCCGCCACGAGGACCCGTCCATGCCGTTGAGCAGAACCGCGATCGTCGAACACCTGCAGCGCCTCGTGGGCGCGCACGACGTGATCACGGACCGCGACGAGCTGCAACGCAGCAGCATCGACCGGCTGCGCCTGTACGAGGACGTGCACGGCGTGTTCACGCGTCCGCTGCCCGTGGCGGTGGTGATGGCGCGCAGCACCCGGCAGATCGCCGACGTGCTCCGGTTCGCGAACGAGCACCGCGTCAACGTCGTGGCACGCACGGGACGCACCGCCACCGAGGGCGGCCTCGAGACGGCCGTGCCCGATTCGATCGTGCTCGACGGCTCGGGTCTCGACGCGATCGTGAAGATCGACCCGTACAACATGCAGGCGACGGCGCAGTGCGGCGTGCCGCTGCAGGTGCTCGAGGACGCCTGTCGCACGCTCGGCGTGACGACCGGCCACTCGCCGCAGTCCAAACCGATCGCGCAGATGGGGGGCCTCGTCGCTACGCGCAGCATCGGCCAGTTCTCGACCCTCTACGGCGGCATAGAGGACATGGTCGTCGGGCTCGAGGCGGTGTTCCCCGACGGCACGGTGACGCGGATCAAGAACGTTCCCCGCCGTGCGGTCGGACCGGACATCCGGCAGCAATACCTGAACGGCGCCAAGCTACAAA
>CAVQQX010000033.1:0-7528 GCA_963714645.1 uncultured Gammaproteobacteria bacterium
TACAGCTCGACGGGGGTCGGCGCCGCGGTGTCGAGCGTTTCCTCGCTGCGACCCGCGCGTTCGCGCAGCACGGCGAAGTACTGGACGTGGATGCGACGGGTCATGGGCGCCGACCCTCACCCGCACTGCCCGCGAACTCTCCCGCGAGGGCAGAAGAGGTGCGACGGCTGCAAGACTCGACCGCGCCTGCGTGCTCTTCGAGCGTGTTCACGTTGTCGAGCGTGGTGGGATGGGGCTGCTCCAGCAGCGGCACGCCGGTGCCGATCACGAACTTGCGCGGGCAGTTCGTACCCGTGGCGATCGCTGCCTCGATTCCGGCGCGCGTCAGCGGTTCGAAAATGGCGCACAGCGGCTCGGGCAAGCCGTCGTGCGCACTCCGGAACGCGACCACAGGGCGGCCGTCGCGGTGGCGCACGAGGTCCGCCACCGCGGCGTCGGTGACGAACGGCAGGTCGCAGGCGAGCACGAGCCACGCGTGGCCCGGCCACTGCGCCTGCGCCGCGGCGATGCCGGCGATCGGGCCCAGGCCCGCGTGCCGGTCGACGATCGCCGGTCGTCCGCTGCGGAGCGGGTCGCGGGCCTGGTCCGGCCGGATCGACACGAACACCTGTTCGCAGTGCCGCGCGAGCAACTCGGCGGTCCACTCGAGCTGAGTCTTGCCGTCGTGATAGGCGAGCGCGGCCTTGTCACGACCCATGCGCCGGCTCGCACCGCCCGCGAGCACCAGTCCGTGCAACGGCGCCAGTGTCCCCGCGCTCATGTCGCGGCCTGTCCATTGCTCACGTCGCGCCGCCCGCCGTGCTTCGCGACCAGCCGCGTTTCGGCGATCACGATCTCGTGCGAGAGCGCCTTGCACATGTCGTAGATCGTCAGTGCAGCGACGGACGCCCCGGTCAGCGCTTCCATCTCGACGCCCGTCTTGTGGTGGACGCCCACCGTGCAGCGCACCACGGCCTCGTGGCCCGCCATCTCGATCGCGACGTCGCAGCGTTCGAGTCCGAGCGGATGGCAGAACGGGATCAGCTCGTGCGTGCGCTTGGCCGCCATCACACCCGCGACGATCGCCGTGTGAAAGACGGGGCCCTTGGCGGTGGCGAAATTCGCCTCCGCGAGCGCGCGCGCAACTCCGGCCGGAAAACGCACGCGTGTCTCCGCGACGGCCGTGCGTTGCGTCACCGCCTTGTCGCCCACGTCCACCATGGCCGGCTGTCCTGCAGGATCGACGTGCGTGAAGCGGCTCATCCCTCACCCACCGATGTAGTGCATCTCGACCTTTCGCAGCGGCGCCTCGCGCGCGCGCAGTTCGCCGCGCAGCTCGCTGTAGCGGTCCGCCCGCTTCGACCAGGCGTTGCGCAGCAGGTCCAGCAGGTCCGCATCGCTCGCGCCGGCCCGGAGCGGCGAGCGCAGGTCGACGCCCTGGGTGGCGAACAGGCAGGTGTACAGCACGCCTTCGGACGACAGGCGTGCACGGTTGCAGTCGCCACAGAACGGCGAGCTCACCGAGGACACGAAGCCGATCTCGCCGGCGCCGTCGTCATAACGGTAACGTTCGGCGACCTCGCCGCGATATCGGCCGGGCACCGCCGACACGCTCCACCGCGAACGCACCTGCTGCAGCAGTTCGGCAGAGGTCACGACCTCGCCCGGGGCCCAGTGGTTGCGATTGCCGACGTCCATGTATTCGATCAGTCGCACCGTGACGTCGGTGCCGCGGAAGCGCTCGAGCAGGTCGAGCACGCTGTGGTCGTTGCGCCCGCGCTGCACGACGGTGTTGACCTTGACCGGCCGCAGTCCGGCATCGAGCGCCGCGTCGATGCCCTCGAGCACCTGGGGCAGGCCGCCGAACCCGCCGCTCATCGCGGCGAACACGCGTTCGTCGAGGGAGTCGAGGCTGACCGTCACGCGCTGCAGTCCGTTGCCCTTCAGTTCGGCCGCGTGCTGTGCGAGCAGCACGCCATTGGTCGTGAGCGCGAGGTCGTCGATGCCCTCGATCGTCGAGAGCTCGGCGACCAGTTCCGGCAGGCCCGAGCGCAGCAGCGGCTCTCCTCCCGTCAGGCGCAGCTTGCGCACGCCGAGGCCTGCGGCGAGCCGCGCGAGCCGCGTGATTTCCTCGAACGTGAGCCGCTCGGCCGACTTGAGGAAGCGATACTTGTCGTGGAAGGTCGACTGCGGCATGCAGTACGGGCAACGGAAGTTGCAGCGGTCCATCACCGAGACGCGCAAGTCGTGAATCGGCCGGCCGAGCCGATCCCGCAATGCCGGCGCCGCCACGACGACGGCCTCGCGCTGCTTGGGGGCTTCGACGGGACCGTGCATCGCGTTCACCACCGGTAGAACGCCGCGACGTGACCCACGGCGAATTCGCGCGGGCCCGGCGGCAACTCGACGAAGCCGTCCGTTCCCAGCAACGAGATGAAATCGCCCGAGCCGCGGGTAGGGCGGGGTGTCGCCACCATGCCGTGCTGCGCGTGCGCCTCGAGACGCACGGGCAGGAAATACCAGAGCGCCGGCTCGACCGAGAACGGCGCGCCGAGCGTCACCTGTGGCGCTGCGGTTGCGACGGACTCGCCGATCATCGTCTGCAGGGCGGGCACGACGTACCGCAGCAGGCCCACGAGCGCCGAGACGGGATTGCCGGGCAAGCCGAAGACGGTCTGGGCCGCCGGCCCGATGCCGAACCAGAGCGGCTTGCCGGGACGCTGCGCGACCTTGTGGAAAACCTCGCGCACCCCGAGCTCCCGCAGCACGCCAGGGACGTGGTCGAATCGACCCATCGAGACGCCGCCCGTCAGCACCAGGACGTCGTGCGTCGCGAGCTGCCGCTGCAGCCTCGTCGTGAGCGCATCGCGATCGTCCGGCAGGTGCTCCTCGGCGACGCGCTGGAACCCTCGCAACGCGAGTGCACCGCGCAACGCGTAGCCATTCGAGCGCCGGATCTGCCAGTCCGCGATCGGTTGACCCGGCTCCACCAGCTCGTCGCCGGTCGCGACGATGACGATGCGCGGATCGGCATGGACTTCGGCGCGCGGCAGGCCGGCAGAGGCGAGCACCGCGAGCTCCGGTGCCCCGACTCGAGTGCCGCGCTCGAGCAGCAACTCGCCGGAACGGCAGTCGAGACCACGCGCGTGCACGTTCCACTGCGCCGCGACCGGTGTGTCGTCGTCGATGACGGCGTGGCCGTCCTCGACGACGAGGCGTTCCACCGGCACGACACAGTCGCAACCCTGCGGCAACACGGCGCCGGTCATCACTTCGAGGCAGGAGTTCGCGTCGTCGAGGCGCAGCGGCGGCGCCCCCGCGGCCTGCGTGCCCGCGACGCGAAACCGGCGGCGGCCGTGGTGCCAGGCCATCGCGGCCAGCGCAACGCCGTCCATGGTCACCCGGTCGAACGGCGGCTGGTCGCGCTCGGCATGGACCGGCTGCGCCAGGACCGCGCCCGGGAGCGAGACGAGGGGGCGCGACTCGACCGGCAGCGGCCGCACGCTCTCGCGCACGAGCGACTCGGCCTCGGCCGGTGTCGGCAGGCGGTGCCGGCCGGCCGCGGGAATATTCGCTGCGCGCGCCGCGTTCACTTGCCCGCGGCTTTGTCCGTGTAGGCCTTCTTCTCGGAGTTCCAGCGGTCGACGAACGCCTGCAGCTCGTCGAGCGCGGCGTTGTGCTTCTTCGCGTGGATTGCGTCGATGCTGGCCTTCTTGGCCGAGAACTCCGGGTCCATGTTGTCGAGCGCGGTGGTGGCGTCGCTCTTTTCCTTCTCGAGGCAGGGCAGGTAGGTTTCCTCCACGCTCTTGACGTAGTCCTTCACCACGCCCTGCGCCGCAAGCATGTCGTCCTTCGTCGCCGAGTTCCCGTTGGGGAGGGACTGCGGCGCCTGGGGATACACACATGCGGCTTGCGCGGAAAAGCTCGCGAGGACCAGGAACGGAGCAAGCGCAAGGGCGGTCGAATTCTTCATGGGAGCGGCAACCTCGGGCGTAGTCATGGGGGGCACGGCGTACCGGCCGGCGCGGGATTCGTACTATAACGCAGCGTGCCCGCCGGCCACCCGCCCCGGCTTTGCAAACTCGCGCCGCCAGACGTAAAACGTAGGCCCGGAAGCCCTGGACCCCCCCATGTCCGAACCCCAGACACCGGCTACCTTCGGAGCGAGCAGTCACGGCCTGCGCGGTGACTACCGCGACATGCGGCCCGACTACACCGTCGAGCAGGACTACGCCGCCTACGATGCCGCCGCGCAACGGCGCTGGCGCCGGCTCTACGAGCGGCAGATGAAGCAGGTCCGCGGCCGGGCCTGCAACGAGTTCCTGCGGGTGGTCGAATCGCTCGACTTCGGCGAGGGCGTGCCCCGGTTCGACCTCGTCAACGAGCGCCTGGTGGCGGCAACCGGCTGGCAGGTCGTGGCCGTGCCGGGCTTGCTGCCCGAGCCGGTGTTCTTCGGGCACCTCGCCGCGCGCCGATTCCCCGTGACCGTCTGGCTGCGGGAGGAGTCGGAGTTCGACTACATCGTGGAGCCCGACGTGTTCCACGACTTCTTCGGCCACGTGCCGCTGCTGTTCGACCGCGTGTTCGCGGACTACATGCAGGCCTACGGTCGCGGCGGCCAGAAAGCCGACGGCCTGAACGCGCTCGAGTACCTCGCGCGGCTGTACTGGTACACGGTGGAGTTCGGCCTGATCCGCCAGCAGGACGGTCTGCGCATCTATGGCGCCGGCATCCTCTCGAGCCGCAGCGAGGTGCTGTACGCGCTCGAAAGCCGCGAGCCACGGCGGATCGGATTCGACCTGCGGCGCGTGATGCGCACGAAATACAAGATCGACACCTTCCAGCAGACGTACTTCGTGATCGACGACTTCGCGCAGCTGTTCCGCGAGACCGAGCCCGATTTCACGTCGCTGTACCGCGAAGTCGCGCGACTCGAGACGCTGCCGGCGAACGCGCTGGTCGAGGGCGATCACGTCTACGACTGACGCCTGCGAATCGCGCGAGGTTGGCAGCGGCGACCCGCTTCGTGTCCAATGCGCGCTCCGTCCCCGCGCGCACCGGTAACCGCCATGAGCACGCCACGTCCTTCTGCCGCATCGGGCACCGCGCCGTCCGCGCCGTTCGCACTCGGTCATTTCATCGGCGGTCGCGCCGTCGCCGGCGCGTCGGGCAGGCACGGCGACGTGCACGATCCCGCCACCGGCCAGGTGCGCGGCACCGTGGCCTACGCCAGCAAGACGGAGACGGCCGGCGCCATTGCGGCTGCGGAAGCCGCGCTGCCCGCGTGGTCGGCCCTGCCGCCACTGCAGCGCGCGCGCATCCTGTTCCGCTTCAAGGCACTGCTCGATGCACACCTCGACGAGCTCGCAAAGCTCATCACGCTCGAGCACGGCAAGGTTTTCTCCGACGCGCGCGGCGAGGTCATCCGCGGCACGGAAGTCGTTGAGTTCGCCTGCGGCATCCCGCAGATGCTCAAGGGCGAGTACAGCGAGAGCGTGGGCACGGGCGTCGACAGCTGGTCGCAGCGCCAGCCCGTCGGTGTGTGCGCGGGCATCACGCCGTTCAACTTCCCGGCAATGGTGCCCATGTGGATGTTCCCGGTGGCGCTCGCCTGCGGCAACACGTTCGTGCTGAAGCCGTCCGAGAAGGATCCGAGCTGCCCGATGCGGCTTGCGGAACTGCTGCGGCAAGCAGGCCTGCCCGACGGCGTGTTCAACGTGGTCAACGGCGACCGCGAGGCGGTCGACACGCTGCTCGCCGACCCGCGCGTCGGCGCGATCAGCTTCGTCGGCTCGACGCCCGTCGCCGAGTACATCTACCGCACCGCCTCCGCGCACGGCAAGCGGGTGCAGGCACTCGGCGGCGCGAAGAACCACATGGTCGTCATGCCGGACGCGGATCCGGAGAACGCCGCCGCGGCGCTGCTGGGCGCAGCCTACGGATCGGCCGGCGAGCGCTGCATGGCGATCTCCGTGGCGGTCGCGGTCGGCGGCGCTGCCGATCCGCTGATCGCAGCGCTGCGGCGCCAGCTCGACAAACTGCAGGTGGGCTCCGGGCTCGCCGAGGGCGTGGAGATGGGGCCGCTGGTCACGCGCGAGCACCGTGACCGCGTGCAGGGTTACGTCGAACTCGGCGTGCAGGAAGGCGCGCAGCTCCTGCTCGACGGGCGCGGCCTGCGCGTGCCCGGGCACGAGGACGGCTATTTCCTCGGGCCCTGCCTGTTCGACGGCGTCGAGCCGACGATGCGGATCTATCGCGAGGAGATCTTCGGGCCCGTGCTCTGCATCGTCCGCGTAGCGGACCTCGCGCACGCACTCGCGCTCGTCAACTCCCACGAATACGGCAACGGCACTGCGATCTTCACGGCGAGCGGCGAGGCTGCCCGCACCTTTACGCAGGGAGTGCAGGCCGGGATGGTGGGGATCAACGTGCCGATCCCGGTGCCGATGGCCTTCCACTCGTTCGGCGGCTGGAAGCGCTCGCTGTTCGGGGCGCTGCACGTGCACGGGCCGGATGGCGTCCGGTTCTACACGCGTCTCAAGACCGTGACCTCGCGCTGGCCGGCCTCGCGCCGCGAGGGCGCGCAGTTCGTCATGCCGACGATGAAATAGCAGGCTATCATCTCGCCTCCCGCGCGCCCGTAGCTCAGTTGGATAGAGTACTGCGCTTCGAACGCAGTGGTCGGGAGTTCGAATCTCTCCGGGCGCGCCAGTGTGGTATGAAAGTGGGCACCTGATCGGTGCCCATTTTCTTTCCGACAATGGTCCGCATCAGCCGGGCATGGCTTCCCGAGATCGTCGCCGTGTCGCCGTTGACCACCACCACCAAGTCGACCGCGGCGCGCAGGTAGTCCTTGGCGAACGGTGACGCCCGATCCCGAAGCTTCGCGCGGATTGCCTTGCTGAACGCGTCTACCTGGCTCGGCAGCACTTGCTCGAACGGCAACTGCTGCAGTCGTCGCAGGCCCGCCATCCCGACCAGGACAGACTCCCGTGCAGCCTTGGCGAGCCTGGACGCGTCGCTGCATCGTCTCGTCGAGTGGCAGCAGCCCTGACTCCACTGCTTCGTGGAGGCGTTCGAGTTGGCCATCGGCTTTCCGGAGTTCGGCTTGCAATTGGGCAAGCTTCTGTCGGTCGGCTGCCGTCCGCTCCCGTAGTTGGCGGCGCGCCAGCATCAAGATCTCCCGGAGTTCACCGGGCGTGAAGACACGCCCCTCAGGTTCGGACAGCACCCGCTGATCGAGCAGTTCCATCGGAATATTGCGGCTGTGGCATTGAGCATTGCGCTTGTTCACCGGGCGACCGCACTTGTAGTAACGATAGCGACCACTTTTGCCGGTGGTCAGCGTCGATGCCCGGGCCGCTCATGACGGTGGGGAACACTGCTGCCCATGCGGGTCACGGTGCGCATGCTGATTGTGACGTAGGGGCTGTCGGTGATCTCGACTCCAATATGTGCGATCGGACTGCCGAGCGACCCCTTCGAGAAGTGAATGACGTACATCGTGCGTCCGCGATTAGAGAGGCTGAACGGCCCGTTCAGCGTCTCG
>CAVQQX010000034.1:0-5154 GCA_963714645.1 uncultured Gammaproteobacteria bacterium
GGCGGCCGTGGCCGCGGCGCCGGACCCGGGGGTTGCGGCGGAAATTGACCTGCCGGTGGAGGCACCGACCGGGCCGCTGGCGGAGGAAGTCACCTCGGAGCCGCAGCCCACGGCGCCGCCCGCCGAGCCCCCGCCGACTTCTCCCGAGTGGCGGGAACCGCCTTTTCTGCAGCCTGTCACGCCGCTGGTCGTGCAGGGCGCGCCGTTCGAGCCCTCGGTGTCCGCGGCAGGGGCCGCGGCCGCGTTCGGCGCTCCCGTGCTGCCGGGTCGCGAGCCGTCGGTGCCCGCCGAGCGCGCCGAGATGGCGCGAGTCGACGCGGACCTGCTCGACGACCTGCTCAACAACGCCGGCGAGGTCAGCATCTTCCGCGCGCGCATCGAGCAGCAGATGACCTCGATCGAGTTCAACCTCGCCGAGCTCGACCGTACCGTCACGCGCCTGCGCGAACAGCTGCGCAAGCTCGAGATGGAGACCGAGGCGCAGATCCTGCACAAGCACCAGGTCGACGAGTCGGCGCACCGCACCGACTTCGACCCGCTCGAGCTCGACCGCTATTCGACGATCCAGCAGCTCTCGCGCGCCCTCGCCGAGTCGGTGAGCGACGTGGCGAGCATCGAGGGCCTGCTCGTCAACCTGAATCGCGACACGCAGAACCTGCTGCAGCAGCAGGGCCGCGTCGTGACCGAGGTGCAGAACGGGCTCATGCGCACGCGCATGGTGCCGTTCCAGCGCCACGTGCAGCGGCTGACCCGCATCGTGCGCCAGGCCGCGACGGAGACCGGCAAGAAAGCCGAGCTCGTGGTGGAGGGTGGCGCGGGCGAACTCGACCGCCAGGTCCTCGAGCGCATGCTGCCGCCGTTCGAGCACATGTTGCGCAACGCAATCGTTCACGGCATCGAGTCGCCGGAGCAGCGCCTCGCCTCGGGCAAGGCGGAGTCGGGACAGGTCACGATGCGGCTGCAGCGCGAGGGCGCCGAGGTCGTGATCGTCGTCGAGGACGACGGCGCCGGCCTCAACGTGCCTGCGATCCGCGCCAAGGCCCGCCAGATGGGCCTGCTGCGACCGGAGCAGGACCTGACCGACGAGGAAGCGCTGCAGCTCGTGCTCGAGCCCGGCTTCAGCACCGCGAGCCGGCTGACGCAGCAGGCGGGTCGCGGCGTCGGCATGGACGTCGTCGCTTCCGAGGTCAAGAAGCTCGGTGGCGGCTTGTTCATCGAGTCGAAGGCCGGCTACGGCGCCCGCTTCACGATCCGCCTGCCGTTCACGCTCGCGATCACGCAGGCGCTGATCGTGCGCGTCCACGACGAGCTGTTCGCGCTGCCGATGGCCACCGTCGAAGGTGTCGCGCGGCTCACGCGCAGCGAGATCGAGCGCCGGCTGGACGAGGATCCGTCGACGTTCGAGTACGGCGGCATCGTGTATCGCTTCCAGCACCTGGGCTCGTTCGTCGGCAGCGGCCCGTCGGTGCTGCCGGAAACGGACACGGCGCTGCCGGTGATCCTCGTGCGCGCGGGCGAGCACTCCACCGCGCTCGTGACGGACGAACTGGTCGGTAGCCGCGAGATCGTGGTGAAGCCGGTCGGCCCGCAGGTCGCGAGCATCCGCGGCATCTCTGGCGCGACGATCCTCGGCGACGGGCGCATCGTCGTGATCCTCGACATGGGTGCGCTGGTGCGCTCGGAGTGGCGTGCGCGCTCTACGGAGGCCGCGCGCAGCGCGCGCGACGACCGGATCTTCGCCCTGGTGGTCGACGACTCCATTACGGTGCGGCGCGTGACCCAGCGACTGCTCGAGCGCAACGGCATGCGCGTCATGACGGCAAAGGACGGCATCGAGGCCATGGCGCTGCTGCAGGAGCACCAGCCCGACGTGATCCTGCTCGACATCGAGATGCCGCGCATGGACGGCTACGAGGTCGCCGGGCACGTGCGCAGCGACCCGCGGATCGCCGACGTGCCGATCATCATGATCACCTCGCGCGTGGGCGACAAGCACCGGGCTCGCGCGATCGAGCTCGGCGTCGACGACTACCTCGGCAAGCCGTACCAGGAGAGCCAGTTGCTCGATGCGATCGAGCCGCTGGTGCTGGCGCGGCGCCGGCTGCAGAACTGAGCGGCCGGCCCCAGGACGGAGATCGCAAGCAGTGAATCCCCCGGTCATTCCCAGCAGCGCGAGCGGCGCTCCCGTCGCCGCCGGCGACGAACTCTACTGCCTGCTCGTGCCGATCGCCGACGATCGCCTGCTGCTGCCGCGCTCGTGCGTCACCGAGGTCATCAACTACCAGGCACCCACCCCGATGGAAGGGGCACCGCCCTGGTACCTCGGCACGATCGCCTGGGGCGGGCGTCGCGTGGCGCTCGTGTCGTACGAGGCCATTCTCGGCCGGCCGCTGCCGCGCACCAGTGGTCGCACACGCATCGTGGTCATGCAGGGCATCACGAGCCACACGGAGGGTCAGTTCGCCGTGCTCACGCAGGGTTTCCCGCAGCTCGTGCGCCTGAGCCCGGACGTGATCCACGCCGACGACTCGCGTTCGTTCAACGAACGCTCGCCGGTGATCGGACAGTTCCGAATGGTGAACGAGTACCCGCTCGTGCCGGACTTCGAGCGGCTCGAGGAAATGATCGCGGAAGAGACGCGGGCCTAGCCGCGGGTCGAGCCCCGGCGGCTACGCGAGGTCGCCCCACAGCGCCTGCAGCACCGTCAGCGCGACGATGCCGGCCGTCTCCGTGCGCAGCACGCGCGGACCGAGTCGCACGGGCGTGAACCCGACGCCGACGGCGCGGTCGATCTCGGCGTCGTCGAGGCCGCCTTCCGGCCCGATCAGCAGCTCCACGCGATTGCCCATGCTGGCGAGCCCTGCGAGCGACGCCTGCCCGGTGGGGCTCAGCACGAAACGCTGTCCCTCGCGGGTCGCGGCCGCGAGGTACTGCCCGAGGTCCTGTGGCGGTCGCAGCTCGGGCAGGATGCTGCGACCGCACTGCTCGCACGCCGACGCCACGAGCGCGTGCCAGTGCCGCTGTTTCCTTTCACCCTGCCGTTCGTCCAGTCGCACGACGCTGCGGGCCGAAAGCACCGGCACGATGCTGCGCACGCCGAGCTCCGTCGCCTTCTGCAGGGTCCAGTCCATGCGCTCGCCGCGCGATACCGCCTGGACCAGCGTGATCCTGAGCGGCGACTCCGGCAGGCCGGCGCTGCGGGGACCGACCCGCACGCGGACTTCGTCGCCCTCGACCGCGAGGATCTCGCACCGGTAGTCGCTGCCGCTGCCGTCGAAGGCGACGATCACGGCGCCTTCACGCAGGCGCAGCACCCGCGCGACGTGGATCGAGGCGGACTCCGGCAGGACCACGTCCGTGTCCGGATGCAACGGCGCCGCGACGTGCACTCGCGTCAGTCGCACGTCGCCGCCAGGATGCCGTCGCGCGCCGTCGCCACGAGCGTATCGACCTCAGCGGTCGTGATCACGTAGGGAGGCATGAAATAGACGACGTTGCCGATCGGGCGCAGCAGAGCCTCGTGCTCGAGGCCGTGGCGGAAGACGCGCAGGCCCCGCCGCTCCCGCCAGTCGAACGGTGCGCGGCGATTCCCGCCGCGCGCGAGTTCGGCCGCGACGATCATGCCGGATTGACGCACGTCGGCCACGTGCGGCAGTTCGCCCAGCAGCTCGCAGGCGCGGCGGCCGAGGTGTGTCGCAAGCTCGCGATTGCGCTCGATCACCGCGTCCGACTCGAAGATGCCGAGCGTGGCGAGCGCCGCGCTGCAGGCGAGCGCGTTGCCGGTGTAGCTGTGCGAGTGCAGGAATGCCCGCAGGCTGTCGTACTCGGCGTAGAAGGCCTCGTACACCTGCTCGCCGGCCAGGACCGCCGACAGGGGCAGGTAGCCGCCGGTCAAGCCCTTGGAGAGGCACAGGAAATCCGGCGCGATTCCGGCCTGCTCGCATGCGAACAGCGTGCCGGTGCGCCCGAAGCCGACTGCGATCTCATCTGCGATCAGGTGCACCTCGTGACGGTCGCAGAGTTCACGCAGCAGGCGCAGGTAGAGCGGCGAATGCATGCGCATGCCGGCGGCGCACTGCACGAGCGGCTCGACGATCACGGCACAGGTCTCGTCGGCGTGCCGTTCGAGCAGTGCGGCCATCGCGGCCGCCGCGGTGCGCGCACGATCGCCCGGCGTCTCGCCGGGTTCCGCCGCATATGCGTCGGGTGACGGCGCCGTGATCACGTCCATCAGCAGCGGCTGGTAGATTTCCTTGTAGAGCTCGACGTTGCCGACGGCGAGCGCACCGAGCGTCTCGCCGTGGTAGCTCTGCTCGAGCGTCACGAAGCGGCGCTTGCGCGAGCGGCCGCGGTTGCGCCAGTAGTGGAAGCTCATCTTGATCGCGACTTCGATCGCGCTCGAGCCGTTGTCGGCGAAGAAGCAGCGCGTCAGGCCGGCCGGGGCCAGCTGAGTCAAGCGCTCCGCGAGGCGCACCGCGGGTTCGTGCGTGAAGCCCGCGAGAATGACGTGCTCCAATCGCTCGAGCTGCGCCGCGATCGCACCGTTGATCCTCGGGTTGGCGTGGCCGAACAGGTTGACCCACCAGGAACTGATCGCGTCGAGGTAGCGGCGGCCGTCGTAGCCGTACAGCCAGACGCCGGCCCCGCGCTCGATCGGCGTCATCGGCAGCCACTCGTGGTCCTTCATCTGCGTGCACGGGTGCCAGACCACGCGCAGGTCGCGTGCCGCGAGCGGGTGCGGGGCGGCAGGTGCTGCGCGCGGGTCCGGGATCGAGGTCATGTCGCGAGTGTAAGTCAAAGCGATTGGCGGCCGCCCCCGCGGGACGGCATGATGCACGGGATGCGCCGCCGATCCGTCCCGCCGCCGCGCCCTCACGCGGGCTTCGCGATCGACCTCGAGCGCGGCCTGCTCGAGCCGGCGCGCCAGGTCGAGTCGCCCAACTGCGATGAACGGCCGGTGGGAACCGTGCCCGAACTCGTCGTCGTCCACGGCATCAGCCTGCCACCCGGCGCCTACGGCGGTCCCTGGATCGACCAGCTCTTCACCAACCGCCTGCCGCGCGACGCGCATCCGTACTTCGCAACCGTCGCGGACCTGCGCGTGTCGTCGCACCTGCTGCTGCGACGGGACGGCGAGGTCGTGCAGTACGTGCC
>CAVQQX010000035.1:0-9767 GCA_963714645.1 uncultured Gammaproteobacteria bacterium
TACGAACAAGCTCAATCCCTTTGCGCTTTGTCGCAAGCTTTTCATAAAACGCATCGCGCACCGCCCACGCCCAGCTTCAGTAGTTCAGGGCGGCTGCGTAACATTAGTGAAAATAAAAAACCCCGCCATCTTGAAGACGGCGGGGTTTTGCAGTTTGGTGGGTCCTGAGTGACTCGAACACTCGACCTACGGATTAAGAGTCCGCTGCTCTACCAACTGAGCTAAGAACCCAAACTTTTAGGACTTACGCAAATAAGAATGCCACAACGGTACGTTCCTTTGTGACAGGCGGCTTGCCTGGGCCTGTTTTGCGTACTGTTTTGCATAAGTCATGTTTTTAATCTTTCAGCATTGCTGCTGAGCCTTGAATTATGCACCAACTGTTTTGTTGTTGGCAAGTCGGCGCGAAAATTTATCGCATGGCATTGCGGCTGGCCAGCTCTACAAACAGGCCGCTGTGATCGAGCTGGCCCAGTCCATGTTCAATGCCATCTTTGTACAGCGCTTCGAAAAGCGTCGTGATAGGGGCATCGAAGCCGATTTCCCGGGCGGTGATCAGGACGTTGTCCAGATCCTTGAGTTGTACCGTCATGCGGCCGCGTGGCGCAAAGTCGCGGTCCACCATGCGCTGGCCATGCAGTTGAACTGCAGGCGCTGCGGGCGGGCCTCGAACGGCACGGCCACGAGCCATCGCCGCCCCAAGGAACACCCGAGCCGCAACCGGGCCCCGGTCAGGAGCGCGAACCGGACCGCGACCCCCCGGTCAACCTGCGACTGCGCGCCGCGCCGTTGCTCGATCTGGTGGAGACGGCTGCCAGGCGCGGATCCGACCTGATGTGGGAACCCGCCTGACCGTGTGGCGACTCGCGCTGCCGGCGTCCGCCCTGCTGCTCCTTGCAGCGCACTTCGTCCACGCCGGGATCATCGCCGCGGCCGCCATGCCCGTGCTCGCGCTCGGCCTGCTCGCCGTGTCCCGGGCGTGGGCTGCGAGAACCCTACAGGTCGTCCTCGCGGTCGCCGTGATCGAGTGGCTGCTGACGGGGTGGACGCTTGCCAGCCTGCGTGCGAGCCACGGCCAGCCGTACGTACGGTTGCTGGTGATCCTGGGCGCGGTGGCGGCGTTCACCGCGCTTGCAGCCATCGTGCTGCAATCCCGCGCACTACGGGACCACTTTCGCCTCGGTCCCCGGGCCGGGCCAGTGGACGGGGCACCGCCCGCGCGCTGATGGCCCGCTGCCGGACCGGTTGGGCCGTGCCGGTGGGCTGGGGTAATCTTCCGCGCCTCCGTGCCCGTGTGCCTGACCCAGATCCGAGGCCCCATCCCGATGAAAACGCTCCTGGCCCTCGCGGGCGCATGCGCATGGCTCGCCCTGCCTTCCCCACTCCTCGCCGACGGTGCCGCGACCGACATGAAGCGCAACCACGCCGCTGCCCCCGCCGCCGAAAATCCGCTGGTCGCCCCCTGGACCGGCCACTACGGCGGCGTGCCCCCGTTCGACCGGATCCGCGTGACGGACCTCGAGCCCGCACTCGAAACGGGGATGACGCAGCAGCTCGCGGAAATCGACCGGATCGCGAGCGACCCGGCCGCGCCGACGTTCGACAACACGATCGCTGCGCTCGAGCGCAGCGGGCGCACGCTGGATCGCGTGAACACGATCTACGGCATCTACGGCTCGAATCTCAACGACGACGCGGTGCAGGCCGTGGAGCGCAAGATGGCGCCGCGGCTTGCCGCCTTCAGCGACCAGATCACGCAGAACGCCCGGCTGTTCGCACGCGTCGAGCAGGTCTACGGCACGCGCGAGAAGTCGGGACTGACGCCCGAGCAGCGGCGACTCACCTGGCTCTACTACACCAATCTGGTGCGGGCAGGCGCCCGGCTCGACGACGCGGCCAAGCAGCGCCTGTCGCAGATCAACCAGGAGCTCGCAGGACTGTTCACGACCTTCGGCCAGAACGTGCTCGAGGACGAGGAAAACGGCGTCGTGATCGTCGCGACGGCCGGGGAACTGGCCGGGTTGCCGTCCGGCGTCCGGGACGGCATGGCGCAGGTCGCGGCGGACCATGGCCGGAAGGGCAGGTGGGGCGTGGCCAACACGCGTTCGAGCATCGAGCCGGTGCTGACCTACTCGGAGAACCGCGGGCTGCGCGAACGGGTGTGGCGCATGTTCGTGAACCGCGGCGACAACGGCGGGGCGACCGACAACAATGCGACGATCAGCCGCATCCTGGAATTGAGGGCCGAACGCGCGAAGCTGCTCGGGTATCCAACGCACGCGCACTGGCGGCTCGAGAACACGATGGCCAAGACTCCCGAGCGTGCGCTCGAGCTCATGGAGGCCGTGTGGAAGCCGGCGGTCGACCGCGTCCACGAGGAAGTCGCGGACATGCAGAAGATCGCGGATGCGGAAAAGTCCGGCATCCGGATCGAGCCCTGGGACTACCGGTATTACGCCGAGAAAGTCCGCAAGGCGAAGTACGATTTCGACGAGGCCCAGGTCACACCGTACCTGCAGCTCGAAAATCTGCGCGAGGGCATGTTCTACATGGCGCGCGAGCTGTTCGGCTTTCATTTCAGGCCCGTCGAGGCGTCGCGCAAGGTGCCGGTGTACCACCCGGACGTGCGGGTCTGGGAAGTCACGGACCCCCAGGGCGAGCTGCTCGGCCTCTGGTACTTCGATCCGTATGCAAGGCCCGGCAAGCGCTCGGGCGCCTGGATGAACGCCTACCGCAACCAGGAGCGTTTCGACGACGACGTGCGCACGCTCGTCTCGAACAATTCCAACTTCGTGAAGGGCAAGCCCGGTGAACCCGTACTGGTGAGCTGGGAGGACGCGAAGACGCTGTTCCACGAATTCGGCCACGCACTGCACGGCCTCAGCTCGTGCGTGAACTATCCGTCGCTGGCCGGCACCAACGTGCCGCGCGACTACGTCGAGTTCCCGTCGCAGCTGCTGGAGCACTGGCTCGCGACCCCCGAGATCCTGAACCGCTACGCGCTGCACTTCGAGACGGGCAAGCCCATCCCGCGCGAGCTGGTCGCGAAGATCGAGTCGGCCAACCGGTTCAACCAGGGATTCAAGACCGTCGAGTACCTGGCGAGTGCGCTCCTCGACATGAAGCTCCACCTCGCCGGCGGCGGCAGGATCGACCCGGACCGATTCGAACGCGAGACTCTCGCGGCGCTCGGCATGCCGTCGCAGATCGTGATGCGCCACCGCATCCCGCATTTCGGCCACGTGTTCGCGGGCGACGGCTATTCGGCCGGGTACTACAGCTACCTGTGGTCGGACACGCTCACGGCCGACGCCTGGGAGGCGTTCACCGAGGCCGGCGGCGCATGGGACAAGGCCGTGGCGAAACGGCTGCGCGAGCACGTTTTCTCGGTGGGCAACACCGTCGACCCGGCAGACGGCTATCGCGCGTTCCGGGGACGCGACGCGGGCATCGGCGCGCTGATGCGCAAGCGCGGGTTCCCGGTGCCGCCGACCGGGACGGCCGCGAGGTAGCGGGGCTCGAGCCCTCAATCGCACCGAAGGCTGCGAGGAGCCCGGCCGAGCCGCCGACCTGCCCGCGGCTTCAGGCGTCGGCGCCGACTGACGACGCGGCCTCGCTCACGAGGAAGGCGTATTCCTCGGCGAGTTCGCGCAGGTGCTGGAAACGGCCCGACTTGCCGCCGTGTCCCGCTTCCATGTTGACGCGCAGCACCAGCAGGCGCGTGTCCGTCTTGAGGCGCCGGAGCTTCGCGACCCACTTTGCCGGCTCGAAGTACTGCACCTGACTGTCCCAGAGCCCGGTGGTGACGTACAGCGCGGGATAGGCCTGCGCCGTCACGTTGTCGTAGGGCGAATAGCCCAGCATGCAGTCGTAGTATTCGCGCTCGTTCGGGTCGCCCCACTCGTCGTACTCGTTGGTCGTGAGCGGGATGCTCGCGTCGAGCATCGTCGTCACGACGTCGACGAACGGAACGTGCGCGACGATCCCGCGATAGAGTTCCGGCGCGAGATTCGCCGCGACCGCGACCAGGAGGCCGCCGGCGCTGCCGCCGCGGGCGAACACGCGCGCGGGGTCGGCGTATCGCTCCGCGACCAGGAATCGCGTCACGTCGACGAAATCCTCGAAGGTATGTCGTTTCTCGAGCTGGCGGCCGGCCTCGTACCAGCGCCGCCCGCGCTCCTGGCCGCCGCGCACCTGTGCGATCGCGTAGACGAAGCCCCGGTCGAGCAGCGAGAGCGTGCTCGAGGAAAACATCGGGTCGGACGAGATGCCATAGGCGCCGTAACCATACTGCAGCAGCGGCGCCGTGCCGTCGCGTTGGAACCGGTCGCGGCGATAGACCAGCGCGACCGGCACGCGCTCGCCGTCGCGGGCCGGCGCCCACAGGTATTCCGTCGCATAGCGAGCGGGGTCGAAGTCGCCCTCGACGGGCTCGCGCTTGAGCAGCGTCCGCTCGCCGGTCCGCACGTTGTAGTCGTAGGTCGTGTACGGCGTCGTGAGCGAGGAGTAGGTGTAACGGACGACTTCGCTCTCGATCTCCTCGTTGGCACCCAGCGCCATCCGGTACGCGGGTTCATCCGAATCGAGATGGAATTCGCGCGCGCCGTCCCACGAACGGATGCGGACCTTGCGCAGCCCGTCCACGCGCTCCTCGAGCGCGAGGAACTGCGCGAACACGTCGAAACCCGCAAGAAAGACGTCGTCCCGGTGCGGGATCACCTCGCGCCAGCGGCGGCGGTCCCCGGCCGCGGCGACCGCGGCCTCCATGATCCGGAAATTGCGCGCCTCCCAGTTCGTGCGGACGATCCAGCGGCCGTCGACGTGGTCGACCTCGTATTCGTGGCCGCGCTCGCGTGGCAGCAGCACGCGAAAGCGGAGCAGCGGGTCGTCCGCGCGCGCATAGCGCACCTCGGAAGTGATGGTGCTGCTCGAGTGGATCAGCAGATAGCGCCGGTCCTTGGTGATCGCGACGGAGGTGTAGAAGGATTCGTCGGGTTCTTCGTAGACCAGCGCGTCCTGCGCCGGGTCCGTACCGAGCACGTGCAGGCGCACCCGCAGCCCGAGCAGCGTGACCGGGTCCTTCTCGACGTACAGCACGCGGCGACTGTCCGCCGCCCAGGCCATGCCCTCCTCGACGTTGGGCACGGCGTCGGCCAGCACCTCGCCCGTCTCGAGCTCCTTGAAGCGCAGCGTGTGCTGGCGACGGCCGACGCTGTCCTCCGTGTATGCGAGCAGGCGGTTGTCGTCGCTCACCTCGAGCGCGCCGATGTCGTAGTAGTCGAGCCCGCTGGCCTGCGCCCGCAGGTCGAGCAGGATCTGCTCCGGCGCTTCGAGGCTGCCGGGCCGGCGGGCATACAGCGGGTATTCCTCGCCGGTGTGAAACCGCCGGTAGTACCAGTACCCGTGGTCGCGATAGGGCACCGTCGAGTCGTCCTGGCGCACGCGCCCGACGATTTCGCGATAGAGCGCGTCCTCGAGCGGGCGCAGGTGCGCCGTCACGGCTTCGCGGTAGTCGTTCTCGGCCTCGAGATACGCGAGTACCTCGCGCGAGCTGCGGGTGTCGTCGCGCAACCAGTAATAGTCGTCGATGCGCGTGCCGTGCGGCGACTCGACCGGGTGCGGCCGGACGGCCGCGACCGGAGGCTCGAAGGCCGCGTTCATGTCATGGCGGGCTCGGATCAGGTGGCCGCGCCCGTGCGGACGGGATATGTCGCCGGGCTGCCGCCGGCCTGGTAGTACTTGAGCATCTTCGGCGCGAGCTTGGTGAGCCGCTCCTGCCGCGAGGTGTCGCTGGGATGCGTGCTCAGGAACTCGGGGGGCGCGCCTCCTCCGGCTTTCGACATCTTCTGCCACAGCGTCACCGCCGCGCGCGGGTCGTAGCCTGCCTTGGCCGCGAGTTCGATGCCGATCCGGTCGGCTTCCGTCTCGGCGGTGCGGCTGTTGGGAAGCTGCAGGGCGAGCTGGGCCGCGGTCGATGCCAGCGCCATGTTGCGGCTCGGGTTGTCGGACGCGACGCCGACCGCGACCACGCCGAGCTGGCTCGCCATCGCCATCGACATGCGTTCGGCCGTGTGGTTGGCGAGCGCGTGCGCGATCTCGTGCCCCATGACCTGTGCGAGCTCGTCGTCGGTCGGGTCGATCCTCTGGATCAGGCCCGTGTAGACCGCCATGCGACCGCCGGCCATGCACCAGGCATTCACGGTCTTCGGCTCGTCGATGATCTGCACGCTCCACTGCCACTTGGCGCTCTCCGGCCGCATCTTCACGGCCTGCGCCACGAGTCGCTCGGTGATGGCCTCGACGCGCCCGACCAGTCTTCCGTCGTTGACGAGTTTGCCCTCCTGGCGGTACTTGGCCATCTCCTGAACATAGGCCTGGCGCGACGCGCTGATCGCCTGGTCCTCGGAAACCAGCATCAGCTGCGTGCGGCCCGTGGGGCTCGTCGCACATGCGGCGACGAGCAGCGACGACGTTGCTGCGAGCCAGTGTTTGCGGAGCATCATTCCATTTCACCCCGGGAGGTTGCGGCGCCAGCGGCCGGGCCGCGTGTCGGGGATCATGCCACCGGACCCGAGGGACATGAAAGGCAACCGAGGCGAACCCGCGTCCCATGCCGCTGTAAGCCGTGGCCGGCCTGCGGGAAACGCTTGCATTTGCTGCACTTTTTCATATTCACCGGCTCCAGGACGAGCCTTGCGTCCGCGTCCCGGATGGTCGCGTGTCGGTCGCCACGGACGCCGGCAGGCGTCGTGGCCCGACGGCGGGGGGTCCGGTATCATTTGCCGACATCGATTCCGGGGGATGCCCCACGCAGGCGCAGGCGGCCGCCGGGTCAGGGGAGCAGGCAATGTTGACCCGCGAAAAGCTCACGATCGTGCAGTGGCAGGCCGTGCGCAACACGCCCCACCACGTCATCGTGGCCGTGTCGGCCGCCGGAGGCAGCCCGTTCGACGAAATGCTCGAGCGTGCCGCCGGGCTGCAGGCGATCGTCGACGCCATCAACAGCACTCACCCGCTGGTGCGCGCGGTCGCGGACGGTCCGCAGATCATGCACGCGCAGGACGACATCCGCCGCTGGTACTACACCCTCGACGATGCGCACCGCACGCCGCAGACGCTGCAGGAAAAAGCGCTCGAGGCCGCGCAGCACGCGCTCGACGCGCTCGTCACGCAAGGCAACATCGACGACGTGCTGCATTACGGCGAGTTCGTCCTCGCGCTCGCGAATCGGGTCGCCCGTGCTGCCCGGGAAGGCGACGTACTCGGTCTCGGTGGCGAACTCGTGAGTGCCGGCGAGCGGCAGTTCCTCGAGCGCCTCGACCGGCTGGTGAGCGAGCGCCGCCGGCGCTAGGATCGCTCCGCGGACGCCGATCAGGCGCCGGCCACGGTCGCCGCGGGCTTCGGCTTGCGGGCGCGATCGCCGACCAGATAGGCCGCGAGCGCCGGCAGCAGCAGGACCGCGCCGAACGCGTTCACCAGGAACATGAAGCACAGCAGGATGCCCATGTCCGCCTGGAACTTGAGCGCCGAGAATGTCCAGGTCGCCACCGATACCGTCATCGTGACGGCCGTGAAGATCGAGGCCGTGCCGCGCTGCTTGAGCGCCTCGACGAACGCGTCCTTGAGCGCGTAGCCGTTGTCCTCCATCTCGTGCTTCATGCGCTCGAACAGGTAGATTCCGTAGTCGACGCCGACGCCGACGCCGAGCGCCACCACCGGCAGCGTGTTGACCTTGACGCCGATGCCGAGGATCGCCATCAGCGCGTTGCAGAGGATGGTGACGAGCGCGAGCGGCAGGATGATGCAGAGCGTGATCGGGAACGAACGGAACATGATCAGGCACAGCAGCATCACGGACGCGAACAGCGCGAGATTCACCCACTTGTCGGCCGCCTGCACGGCCTCGTTCGTCGCTGCCATCACGCCCACGTTGCCGCTCGCGAGGCGGAACGTCACGCGGTCGGTGTCGCCACCCGCCGCCTTGAAGTCCTTCACCTTCTGGACGATGTGCTCGATGGTCTGCGCCTGGTGGTCGCTCGTGTACACGCTGATCGGCATCGCCGTGCAGCGCGAGTTCATGAACTCGTTGCCGAGTCGCGTCGCGTAGCCCACGCCCTGCGCGATCTGCGCGCGGCTCTCGGGCAGCATCCGCCACTTGGCGTAGGTCTCGGCGAACGACTGCGTCATCGACTTGACGAAGCCCGCGAGGCTGCGCACCGTCGCGACGCCGTCGACCTGGCGCATCTGGAACTCGAAGTCCTCGATCTTGTCCATCACCGCGCGGTCGACGCAGGGCGAGTCTTCCTCGTCCGCGGGCTTCGCCTCGGCGATCACCTGCAACAGGTCGACCCCTATCGCGAAGTGGCCCACGATCATCGCGACATCCCGGTTGTAGCGGGAATCGGCACGCAGCTCGGGCACGCCCTTGCCGAGGTCGCCGATGTGCAGGTGGCGCGCCTGCGATAGCCCGAAGGCCAGCAGCGCCAGGCCGATCAGGATCGACACCCAGCCGACCTTCTTGGTCGCGAGCGGCCCGATGCGCTCCCAGAGCCAGTCGCCGGCCGTCTCCTTGCCCGCGAGCTTCGAGGCCTGCTCGGGCGTGAACCGATAGTACGACAGCAGGATCGGCAACAGCATCTTGTTGGTGATGATCATCACCGTGACGCCGATCGTGGCGGTGTAAGCGAGTTCGCGCACGATCTCGATCTCGACGAACGCGATCACCATGAAGCCGAGGGCGTTCGCCAGCAGCGCCATCGCGCCGGGAATGAACAGCTTCTGGAACGAATGCGTCGAGGCCGTGACGCCGTCAGCGCCGTGCAGCGTTTCCAGCCGCCATGCGTTGGTCATCTGGACGGCGTGTGACACCGCGATCGAGAAGATCAGGAACGGCACCAGGATGGACATCGGGTCCAGGCCCAGCCCGAACAGCGGCAGCAGGCCGAGCAGCCAGATCACGGGCACGATCGCACAGATCAGCGCGAGCGCGGTGATCATCAGCGAGCCGGAATACCAGTAGAGCAGCAGCGACGTGATCACGAACGCGAGCCCGAAGAACACGAGCACGCCGGCGGCTCCGTGCGCGATGTCACTCACGGACTTCGCGAAGCCGATGATGTAGACCCCGGTCCGCTCGGTCCGGTACTTGCCGCGGATTTCCTCGAGCGTGCGGCCGACCTGCTGCAGGTCGAGCCGCTCGCCGGTCTCCGGATCCGTCTCCATCAGCGTCGCGACGACCATCGCCGCCGTCTGGTCGTTCGATACGAGGCGCCCGATCCAGTCGGACTTCATCAGGTTGTCCTTGACCTTCGCGAGCTGCTCGGGCGTCCCGGTGAAGTCGGCGGAGACGATGTTGCCGCCGCGGAAGCCGTCCTCGACGACTTCGTTGTAGCGCACGTTCGAGGTGAACAGCGACGAGACCGAGCTGCGTTCGACGCCGGGGACGTAGAAGACGTCCTCGGTCACCTTGCGCAGCGTGTCCATGAACTCCTTGTCGTAGATGTCGCCGCGCTCGTTGCGCAGCGCCACCAGGATCTTGTTCGCGCCGCCGAAGTCCGCCTGGTACTCGAGGAACGTCGCCATGTACGGGTGCTTGAGCGGGATCATCTTCGTGAACGCCGCCTGCACGCGCAGCTGGCTCGCCATCCCGGCGAGCAGCACGGTGATCACGATGAACAGGATCAGCAGCGGCTTCCGATGGCGGAAGATCCAGTACGAGATCTTGCCGACCCAGTCGGCCGAGAACTGCTGCTGCCGGATCTCGGTCC
>CAVQQX010000036.1:0-4565 GCA_963714645.1 uncultured Gammaproteobacteria bacterium
AATGAATAACCCGCGAGCCACGCCAGCTCCGCGGTCGCGGGGCGCACCGCCAGTCCGGCAGCACAGAAATGCACGGCCTCCGTCCAGCGCGACAGCCGTCCGCAACACTCCGCCGCGCGATAGCAGGCCCAGGCGCCCTCCTCTGCCCATCCTCGCAGTTCGGCGCAGGCGCGATACGCATCGATGGCCGCCGCGAAATCACCGAGTTCCTGGTGCGAGGCGCCGAGGTAGTAGAACCAGCGCGGCTGCTTCGCGTGCCGGCGCGTGTACTTCCTGAGGATCGCCACGTCGCGCTCGAGCTTGCGCTTCAGAGCCGCCTCGTCCTTCGGCAGCTCGCGAAAGCGCATGCCGGCGAGCTGCTCCGATTCACCGGTGCGCTGGCCGTCGAGCACCTCGTGCGTGGGGCCGTCCCAGCGCACCTGCGCGGGCAGCCGCACGATGCGCTCCTTGGCGTACGTGCCGTCGTCCGCCGCCACCAGCAGGACGGTGGCACGCGTCCGGTCGAGTGCGGCGCGAAGCTCGAAACCGCGGTCGAACACCAGCCGCTCGTCCGTATCCACCGTCACGGCCCATCGTCCACCGATTTCCGTGGCCTGTTCGAGCGCAAAATTCCTTGCCGCCGCGAAATCGTTCTTCCACGTCAGCTCGCGCACTTCCAGCTTGGGCCCGGCGGTCGCGCGTGCAACCTCGAGCGTCGCGTCCCTCGCCCCGGTGTCGATAACGAGGCAACGGTCGACCTGTGCGACGACGGACGCCAGCGCTTCACCGATGATGTCGGCATTGCTGCCGGCGAGCGTCGTGGAAACGATCATGTGCAGCCCCGGCGTCAGCCCGGCGTCCGCGTCAACATGCGGATCGACCGGGCGGTCAGCACGAGGTGAGCCCGAGGCCGACGATCACCGAGACCAGCGTGATCGAGTGCTCGTGGATGTCCATGCGCGATTATAGACGTCGCCACGCGACGGCCGTCCCGGACGCGCCACTCGACTACAATCGTGGCGCCGTCGTCTTTGCGAACGGAGGTCCGCATGCGTCCGACCCGCCCCTGGCCGCAGGCCTGGCTCGTCCTCGTAACCGTCGCCGCCTGGGCCTGCACGGGCCAGCCGGCCTCATCGACGGCGTCAGCAGCGAGCCCGGTCGTCGTGGAAGCGGCGACGCCGGGAGCCGCGCTTGCGATGCCGGACCGCTACAGCGCCGACGTCGTCGCCGGCGTGCTCGCCGCCGGCGGCAACGCGGTGGACGCGGCCATCGCCGGAGCCTTCACCCTGGCAGTCACCTATCCGGAGGCGGGCAACCTCGGCGGCGGCGGCTTCATGCTCGTGCATGCGGAGGGCATCTCGACGTTCCTCGACTATCGTGAGGTAGCGCCGGCCGCCGCCACGCGCGACATGTACCTCGACGCGCAGGGAAACGTGATCGAAGGAATGAGTCTCACCGGGCATCGCGCGGTGGGCGTGCCCGGCACGGTCGCAGGGTTGTGGGAGGCGCATCGGCGCTTCGGCCGCCTGCCGTGGCGGGACCTGTTGGCGCCGGCAATCGAGCTGGCGGAACACGGATTCGAAGTGCCGCCGCTGCTCGCGGAGCGCGCCCGCGCGGAGCAGGAGCGACTCCGGCGTACGGGGTTCGCGGCGCATTTCGCCGGACTGAAGGCGGGCACGACTTTCCGCCAGCCGCAGCTCGCCGCGACACTGAGGCGCGTGCAGTCCCAGGGCGCGGACGGGTTCTACCATGGCCTCACCGGTGATCTGCTCGTGCGCGAGATGCAGCGCGGCGGCGGCCTGGTGACCCAGCAGGACCTCGCGACGTATCGGCCCGTATGGCGCGACCCGCTGCGCGCGAAGTGGCGCGGCCGGACGGTGTTGTCGTCCCCGCCGCCGAGTTCGGGCGGTTTCGCGCTGCTGCAGCTGCTGGGCATGAAGGACGCCCTGGCCGCCCGGTTCACCGGCGTCGCTTACAACAGCGCCCAGTACGTGCATCTGGTCGCCGAGATGGAGAAGCGTGTGTTCGCGGACCGCGCGCAATACGCCGGCGACCCGGGCTTCGTCGACGTGCCCGTGGATCGGCTGATCGATCCGGCGTATGTGGCGCGACGCGCGGCCGAAGTGAACCCGGAAGCCATCTCGCAACTCGACCAGGTCGAGCCAGGCCTGGCCGAGTCGCGCCACACGACGCACTTCTCGATCGTCGACCGCCGGGGCAACGCCGTCTCGAACACCTACACGCTCAACACCGATTTCGGCAGCGGCGTCGTGGTCGATGGCGCCGGGTTCCTGCTCAACAACGAGATGGACGACTTCAGCGCCAAGCCGGGCGTGCCCAATGTCTACGGCGTCGTCGGCGCGGATGCGAACGCGATCCAGCCCGGCAAGCGCATGCTTTCCTCGATGGCGCCGACCATCCTGCTGGACGGCGCAGGCCGGGTCGAGATGGTGGTGGGGTCGATGGGTGGCTCGACGATCATCACCACGGTGTTCCAGGCGATCGTCGACGTCTACGACTTCGGCATGTCGCCTGAGCAGGCCGTGAGCGCCGATCGATTCCACCACCAGCTGCTGCCGCCGACACGGATCACGTACGACCCGGCGCTTCCGCAGGCGACGATCGACGCACTTCGGGCACGTGGCTACGAGGTGCAACGGCACGACTTCGCGCTCGGCGACACGCAGATGATCCTGCGTACGCAAGGGCGATGGCAGGCCGCATCGGATACGCGGGCCCGAGGCGTCTCGCGCGTGCTTCCCGAGATCGCGACGACGCGCTGAAAATAAATCTCACAGGACCGGGGACTCGCGCCGGTTCTGCCGCAAACCGTCGTTGCAGTTCCTACAAGGCGGCGTATATTCGGATCGTACCCGGCTGATTCTTCTCGGTTTTTGCTCGGCTTCCCCGCTGGTAATTATCACCGTTAAGAACCATCGGCAAGTATCTGACCTACATCAGATTTTCTTGGGGCGAGACATGGCGGCACTCTGGAATTCGGTGGATGCGGCGGCACGGATGCTCGTGGGCAGCGGTCCGGTCAAGCAGCGGCTGATCGAGGCCTACAAGGCCCATCTGGCCCCGCTGCACGACAAGGATGTGCCCGAGGCCCTGCGCAGCCGCCTGGCCATCCTGCGCGCAGCCATGCATGCCTCCGCCGCTGCCGGCGGCATGTCGGCGCCTGAAGTCTCCGTGCGCAAGATGTCCGACAAGGACGCCGCGGAGCACGCCGTCCGCATCCTGGAGATGTATGCGGCGCTCTGTGCGGGCGGCGAAGCCGAACCGGGCGGCGCGCCTCGGTTGCGAATCGTCGGCGGCGACGAGGGCGACGACGGGCTGCCGGCGTTCCTCAGTCGAGCTTGAATTCGATCGTGTCGAAGCGCGTCGTCTCTTCGTGACGCGCCTGGCGCTTGATCGCATCCACCAGCTGCCGCTGGTCCCACGGCACCACGTCGTCGGCCAGCTCCTGCACCGCGGGGGAAATCGTATCCGTGCCGCCGAACGGCTCGAGCACGATGATCGGCTTGTCATACGCCTTGGCGCAGCGCATCTGGAACTCGACCCAGTCGACGTTCCGGCGGTACAGCGCAGCGGGCACGATCACGACCTCGGCCTCGCCGATCTGGCGCCGCAAGGCCTCGCGGCCCGCTTCCTTGTCGCCGGCCGGGCGCTCGTCGGGAGCGCTCGTGTTGAGGTAGAAGAAGTTCGGCGTGCTTTCGATGTACTCGAATATCCGGTGGTAATCGTCGTCCGCCACCCACGTGTGTGCGACGAACAGGCGGATCGGGTTCTTCTGCGTGACGCTGCTCATGGCGGCTCCGTCGGCAAGCGATGCCTCGCGTGTCTTGCGTAGTCTAGCGTAGTGCACTCGTTTCCGGATCGCACCCCCGGCCCGTAGAATTGGGCCCCAATGCGCTTTCTGCTCTATAACATCCGCTACGCGACGGGCACCGGCGCGGCGTTCCACCTGCCGATTCCCGGCGCGGGGTATCTCCGGTCGAACTCCCGGGTGCTGACCGGCATCACCAGGTTCATCAAGTCGCACGATCCCGACATCGTCGGGCTGGTGGAGGTCGACACCGGCTCCATCCGCACCGGCAAGGTGAACCAGGCACGCGTGATTGCGGAATCGCTCGGCCACTACTCGATCTACCAGTGCAAGTACGGCACCGACTCCCTCAACACGTTCGTGCCGATCGTGAACAAGCAGGCGAACGCCTTCCTCGCCGCGCCGCGCGTCGAAGGCGAGCGGTTCCACTATTTCGACACCGGCATCAAGCGACTGATCATCGAGCTCGAACTCGACGGCCTCTGCGTCTTCCTCGTCCACCTCTCGCTCAAGTTCCGGCACCGTGCCGTGCAGCTGCGGCAGGTGTTCGAGCTCGTGCGCCGGTCGAACAAGCCGGTGATCGTCGCGGGCGACTTCAATACGTTCTGGGGCGAGCACGAGATCGCGCTGTTCATGGAAGCCGCCGGACTGCGCAGCGCGAACCTCGAAAGTCTGCCCTCGTATCCGGCGCGCAAGCCGCGGCTCGAGCTCGACTTCATCCTCTATTCCCGCGGGATCGAGATCGACTCGTTCGAGG
>CAVQQX010000037.1:0-9897 GCA_963714645.1 uncultured Gammaproteobacteria bacterium
CGACTCGCCCACCCGCTGCACGCCACAAGTTGCCGCGACGATCGGTGCGGTGCGTCCCGACGTGGTCGTGTTCGACAACGCCGGGCGCACGGAGCAGCTGCGGGTCGCGAAACAGGCGGGCGCACGCCTGGTGTTCACGAGCCGCTCGCCGCGGCTGCGCTGGAAAGCGTTCCGGCTCAGCTGGCTGCGGCTGCTCGACGAGCACTGGATCGTGTTTCCGAAGTTCGTGACGGGCGGGCTCTCGCTGCTCGAGCGTCTCAAGCTCAGGCTGACACCGAGCTATTGCGTGCGGCACCTCGACACGCTGTTCACGCCTTCGCTGCCCGACGCGCGCGCCGCCTGGCTCGCGGGCCACGGCCTGCAGGAAGGGGGATATACGCTGTTCGTGCCGGGCGGACGCGGCGACAGCCACGGCGCCTCGCTCGACCCGGCGGCTTTGTTCGTCGCCGCCGCCGAACGATTCGTGCGGGAGACGTCGCAGGTCGCCGTCGTCCTTACGGGCCGCGGCGACGCGCCTTCTGCCTCGGCTCCGGGTGACCGGTTGCGGCTTCTGCCGCGCGTACGACCGGAGGAGGTGCAGCACCTGCTCGTCGGGGCGGCACGCGTCGTCAGCAACGGCGGTACGACCCTGGTCCATGCGCTCGCGCACGCCCAGGAGATCGTCGCCGTGGCGCTCGCGGACGACCAGGCGAGGCGGATCCGGCGGGCGGCGCGCCTCGGCGTGGTCGTTTCCGCCCGGCCGTCGCCCGCGGCCATTGCCGCCGCCGCGACCCGGCTCGCGCGCAACGCCGACCAGGGTCGCACGTTGCGCCGGCGCGCCGCCGGACTCGGCCTCGTCAACGGCGTCGACGATGCGGTCGCCGCGTTGCGACGACTCGCGCACGCCTGAGCAGCCCAGCCCTTCATACCGACGCGAGGAATACGCATGTACGAGCTCTACATCGCCAACCGGAATTACTCGTCCTGGTCGCTGCGCCCGTGGGTGCTCATGACCGCGCGCGGCATACATTTCCACGAACGAATCACGCCCTTCGCGTCCGGCTCCAACTTCGAGGCGTTCCGGCAGTTCTCGCCCACCGGCAAGGTGCCGTGCCTGCGCGACGGCGCGACTGTCGTCTGGGATTCGCTCGCCATCGCCGAGTACCTCGCCGAGATGCACCCGGGGCTGTGGCCGCTCGCGCGCGAGGCCCGCACCTGGGCCCGCTGTGCGAGCGCCGAAATGCACGCGGGCTTCGGCACGCTGCGCAACGTCTGCGGCATGAACGTGGGAGTGCGGGTGCGGCTGCGCGACCGGTCCGCGGCATTGCGCGTGGACTTGCAGCGGCTCGAGGAACTCTGGAGCGAAGGGCTCGAAAGGTTCGGCGGGCCCTACCTTGCCGGTAACGAGTTCACGATCGTGGACGCTTTCTATTGCCCCGTCGCCTTCCGCGCCCGGACTTACGACCTTCGTTTCGAGGGCGAGGCCGCAACGTACCTGCAGCGGCTGCTGCAGCTGCCCGCGATGCTCGAGTGGGAGTCGGCGGCGCTGGCCGAGACCTGGCGCGACGCCGCTCACGACGAGGAGATCCTGCAGCACGGCGACGTGGTGGGCGACCTGCGTCGTCCGGCGCACGCCTGACGTGGTCACTGGCAGCGACTCGCGGCTCGAGGCGCTCGAGTTCAAGGTGGCGCACCTCGAGCGCGCGCTGCAGGAACTGAGCGACGTGCTGTACCGCCAGCAACGCGAACTCGACGCGTTGCGCGAGCGCGGGCAGCAGCTTCTTGCGCAGCTCCAGCAGCTCGAGGACCGCGCCGCCGACCCGAACGCGGTCGAGATACCACCGCACTATTGACGCATGGCCGGAGCGCGCCACAGGCCGGGCTGGATCGCATACGCGTCGGCGCTCACGTTCGCCGTGGTCGCGGGAGAGATCGTGCGCGACGAAAGCCCCGGCGCCGCCGCGCTCACGCTGGCGGTCGTGCCGGCCTATGTCGCTGCCTGGCGTTATGCGTACCGGTCGCCGGAGCTGTGGCCCTCGTAGCGTCCGCTCCTCATTGCGCGAATGCAGTCGCGCCGACGGCGAGCGTCTCCCCCACTCCCGCCTCGACGATCGCGTTCATGGCGAACGCGACCCCCCGCAGGTCGCGGTCGTAGCGGTACGTCTTGAGCGTACGGAGCGGCTCGTCGCCCTCGAGCACTCCGGTCGCCTGGTTGGTCGTGGTGATCACGCATCGCGTGCAGGGTTTCACCAGGCGCAGCTTCACCGGGCCGGCGGCGAGCGAGCCGATGCGGTCCTCGGCATAGGGCGTGCAGCCGTCGATCAGCACGTTGGGACGGAAGCGGTCGACGGGCAAGGCGCGCGGAAGCCGCGAGTTCAAGTCGTCGAGCGAGGCGCGCGACAGCACGAGCACGGGGTAGCCGTCCGCGAAGAACGACTTGCCGTCGAGGCCCTGCGACCATTCGGGTTCGGTCCGACGCGAACGCGCGGGGTCGAAGCGGACGAGCCGCACGTCGCGCCCCAGCACGCCGCTCAACCAGGCCGCGGCCGCCTCGCCTTCGTCGCGCGCGAGGCACTGGTCGCGCCACACGGTCACTTCCCTGACGTCCCCCTCGGCACCGCCGGGCTCGAGCGGGACGACGAGCTCCCCGGCATCGGGTGCGGCGAGGCGCAGCGAGTGTGCGTCGATGGCCGGCACGATCAGCGCCAGCTGCGGCAGTTCGCGCTGCGTGAGGAAGCGCCCCGCGAGTGTCGTGACCATCCATTCGCGGTCGTGCCGCAGGCCCGTGGCGGTCAACTCCGCCCGCTCGAGGGCGATGCCCCGGCACGACTTGACCGGGTACACGAAGAGCGCGGCGATCGTGATCATTGCGCAATTCTATACGGCGGCTACGGCGACATGGCGCGTACGCTGCCTCGTCGCCTCGCGGCTGGGACGACTTCGCCGCGGCATATCGCCTCGGTTACGAGCAGGATGCTGCGTACGAGGGGCGTCGCTTCGACGAGGTCGAGCCCGAACTCGCCCGTCGCTGGGACGATGCGCGCGGCGAATCGCGACTCGCATGGTCGGACGCGCGCGAGGCAGTGCGCGAAGCGTATGAGCGCGCCTCGGACGCACTCGGGAATATCCATGCGAGCATGGGCCCGTCTCCTCGACCGGAACTCGGGCCCGGCACGGCCGGGCGCGACCAAAGCCTGCGTCAGCCCGCGAGCGGCAGCGGGATCGGGCGCCCGACCTGGTAGCCCTGCACGAAATCAACGCCCATGCGGCGCGCCGAGTCGAGTGCGCTCAGGTCCTCGACCTGCTCGGCGATCACCTGGAAATTGAGCGAGCGCGCGAGCTTGATCATCGCGGCGACCATCGCCTGGTTCACGTTGTCGGAAGCGAGGTTGCGGATGAACGAGCCGTCGATCTTCAGGTAGTCGAGCGCCAGGTTCTTCAGGTTCGTGAACGAGCTCAGCCCGCGGCCGAAATCGTCGAGCGCGAAATGGCAACCCATGCCGTGCAGCACGCCGATGAAGCGGCGCGCGTGCTCGATGTTGGTGATGACCGAGTTCTCGGTGACCTCGAAGCAGACCCGGCTGGGGACGACGCCCGTGCGGTCGAGGCAGTCCACGACGAACTCGAGGAAGCCCGCGTCGCCCAGCGTCTGTCCGGACAGGTTGATGCAGAGGCTGCGTTCGGGTGCTAGCCGGATCGCGCCGCGCGCGAGCGCGGTGAGCGCGGTCTGCACCACCCAGCGGTCGACGTGCGGCATGAGGCGGTAGCGCTCGGCCGCGCGCATGAACTCGGACGGCGCGACCGGCGTGCCCTTCTCGTCCTTGAGCCGCAGCAGCACCTCGAGGCCGGGCCCGCCCTCGACGTTGCTGCTCGAGACGTGGACGATCGGCTGCGCATGCAGCTCGAAACGGTTCTCCTTGAGCGCCGACTGCAGCAGCTGCAGCCAGACGATCTCGCCCCGCTGCCGGGCCGCAGCCTCGTCGCGCGCCGAGTAGACGTGCACGCGGCCGCCCTGGTTCTTCGCGACGTAGCAGGCCGAGTCGGCGGCGTGCAGCAGGTCCTCGATCGAGGTGCTCTCGCCCGTGACCTCGACGAGTCCGACACTGACGCCGACGCTGAAGATCTTGTCTTTCCAGACGAACCGGTGGTCGTTGACCGCCCGCACGACGTCGTCCGCGATCTGCCGCGCCTTCTCGAGCGGGCAGCCGGCGAGCAGCACGCCGAACTCGTCCCCGCCCAGCCGGCCCACGGTGTCGGAGTCGCGCACCGCATCCTTGATGAGTGCGGCAACCTCGCGGAGCATGCTGTCGCCCGCGACGTGCCCGCACTCGTCGTTGACCGCCTTGAATCGGTCGAGGTCGAGGTAGCACAACACGTGACGCGCACCGCCGTGCGTCGCCTCGAGCGCCTCCTCGAGGCGCCGCTCGAACTCGCGCCGGTTGACCAGCCCCGTGAGCCCGTCGTGGCTCGCCTGGTACGACATCGCCTTCGTGAGGCCGCGCAGGTCGCTCACGTCGCGCAGCGCAATCACGGTGCCGTCGACCTGGCCGGAGGCGTCGCGCATCGGCGAGACGGTCACCTCGATCGAGCGCTCACCCTCGCTGTCGGGCGCGACCAGCATGCCCCGCCGGCCGAGGTTGACGCGGGCGCCGGTCGCGATGCTCTGCCGCACCGGGTCGCCGAGCGCCTTGCGATCGCCCTCGTCCACGAGCTCGATCACTTCCGCGAGCGTATGCCCGATGATCTCGCCCGGCGGCTTGCCGATCAGGTGCTCGCCCGCCTTGTTGATGTAGACGATGCGGCCGTCGACGTCGGTCGTGAGCACGCTCTCGGCCAGCGAGTCGAGCGCTTCCCAGGCGTTGGCGTGGCTGCGCATCGGGGGCGCTGCATCGTGGCTCGGCGTCATCTCGAGCCCCGTGACCATCACGGCGGGAGCGCCGTCGAGCATCGTGCGTGCGAACGAGAGTTCCAGCCGGTGCGGAGCGCCGGAAGCCGCGGGCTGCAGCTCGACCTCGAGGCGCTGCGGCGCCGACTGTCCGCTCACGTGGCGGCGCAGGTACTCGCGCACGAGCTCGGTGTAGTCGGCGTGCACGAGGTCCTCGAGCCGCCGCCCGACGAGCCGGGCCGGGCTCGCCACGCCGCAGAGCTCGGCGAAGCGTGCGTTGGCGAGCTGGATGCCGTCCCGCTCGACCAGCAGTGCCTCGTGCATGGTCTCGAGCATGCGGCGGTAAACGGACTCGCGCTCCTGGCGCGTCGCGCTCTCCACCTGCAGTCGCTCGATGAGCCTGTCGACGCCCTGCGCGAGTTCCGCGGAGCTGCCCTCGCCCGCGTGCGGCGCCAGGCGTTCGCCCAGGTCGCCGCTCGACGTGACGGCCTGCAGCCGCTCGGCCAGCTCCTGCAGCCGTGCGAGCTCGCGCGAACGCCGGAACAGCGCGACAGCCAGCACGGCCGCCACGGCACCCAGCAGGATCGACGCAAGCATCAAGATGTCGCTCTCCGGAACTGCCATGTTGAGGGTTGCGGACGCCCGCCTCCCTGCAAGGTTTGTAGTTCTTCTAGTCCAGGCTCCAAGCGTGCACAGCGAGCATAGCGGAACGGCTCGCGGCGACCCCCCGGATTCACCATAATGCGCGGTGCTTTCGGCTTGTCGCGACGCGGCGCAGAACGTACGCTTCGCGCCGGCCGTCCGCGCCGTTTCCCACCGACTTGCCGCTTTCCGGAATCCGCATCCATGTTCGATGTCCAGTTCGCACGTCGCCAGATGATCGAGCAGCAGGTCCGCGCCTGGGAGGTGCTCGACCTCCAGGTGCTCGACGCCCTCGAACGCGTGCCGCGCGAGGAATTCGTCCCCGCGGCGTACCGTGAGATCGCGTTCGCCGACACGAACGTGCCGCTCGCCCACGGCCAGTCGATGCTCGCGCCGAAGCTGGAGGGCCGCATCCTGCAGTCGCTCGCGTTGCAGGCGGACGACCAGGCGCTCGTGGTCGGCACCGGCACCGGGTTCTTCGCGGCTTGCCTCGGGCGGCTCGCGGGCGCCGTGAGCGCGCTCGACCTGTTCGACGACTTCACCGCGGCCGCCAACGCCGCTTACCTGCGGCTCGGCATCCACAACGTGACGGCGGAGACGTTCGACGCGAGCCGGCTCGCCGAGCGCGACCGCTACGACGCGATTGCGCTGACCGCCTCGCTGCCCGTCTACGATGCGCGGTTCGAGCGGGCGCTGAAAGTCGGCGGACGGCTCTTCGTGGCCGTCGGCTCCGGCCCCGTACTCGACGCGCGGCGGATCACTCGCACCGGCCCGGGCGAGTGGCTGCGCGAGAGCCTGTTCGAGACCGGCATGACCCCGCTCATCCATGCCCCGGTGCCACCCCGGTTCGTCTTCTAGACGCCGCACATGTGGGACACTAGCCTATCGGGGGGCAGGTGATATAGTCTAGTACATCACTAGTTGACCAGTCGTGGCCAGTCCGACTTCCAGCGTGAGCCCAATGACGAAGAAATCACTCCTGCTCGCCTGCTTCGTCGGCGCGGCCCTCTGCGCCGGCCTGCCCGCCCGGGCCGAAAACCTGCTCGACGTCTACCAGGACGCCGTCCGCAGCGACCCGCAACTGCGCGAAGCCGACGCCCGGCGCCTGGCCGCGCTCGAGGCCAAGCCGCAGGCGCGGGGCCTGCTGTTCCCGCAGGTGAACGTCATCGGGCAGTACGCCACCAGCGACTCCGACGCGAACGCGACGTTCACGCAGGACGCCGATGGCGACCCGAACACCACGGGGATCATCACGGTGCCGAACGACCAGACGACCGATTCGGACTACTGGCAGTACCAGGCAGAGCTCACCCAGACGCTGTTCCGCTGGGACCAGTGGCAGCAGCTGCGGCGGGCCGATGCAACGGTGGCGATGGCCGAGGCCAACTATCGCGCTGCGCAGCAGAACCTGCTCGTGCGCGTGAGCACGGCGTATTTCGACGTGCTCGCGGCCGAGGACACGCTGATGGCGGCCCAGGCGACGCTCGAGGCCCTTACGCGCCAGCTCGAACAGGCGGACAAGCGCTTCGAAGTCGGCCTGATCGCAATCACGGACGTGCAGGAAGCCCGTGCCGCGCACGACAACGCCACCGCCGGCGTGATCGCCGCCAAGCGCGCGCTCGCCACGGCCCAGGAAGTGCTACGCGAGCTCACCGACGAGAGCTACGCCGGGCTCTCCAAGCCCGCGGAGCAGATGCCGCTCGACCAGCCGCAACCCGCGGACGAGCAGGCCTGGGTCGACCGCGCGCTCGAGAACAACCTCGACGTGATCGCCGCCCGGCTGGAAACGGAAGTGGCCGCGCGCGACGTCAAGCTGGCGCGCTCGGGCCACCTGCCGGAAGTCGAGCTGTTCGCGCGCCGGACGGGTTTCGACTCGGACACGACGCAGACCAACAACGGCGTCACGGGTCCCGCGGATTCCGACCAGACCGAGGACACGGTCGGCGTGCAGGTGCGCGTGCCGATCTTCAGCGGAGGCGTCACGCAGTCGCGCGTGCGCGAGCAGGTCTACCTGCAGCGGGCGGCGCGCGAACGGCTCGAGGCGCGCATGCGCGGGGCGGAACGCGAGACGCGAGACGCCTACCTGGGCGTGCTCGCGGAAAAGGCGCGCGTGCAGGCGCTGCGGCAGGCCGTCAAGTCGAGCCAGACGGCGCTCGAGGCGACCGAAGCCGGTTTCGAGGTCGGCACGCGGACCACGGTCGACGTGCTCGCCGCGCGGCGCACGCTGTTCGAGGCGCAGCGCGACTACGCGCGCAGCCGGTACGACTACCTGATCAACATCGTGCGGCTCGAGTCCGCGGCCGGCGGCCTCGTCCAGGAAGACCTCGCGTCGATCAACAGCTTCCTCACGGCACCGTCGACGATGCCGGCGGTGCGGCCGCAGGGCTAGAGCCGAGCAGCGGCTCGACCATCGAGACCAGCCGGTCGACCGCGCCGCGATTCGCCGCCACTGCGCGGCGTCCGCGCTCGCCTGCCTCGCGCGCGGCCTCCGGTGCGTCCAGCCATGCGACCAGCAGGTGCCCCAGTTCCTCGCGGCTGCGCACGATGCGCAGTGCCCCGGTCTGCTCGAGCAGTCTGCTCGAGCAGACCGGGGCACTCGCCGTCGTTGCGCAGCCGCGAGGAGCTGAGACGCTGCTGTCGGCATGGCTGGACGCACCGGAGGCGGCGCGCGAGGCAGGCGAGCGCGGACGCCACGCAGGTGGCGGCGAATCGCGGCGCGGTCGACCGGCTGGTCTCGATGATCGAGCCGCTGCTCGCTCTAGCCCTGCGCGCGCCGGCCGGCATCGTCCGAAGACGGTGCCGTGAGGAAGCTGTTGATCGACGCAAGGTCTTCCTGGAGCAAGAGGGCACAACTCGCACACGATGTTGATCAGGTAGTCGTTGCCGCTGCGCGCGTAGTCGCGCTGCGCCTCGAACATGCGCGCGCGGCGAGCGCGTCGACCGTGGTCCGCGTGCCGACCTCGAAACCGGCTTCCATCACCTGGAGCACCAGTGCTGGCTCGACTTGACGGCCTGCCGCAGCGCCTGCACGCGCGCCTTTTCCGCGAGCACGCCCAAGTAGGCGTCTCGCGTCTCGCGCGTTCCGCACGCCAGTGCGCGCCTCCGAGCCGTTCGCCGCACCGCCCGCTGCAGGTAGACCTGCTCGCGCACGCGCGACTGCGTGACGCCTCCGCTGAAGATCGGCACGCGCACCTGCACGCCGACCGTGTCCTCGCCGGTCTGGTCGGAATCCGCGGGACCCGTGACACCGTTGTTGGTCTGCGTGGTGTCCGAGTCGAAACCCGTCCAGCACGCGGAGCCGCTGACTTCCGGCAGGTGGCCCGAGCGCGCCAGCTTGACGTCGCGCGGCTCGGCCACTTCCGGTTTCCAGGCCGGGGCGGCGATCACGTCGAGGTTGTTCTCGAGCGCGCGGTCAAGCCCGGCCTGCTCGTCCGCGGCTGCGGCTGGTCGAGCGGCATCTTGTCCCGCGGCTTGGAAGTCCCCGGCGTAGCTCTCGTCGGTGAGCTCGCGTAGCACTTCCTGGGCGAGCGCGCGCTTGGCCGGCGATCACGCCGGCGGTGGCGTTGTGGTGCCGCAGGGCGCCGGCTTCTTGCACGTCCGTGATTGCGATCAGGCCGACTTTGGAGCGCTTGTCCGCCTGTTCGAGCTGGCGCGTGAGGAAGAAGCGTCGGGTGTGCTGGGCCGCCATCAGCGTGTCCTCGGCCGCGAGCGCGTCGGATCCGCCGTGCTCACGCGCACGAGCAGGTTCTGCTGCGCAGCGCGATAGTTGGCCTCGGCCATCGCCACCGTTGCATCGGCCCGCCGCCAGCTGCTGCCACCTGGTCCGCGGAACAGCGTGTGGGTGAGCTCTGCCTGGTACTGCCAGTAGTCCGAATCGGTCGTATCATCGTCGGCACCGTGATGATCCCCGTGGTGTTCGGGTCGCCATCGGCGTCCTGCGTGAACGTCGCGTTCGCGTCGGAGTCGCTGGTGGCGTACCAATGGTCTCCACCTGCCGGAACAGCAGGCCCCGCGCCTGCGGCTGCCGCTGGAGCGCGGCCAGGCGCCGGGCGTCGGCTTCGCGCAGTTGCGGGTCGCTGCGGACGGCGTCCTGGTAGACGTCGAGGCGGCTGTCGCCCGGCAGGCAGGCCGGCGCAGAGGGCCGCGCCGACAGCGAGCAGGAGTATTTTCGTCATTGGGCTCACGCTGGAAGTCGGACTGGCCGCGACTGGTCAACTAGTGATGTACTGAGCTATATCACCTGCCGATAGGCTAGTGTCCCACATGTGCGGCGTCTAGAAGACAAACCGGGGTGGCACCGGGGCATGGATGAGCGGGGGTCCCGGTCTCGAACAGGCTCTCGCGCAGCCACTCGCCCGGCCGGTGCGAGTGATCCACCGCGCCGTCGAGTC
>CAVQQX010000038.1:0-5175 GCA_963714645.1 uncultured Gammaproteobacteria bacterium
CCCGAACGAGCCCCAGGCGAAGTCGCTGGGATACGTCGAGGACGCGACCAAGGTCGACCCCAAGGCCAATCCGAATTACAAGCCCGGCCAGATGTGCGCCAACTGCCTGCAGGCGCAGGTGAAGGCCGCGAACGCCGCGTCCGTTCCCTGCAACATCTTCGCTGCCCGCGAGGTCGCAGCCAAGGGCTGGTGCAAGGTCTACGTGAAGCGCGGCTAGCCCGGCACCGCCCTCGACCGACGCCGCGTCGGACCTCTCGGTCCGGCGCGGCGTCGTCTTGTCGGAAAGCAACCGGTTTCCTCCCGCCCCGGCCCCTTGAAACCGCCGGGGTCGCGCTCATCTAGGGCGGCAAGAGGATCGCAGGGGCGATCCCGAGCAGCACCGAGGAGCCAGACATGCGAGTGATCAAGTGGGAACCGTTCCGCGACATGGACGACGTGTTCAACCGTTTCTTCTCCGACACGCTGCGCCGCTGGCCGATTCAGGGCGCCGGGTACGCGAACGACGCCGCGCAGCCGACCCGTGAATGGGCTCCCCTCGCCGACGTGAGCGAGAACGAGCAGGAGTACGTGATCAAGGCCGAGCTGCCCGAAGTGCGCAAGGAAGACGTCAACATCACCGTCCAGGACGGTGTGCTGACGCTGACGGGCGAGCGCAAGCAGGAGGCGCGCGAGGACACCGCGAAGGTGCACCGCGTCGAGCGTTTCTACGGCTCGTTCGCGCGACGCTTCGCGTTGCCGGAGAACGCGGACGAACAGGGCATCCGGGCCGAGAGCCGGGAAGGCGTGATCGTGATCCGTATCCCGAAGCAGAAGGTCGTCGAGCCGCAGCCCCGGCAGATCCAGGTGCAGTAAGCGTCTCGGGCTCCCTGAGGCAGCCGCCGCGGCACGTCGCGTGGACCGGACGCGGCGTGCCGCGCGCACGTCCGCCGTATACTCGCCGCGACTCCACCGGACGAGGCGAGCGTCACGATGACCACGATGACGAGCATAGCGATCACGGCGCCGAGCAAGGGCACGGCCGACCTGTGCGACGACTATGGCGACCGCGTGCAGGTCTGCGAGCCGATCTTCCACGCGTTCGGCGGCCGCCGCTCGTTCTCCGGGCCCATCAGCACCGTGCGTTGCTTCGAGGACAATTCCCGCGTCAAGGAAGCGGTTGAAGCCCCGGGGAACGGACGGGTGCTGGTCGTCGACGGCGGCGGCTCGCGCCGGCGCGCCCTGCTGGGCGACAAGCTGGGCGACGCGGCGGTGCGCCAGGGCTGGGCGGGAGTGATCCTGCACGGCTGCATCCGTGACGCCGCCGAACTCGCCGACATGGAACTCGGCATTCGCGCCCTCGGCACGATGCCGCTGCGCAGCGACAAGCGCGGGGAAGGCGAGCGCGACGTGCCGGTGCGGTTCGCCGGCGTCACGTTCCGGCCGGGCGAATACGTCTACGTCGACGAGGACGGCATCGTCGTCGCGGCGACAGCCCTCGCGTGACACGAAGAGCGACTGCACGATGCCACGCACGGTTTTCTGCCAGCACCTGAAGCGCGAAGCACCCGGGCTCGAGCGCATGCCCTACCCGGGCGAGCTCGGCAAGCGCATCTACGAGCAGATTTCCGCCGAGGCCTGGGCGGCCTGGGTGCGTCACCAGACCATGCTGATCAACGAATACCGGCTCTCGCCGATCGAGCCGAAGGCGCGCAAGTTCCTGGTCGAGGAAATGCAGAAGTTCCTCTTCGGTGACGGCTCGGCGCCGCCGGCGGAATACGTCGCGCCGGAGCGGTGAGGAAGCAGTGGGCAGCGGGCAGTGACCGATGGCTGGTGGCGGTGGCGGCTTGACTAGGAGCGGGTGGCGCGCCACGCGTGCCACGCCAGCAGGGCCCACCCGGTCATGAAACTCACGCCACCGACTGGCGCCACCATGCCGAGCCAGCGCGGGGCGCCGAGCGTCATCGCATAGATCGAGCCCGAGAACAGCGCGACGCCAAGGAGCAGCATCGCTGCCGCGCGCGAGAGCCAGGGCGAGAAAGCGGTCACCCGCGCGACGGTTCCGATCAGCACGAGCCCGAGCGCATGCAGCTGCTGGTACCAGACGCCGGTCTGGTAGCTCGCGAGCTGTCGGGGCGAGAGCCGTGCCTGGAGCGCGTGCGCGCCGAACGCGCCGAACACCACCGCGAGCAGCATGAGTATGGCGCCGACCGCGATGCAGATCCGCGCGAGTCTCGCCCCCCTTTCGTCGGGCGCGACCTGTGTCACGAGGGCGCCTGCTCGATCGCGCGGCGCAGCAGCGTCGCAACGGGCCTGGGGACGCCGACCGCCGCCGGGGCCGCAGTATCGTACCAGCGGAACCGGTCCGTATCGCGCAACCCGGCCGGCGCGGCGCCGGCGCACGCGACGTACATCGGTTTCATCTCGTAGTCGAAGTGACTGAAGGCGTGGTGCAGCGCATCTCCGGTTCGTGCGGGGCCCGTCGCGGCGAGCTGCTCGCTGCACCACTGCAGCGCGTGCTCGCGCGTCGGGAACTCCGGGAAGCCCCAGAGGCCGCCCCACAGCCCGCTCGGCGGCCGTCGCTCGAGCAGCACGGAGGTGCCGCGTCGCGCCACCACCAGCCACCCCTCGCGGTGCGGGCGCGACCTGCGCGGGCGCGGCGCCGGAAAGAGGTGCTGCTCGTTCGTGGCCCGTGCGCCGCAGCCCGCATTGACCGGACACAGCAGACATGCGGGCTGGACGCGCGTACAGATCGTCGCGCCCAGGTCCATGATCGCCTGCGTGTAGTCGTCGACCCGTTGCGGCGGCGTGCAGGCTTCCGCGAGCGTCCAGAGCCGACGCTCGACCGCGGGCTCGCCGGAGTACCCCGCGACGCGGAACCAGCGCGCGAGCACTCGCTTGACGTTGCCGTCGAGGATCGGGTGCCGCTCGCCGCGTGCGATCGCGAGGATCGCTCCCGCCGTGGAGCGACCGATGCCAGGCAATGCCATCACCTGGTCGATGGAGGGCGGGAATTCGCCTCCGTGGCGTTCGACGACGACCTGCGCGGCACGGTGCAGGTGGCGCGCCCGTGCGTAGTAGCCGAGGCCCGACCACAGGTGCAGCACCTCGTCGAGCGGCGCCGCCGCCAGGCGGTGGACGTCCGGGAAGCGCGCCATGAATCGCTCGTAGTAGCCGACGACGGTCGCGACCTGCGTCTGCTGCAGCATGATCTCGGACACCCAGACGCGGTAGGGCGTGCGGTCGCACTGCCAGGGCAGGTCCTTGCGGCCATCGTGCTCGGACCAGCGCAGCAGTGCCGCCGCGAATTCTCCCGGCGCGCCGTACGCGATGGCAACCTTGCCGACGCGACGCCGCTTCAGTTCAGCCCGGCAGGCCATTGCTCTGTTCGAATCACTTGCCACCCCGGGGCCGGAGCCGTGCGTGCGCGGGTCCGCCGAGTCAGACCGCAGCGGGACCCCGTCGTTCGCCCTGGGCGTATTGTCCATGAATCCGCTGCAGGCGCGAGCCCGCCGTGCCCGTCACGGCCGGCACACGCCGATGTCTCCGTTCAGCGTCTTCACGCGCACCCGGGCCGTGCCGTTGCCCTGCAGGAAGCGCGATTCCTGCCCCGGCGCATACTCGTTCGTGCGCACGGGCTGCGGGCCGAAGCAGCTGCGGATCTCGCCGTTGAAGGTCGACAGGTCGAACTGGCCCGCGACAGGGCCGGCGAAATCGAGACGCACGTCGCCGCTGATGCTCTCCACGTCGAACCGCGCGTCGGGCGCGAGCTTGCCGGTGAAGCCAAGGTCGCCGCTGGTCGAACTCAGCCGCGAGCGCGTCGTCTCGCCCGCCTCGAGGTTGAACGAGCCGCTCACGGTATTGCCGTTGATCTCGCCTGCCACCCGGCTCGCACGCGCGTCGCCGCTCACCGTCGTGATGGAGACGAAGCCCTTCCTGCCCGAGCCGCCGATCAGCACGTCGCCGCTCACGGTGCGACATTCGACGTCCTCGCCGCCCGCCTCCGTGCGCACGTCGCCACTCACCGCCTGCAGCCGCTGCGTGCCCGTGACGCCGCGCACGATCACGTCCGCACTCACGGTGTTGACCGAGAGCATGCTGCCCGCCGGGACCCTGATCACCAGGTCGGTATCGTCGGCGTCGTAGGAGCGGTTGGGCAGCACGACCTTGATGCGCGTCAACTTCTCCGCCTTGGTGAACTCGAGCCGCTCGGTGCCCTCGCCGAGCTCGCCCGTGACCTCGACCTCGTTGCGATCCCACCCCGTCACGGTCACGGAACCCGCCACGTTCGAGACCTCGACCGTGCCGGCCGGATCCGCGTGGGTGCGCTTGTTGATCGGCGAACCGGCCATCGCCAGTCCCGGCAGCGCCGCGAGCATCGCGCCCGCTGCGACGGCCGGCCGGGAATGCTTGAACACCTCGAGTCTCATAACCTCAACCTCTCCGCGGCCGACGCCGGGTCTGCGGTCGTCGCCAGTGCGTTGGTCATCTGGTTCACGTTCGCGAGCACCGCGAGCTCGTCCTGGTACGTCTTGAGCAGCAGCTCCTCGAGCAGAGGATCGCCCGGCTGCTCGGCGAGCGCGGCGTTGATCTCTTCGGCGGCACGCCGGATCTCGGCCAGGTTGACCTGCAGCTTCGCGCGCGTGGAGCCCGGCATGTGCGCCAGTCGCGCCTCGAGCAGCGTCGGCAGGCGACGTGGCGCAGGCATGGGCAGCGTCACCGGTGACATGCAGTGGAGCGGCGCAGCATACTGCAGGGAACGCATCGACAGCGAGACAGCACATGACCCCGTCACGAAGTCCGGCCGCGGCGGTCGTTGCATCGAGCCTGCTCTGCATGACCGCTGGTTACACGAGTTCCGTCCGCGCCCAGGCGACCCCTTCGGCGAAGCCCGTGGCCTCGACGGTGCAGGCCGTGTCGCCGAGCGTGCCCCGGTCGCTCGCCCGGACGCAGAAACCGCCGCTGCACGGTCGCCACTGGATGGCGATCACGGGCAAGCCGCTCGCCGCCACCGCCGGCGCGATGATGTTCCAGCGCGGCGGCAACGCCGTCGACGCGGCCTGCGCCATGATCGCGGCGACCTCGACGATGTGGGACGTGTTGAGCTGGGGCGGCGAGACGCAGGCGCTCATCTACGACCCGCGCTCGAAGAAGGTCGTGGCGATCAACGGGCTCGGCGTGGCTCCGACGGGGGCGACG
>CAVQQX010000039.1:0-5890 GCA_963714645.1 uncultured Gammaproteobacteria bacterium
ATGTTGTGGGCGCCTGGTTTCCAGTTTCGTCTTGCTGTCCTTGATGATGCCCGCGTTGTTGACCAGCACGTCGAGCCGGCCGTGCGCGGCGAGTACTCCCTCGAACGCGCGCGCCACCTCGTCCTCGCGCGAGACGTTCACCTCGTGCGTGCTCACCTGCGTACGCGCCGCCGACAGCTCGGCCGCGGCCGTGGCAAGGTCGGCGGCGTTCAGGTCGAACAGTGCGAGGCGCGCGCCGCGCGCGCCGAATGCGCTCGCGATCGCCTTGCCGATGCCGCGTCCGCCGCCGGTAACGACCACGACCTTGCCGTTGAGGTCCATGCGACTACGCCTCGTGTCAGGCCAGTTCGATGGCGACGGCGCAGGCTTCGCCCCCGCCGATGCACTGCGAAGCGACGCCGCGGCGCAGCCCGCGCCGGCGCAACGCGTGCACCAGCGTCGTGATCAACCGGGCACCGGTCGCGCCGATCGGATGGCCGAGCGCACAGGCCCCGCCATTGACGTTCACCTTGGCATGCGGAAGTCCGAGGTCGTGCATCGCCGCCATGGCCACGCACGCGAACGCCTCGTTGATTTCGTAGAGGTCGACGTCGTCGCTGGTCCAGCCCGCCCGCTCGAGCGCCTTCCTGATGGCCGGCGCCGGCGCAGTCGTAAACCACTCCGGGGCCTGTGCGTGGCTGGCATACGCGACGAGTCGTGCGACCGGCTCGAGCCCGGCGGCCGCCGCTGCCGCCCGGCTCGCCAGGACGATCGCTGCTGCGCCGTCCGAAATCGACGAGGACGAGGCCGCCGTGACCGTGCCGTCCTTGCCGAACGCCGGCTTCAGCCCCGGGATCTTGTCGATGTCGAGCGTGAAAGGCGTTTCGTCCTCGGCGACCTGCTGCTCGCCCTTGCGCGACTTGACCGTCACGGGAGCGATCTCGGCGACGAAATCACCTTCCCGGACCGCGCGCTGCGCACGCCGCACCGATTCGGCCGCGAAAGCGTCCTGGTCTGCGCGGGTGAACCCGTACTTCGCCGCGGTGGCGTCGGCGAAGCATCCCATCGTCTTGCCGTCCCACGGACTCTGCAGGCCGTCGTAGAACATGTGGTCGTAGATCTCGCCGTGGCCCATGCGATAACCGCTGCGGGCCTTGGGCAGCAGGTACGGCGCGTTGGACATCGATTCCAGGCCGCCCGCGAGAACGAGGCCCGCGGACCCCGCGCGGACCTGATCGGCACCGAACATCACGGCCTTCATTCCGGATCCACACATCTTGTTGAGCGTGGTCGCCGGGACCGACAAGGCGACGCCGGCGCCCACGGCTGCCTGACGCGCGGGCGCCTGGCCGAGCCCGGCCGGCAGCACGCAACCGAAGATCACTTCGTCGAGCCGGTCGGGCGCAAGTCCCGCGTCGCCGAGGGCCGCCCGCGCGGCGATCGCGCCGAGCTGCGGGGAGGTGACCGAGGCGAGCGCGCCCTGGAAGGCGCCGATCGGCGTACGGCGGGCAGCCGCGATCACGATGGGTTCGGCCATGGTGTGGAATCCTGGTCTGGTGTTGTTCGGGCCGGTTCGCCGTCCAGTGTATGACGCGCTGTTTTTGCAGCGCAAGACGACGGGGTCTCAGAGCCCTCAGTTCAAGCCTCGGGAGTCGCTTTGCGGCGCACCCTGCGCCGGCTGCCGGCGACCGGCCCGGCCGGCCGCGGCTCGAGGCCGTGCTCCAGCAAGTTCGCGAACTCCGCGGCGATCTGCGCGGGGGTGCGGGACTCTCCGGCGCGGTACCAGTGCGCGATCCAGTTGAGCGCCCCGGCGATCGCGAACGCCGCCAGTTTCGGATCGATGACCGCGATCGAGCCGTCCGCGATCCCGGCCTGGAGCAACCTGCGGATGCCACGGTCGATTTCGGACTTGAGCGACTTCACCTGCTCGCTCAATTCGCTGCCGAGGTCCTGATGCTCCGCACGCACCATGCACCAGCCATACTCCGATGCGATGGCGAGCGCATAGTCACGGATGACGTCGGCCAGCCGCTCGCGGCCCGTTCCATCCGACTGCTCGGCGCGCCGCAGCGCTGCCCGGATCGGCTCGAGACCGGCGCGGAAGCACTCGAACAGAAGCTGCTCCTTGTTCGCCACGTAGTAGTACACGGTCGGCTTGGTCACGCCGAGCGCAGACGCGATGTCGTCGAGCGACGTGTTGTGATAGCCGCGGGCATCGAAGGCGCGGGCCGCGGTACGGATCACGGCTGCGCGCTTGGTCTCGTGGTCGCGTCGGCGGCGGCCGAGCCAGGCGGCCGCGGGATCGACGGCAGCACGGGTTGGGGCGCGGTTGGCATCCGTCATGGGTTCGACCGATTGACGACGTCCGGGAGCTTTATCATACTGCCGAGTATATATTTACTCAACGGTAACATCGGCCGCGGCGGCGACCGCCCGGCCGCAGGAGCGAGCGATGTCCGTACGAACGACGGCCCGGCGCGGTGACGTGTCCCGCCAGGATACGGCGACCGCCGGGGAACATGCCCCGCTGCGCTTCGTGAGCGCCGCCTCGCTGTTCGACGGCCACGACGCCGCGATCAACATCATCCGCCGGCTGCTGCAGGCGCACGGCGCCGAGGTCGTGCACCTCGGCCACAACCGCAGCGTCGCCGACATCGTGCGTGCCGCCATCCAGGAAGACGCGGACGGCATCGCCTGCAGCTCCTACCAGGGCGGCCACGTCGAGTACTTCAAGTACATGTTGGAGATGCTCAAGTCGCTCGACGCGGAACACATCCGCATCGTCGTCGGGGGCGGCGGCACGATCGCGCCGCACGAGGTCGAGGAACTCGAGGCCTACGGCGTCGAGCGCATCTACACGGCCGAGGACGGACGCCGGCTCGGCCTCGACGGCATGATCGACGACGTGTTCACGCGCGTGCGCAAGGCGCGCCGCACCGCGTTCGAGTTCGGCCCGGTCGGTCCGCGCGACCACCAGCAGATCGCACGCACGATTTCGGCGCTGGAACAGGGCGAGGCGGGCACGCCGCTCAGCGACACGTTGCGCCGCGCCGTCGCGCGCAGCACGAGGAAGCCGCCCGTGGTCGGCATCACCGGCACCGGCGGCGCGGGCAAGTCGAGCCTCACCGACGAGCTGCTGATGCGGTTCGTGCGGCAGTTCCCCGACCGCAACATTGCCGTCGTCGCGATGGACCCCACGCGCCGGCGCAGCGGCGGGGCGCTGCTGGGCGACCGCATCCGCATGAACTCGCTCGCGGCCGAGCAGGTATTCATGCGTTCGCTCGCCACGCGCCGGCAGAACCTGGCGACGAGCGCCGTGCTCGCCGACGTGCTCAACCTGCTGCGCTACGCGGGGTTCGACCTGGTGGTCGTGGAGACGGCCGGCATCGGTCAGAGCGACTCCGAGATCGTCGACCTGGTGGACGTGCCGATGTACGTCATGACGAGCGAATACGGTGCGGCGAGCCAGCTCGAGAAGATCGACATGCTCGATTTCGCCGAGCTCGTCGCGCTGAACAAGTTCGAGAAGCGCGGCGCCGAGGACGCGCTGCGCGACGTCCGCAAGCAGTGGCGTCGCAACCGGGTCGAGTTCAAGGCGCCGGACGACCAGCTGCCGGTCTTTCCGACCATCGCCAGCCGTTTCAACGACCCGGGCGTCAACCGGCTTTTCGCGGCGCTTTGCGCGAAACTCGAGTCGAAGTCCGGCGGCGAAGGCCGCTGGCATGTCGCCGATCCGGGCCCGACCGAGCTCGTGGAGCGCCACGCGCTGGTGCCGGCGCAGCGGTCGCGCTATCTCGCGGAGATCGCCGGCAACGGCCGTCGCGCACGTGAAGCGGTCGAGCACCATGCGCAGGCGGCCAGTCGTGCGCAGGGCCTGTACGAGGCGTTGCGCACGGTGGGCGACACGCAGTTGCCCGAGCCGCTCGAGCGCTACGGCGCCGCCGCGCTCGCGGGCGCCTCCGTCGACGCGACGGTGATACGCCTGCGCAGTGCGTACAACGACGCGCTCGAGGCGGTCGGCAACCAGGGCATCGCGCTGCTGCGCGACTGGCCGGCGCTCGCCGGGTCGGCCACCGACGAACAGTACGTGTACCGGGTTCGCGGCCGCGAGATCCGCGGCGACAACTACGTCGAGACGCTGAGCCACAACAAGGTGCCGAAGCTGGCGGTGCCGCGTCACCACGACTGGGGCGAGCAGCTCACGTTCCTGCTCAAGGAGAACCTGCCGGGTCACTTCCCGTACACCGCGGGCGTCTACCCGTACCGACGCGAGGAAGAGGATCCCACCCGCATGTTCGCGGGCGAGGGCGGCCCGGAACGCACCAACCGCCGCTTCCACTACGTGGCGGGAGGGCGCGGCGCGGCACGCCTGTCGACGGCGTTCGACTCGACCACGCTCTACGGCGAGGACCCGGACGAGCGGCCCGACATCTACGGCCGCATCGGCAACTCCGGCGTCTCGATCGCGACGCTCGACGACATGAAGAAGCTCTACTCGGGCTTCGACCTCTGCGCGCCGACGACCTCGGTCTCCATGACCATCAACGGTCCCGCACCGATGATCCTCGCGATGTTCATGAACACCGCGATCGACCAGCGCGTCGAGCGATACCTGCGCAACGAGGGCCTGTGGGAAGCGGCCGAGCAGAAGATCGCGAAGCTCCTGGAGGGCCGCGAACGGCCGCGCTACCAGGGCGAGCTGCCGCCGCACCACGACGGTTCGGGCCTCGGGCTGCTCGGCGTGACGGGCGACCAGCTCGTCGATGCCGACGCGTACCGGAAGATTCGCGCCGAGACGCTGTCGCTGGTGCGCGGCACGGTGCAGGCTGACATCCTCAAGGAGGACCAGGCGCAGAACACCTGTATCTTCTCGACCGAGTTCGCGCTGCGGATGATGGGCGACGTGCAGCAGTTCTTCAACGACAACGACGTCCGCAACTTCTATTCGGTGTCGATTTCGGGCTATCACATCGCCGAGGCCGGCGCGAACCCGATCTCGCAGCTCGCGTTCACGCTCGCGAACGGCTTCACGATCGTCGAGTACTACCTCGCGCGGGGCATGCGGATCGACGACTTCGCGCCGAACCTGTCCTTCTTCTTCTCCAACGGCATGGACCCTGAATACGCCGTCATCGGCCGCGTGGCGCGCCGGATCTGGGCGCGCGCGATGCGCGACCTGTACAGGGCCGGGCCGCGCTCGCAGATGCTCAAGTACCACATCCAGACCTCGGGTCGCTCGCTGCACGCGCAGGAGATCCAGTTCAACGACATCCGCACGACGCTGCAGGCGCTGTACGCGCTGTTCGACAACTGCAACAGCCTGCACACGAACGCGTACGACGAGGCGATCACGACGCCGACAGAGGAATCGGTGCGCCGCGCGGTGGCGATCCAGCTGATCCCGCCATGCGGGTGCGCGATCACGTGGTCTACCGCTGACCCGTCCGACCTGCTGCGCTGGCCGGGGTGGTCAAGTCCGCCGACGGCGCCGACCAGGAAACCCTGCAAACGAAGCCATGCACGCCCTGCAGGCCGCCTTCGGCGAGCTGAAGGCCACCCGCCGCCGCGAAGGCGGTGATCGCCTGGCCGAGCTGATTGAGGAACGCCGCCGCACGTGCTGGAACTGGCCACGAAAATCGGCGAGCGCATCCCCGCCATCCGCGAGGCCTGGCGCGACAAGCTGCGCGAGCGCATCGCGGCGCTGGGCGTGCCCGTGGAGCCGGCCCGCCTGGAACAGAACTGGTGCTGGCCGCCCAGAAAGGCGACATCGCCGAGGAGCTCGACCGCATCGGCATCCACGTCAAGGAAATCCGCAGCAGCCTGCAAAAGGTGGCGCCGTCGGCCGGCGCCTCGACTTCCTGATGGAGGAGCTCGGCCGCGAAGCCAACACCGTCGGCTCCAAGGCCATCGA
>CAVQQX010000040.1:0-4343 GCA_963714645.1 uncultured Gammaproteobacteria bacterium
TTGTGTAGCCTTTAAACCGGTACACGTATTGCTCCAGCGACCTCGCGGCGATGACGGCCAGCACCGCGACTGCGGTCGACTGCAGCGCGAGCCGGCTGACCGTCGATTCGCTGATCAGCAGCTCGACGGCGTAGAACAGCACGGCCAGTTTCAGTGCTCCGACACCCAGCGCCTGCGGCTCGGCAACGGAACCCGGAAGGTTCGGCAACGCCAGTGCGAAAAACACGATGATGAAGTCCAGCGGCGTCAGCTGGAAGCGCCGCTGCGCGGTCAGCCTGAAGGACAACATGACGCTGCCTGCAAGCAGAGTCAGCGCAATCAGTTCGAACCGGGTCGACAGCGGCGGGACGCCGGTCACGTCGAGATAGACGACGATGACGACGGCGACGTACAGACTGACGTGTGCGAGCCAGGTCGATCCTGGACGCAGACCGCCCAGCGAGCTCGACAGGACGAGCACCGCCGCAAGCACGGTGGCCAGCCATCCGACGTCGGTCGGGATAGGCCGCGCCGTCCACGCGATTCGTGCGGCGTACACCACGGCAGACACCCCGGCGGTCGCCAGGGCCGCCGCGGGCAGCCAGGCACGGAAACGGCGCCATCCGCCCGGGCCCGCGACGACGAGCGCGGCCTGCGCCGTCGTGGGGGGGCGCCGTCGCCAGCGCCAGCCGAAATGCGCTCCGGCATGCAGGATGCCGAGCACCGCCGCGGCGGACAGCACGAAGACCAGGCAGACGACCAGGTCGGACTCATAGCGCAGATACCAGGCGGCGACGAACAAGGCGGCCTGCGCCAGGTAGATGATGATCACGGCTTCGTAGTGTTCGAATCCGAGCGCAAGCAAGCGGTGATGGATGTGAGTCTTGTCGGCGGAGAAAGGCGACCGACCCTCGGCGAGGCGGTGCGTCATGACGCTCATCGTGTCGATGATCGGCAGGCCGAGCAGCAGCAACGGCAGGGCCGCGCTGATCGGGGAACCCTCCCGCTGCGTGACCGCGACCGCCAGCACGGCGACCGTGAAACCGAGGTACTGGCTGCCGCCGTCGCCCATGAAAATGCGCGCCGGGTACGTGTTGAATCGCAGGAATCCCAGGATGCTGCCCGCGACGATGATGGAAACCATCGCGACGAAGCGGTCGTCGAGGCTGAAGGCGAGCAGCGCCAGCGCGCAGCAACTCAGCAGCGTGGTGCCCCCGGCGAGTCCGTCGAGGCCGTCGGCGAGGTTGATTGCATTCGTCACCCCGACCAGGAACAGGACGGTCAAAGGAGCCGCGACGACGCCGGACAGCTCGATACGGTCGGCGAGCATGATCGAGTGGATCAGGACACCGCCCCACGTCACGACGATCACGGCGGCTGCGAGCTGCGCGCCGAACTTGGGCCGGTAACCGAGTTCGGCGCGATCGTCCCAAACGCCGATGCCGACCAGCACGGCCGCCGCCACCAGGAAGGCGGGCAGGCGCGGGTCGCCATGTGCCCAGTAGAGCAGCGGCAGCAGCGCCCCGGCCACCATGGCCAGACCGCCGACTCGTGGAATCGGGTGCTGGTGGACCTTGCGCGGACCGGGTGCATCCATGACGTTCAGGCGGCCCGCGAGGCGGGTGAGCATGGGCACGAGCGCCATCGTCACGCTCATCGCCAGCACGAATGCCAGCATCAGGTCCACGACCTAGTCCGGAATGTACGCCAACAACCGCGGCACGGCCTGACCCGCGAGGCTGGTCAGGCGTGCGTCACCGCGACGCGGATCTTCGCCGGGCTTGAGCGGGGTCGTCAGGCGAACCAGGGCGCCATCAGTCCTCTGCCGTGCGAGCGCATCCCACAGGAGATACCACTTCACGAGGTACTCGTTGGTGATCACCCGGCCACGCTGCTGGAACCAGTAGTACACGAGCTGACGCTCGTTGCCGAGCGCGATCAACGCACGATTGACCACGACGTCTCCGGCAGGGCCCTTCACGTCCGGGAGAGCCACCTGCGTGAGCTCGGTGATGACCCAGCCTCCGCCCGGCAGGCAGGAGCGCGGCGAATGCACGGATTGCCCGGCGCGCTGGGAGTCGTACCAGGCAACGTACAGGTTGACCAATGGCTCACCGGGTCGGGTGAAGTTGCCGAGGTAGTAGTCGCTGAGCTTGAGCGCGTCGAGGTAGATCGGTTCCAGCGGCTCCCTGCGGGCATGCCACGGTCCCAGCCGATCCGGGAAGCTGGTGAAGGACGGCCGCATCGGCACCGCCTCCGTACGGCTCGGAAGCAGCGTAAGCAATGCGAGGTACGCCGCGATCAACGTCGTCGAGGCGAGCAGCGGCGCGTATGCGGCCGTACGGGCAGGCTCCGGGAACGGCTGTGCGCGACGCGGAAATTCCACCGAAAACGACTCGCGCCAGGAACGGCGGTCGGGCCCGAGCTGACTCAACAGGGCCATCTCCAGGATCATGATGGCGGTGCTTGCCATGAAGATCACCCAACCCTGGAAGTCGTGCAGGAAGCCCTCGGCCATCCGTACGCCCCAGTATTCGACGGTCACGCCAATCACACCGATCCTGAAGCTGTTCATCAGGATCGTGATCGGGATGCTGGAGAGGAACAGGACAACGCGCTTCCACAATGCCGCCTTGTAGAAGTAGGCCATCATGAATCCGAGCGTCATCAGCGGGAACAGGTACCGCAGCCCGTCGCAAGCCTCGGCGACCTGCAGCTTGTACCGGCCCAGGTCGATCACGTTGCCTTCGAGAAAGACGCTGATCCCGAACAAGCGGACGAACCAGACCCCGATCTGCGATGAAATCAACTGCAATTGAGCCGAGAAGCTCCGCAGCAGGAACTCGGGCAGCGGGATCATGAACAGCAGGATCAGCAGCGGCATCCACAGCTTGCGGAAGACGGCCCAGCCCGTGAACGCCAGGACCACGCCGTAGATCACGACGAGCAGTGCGTACTGCTGGATCACGAAGAGCGTCGACATGTGGCCGACGACGTGCATCACTGCGCCGCATGCGACCAGCGCGACACCGGCCCACGAGCCCCGGACCGGGGTCCCGGTCAGCTCGCCGAGCTTCTGCCAGACGAGGAAAGCGGAGATGAAGGGAATGAGAATGCCGTGACTGTATTCCGGCCGTTTCATCCAGGCGTCGAACATCAGGTGGATCGGCTCCCGGAAGGCCGCGCCCACCAGGATGGCGATCGCGCCGAACGCCAGCCAGGGCAACACCGACAGGGGGTAGGGCCGGCGTAAGGTGGCAGTGCCTGACGGAGACATGCTCGATTCCAGCGCGGAGAGACGGGCATGGTGGCCCCGCTTCGTTACATCCGCGTGTCGTGCCACGCGACAGCATCTGTCACATGACTGCAGGTAGCATTGCCAGTCGGCCCGTCAGGCGCACGGCAGCAGGCAGTTGAGCGGTAAGACCCCATTCCCGGATTCCGTCGCGCCTCGCCGGCGTGCGACCGGCGCGACCTGCGTCGCCTTGCTCGCGACCATGGCGGTCGGTGCCGCAGCGGCGGCCAGCGCAACTGTCGCGGAGATCCGCCAGGCGGCCATGGCGCAGTCGGGGCCCGCGCTGCCTCATCCCTTGCCGCTCGCGGCACACTGGAACACGGGCGAGATTGCCGGGGGATTCGACGCGCGTTACCAGGCGGGTCTGCTGCAACAGGGGCGACACGTCCTGCCCTGGTTCCAGTTGTATCGGCCGGACCAGGATGCACCGCTCGCGGACCTGGAACCGCTCATGCAGCAGTGGGCCCGCCTGGGCCTGCCGATCTCGTTCGTCGGCACGCAATGGGACGTGCTCGTCGCCGAATCCATCGCCGGGACCCCGGCCTGGAACCGGCGGTCGGACCCGTCTTCCACTCCGCGCCCGCCACCGTTGTCGCCGACGTCACCACTGGAGCAGTGGTATGCGGCCGGACGCCGCTGGGGCTCCAGCCCGCAGCTCCGTCGACTCGAGCAGGTCTATCCCGAGCCGCCCGTGGTGGTGTTCGTCTCCAACAACGAGCAGCCGAAGGTCGACTGGACGACGGTGCGCGACGCTCGTCTGCCGCTGCCGGGCCTGAAGCCGGGCGCGACGGACGATGACGTGCGCCGCGCAGTCGCCGATGCCTGGGTCGTGCGCTACCGCGAACTGCTGCGCGGGTTTCGCGACGGCCTCCCATCCGACCACTGGCGGCAGCACTCACGGTTCATCGGATACGAGGCCTACGGGCAGCCCGCGCTCGGACGCTGGGGCGGCTGGGCCGAATATTCGCTGCACAGTCGTGGTCGGATCGAGCCGTGGTCGGCGGCCTGGGACGGCGCCTCGGTCCCGTACTACACCGGGAACTGGAGCATGAGTCGCAACGAGGAACAA
>CAVQQX010000041.1:0-10335 GCA_963714645.1 uncultured Gammaproteobacteria bacterium
GCTTTTTTTCGCAGCGTGCCGCCGACCGGGACTTCCAGGAGGTGACCGGCGCCGAGATGCTTGCGGGCGCGGCGCCGTACTACGGCACGTTCGAGACGCGCGACGGCAAATACCTGGCGATCGGCGCGATCGAGCCGCAGTTCTACGCCCTGCTGCTCGAGAAGCTCGGTCTCGACGCGAAGTACCGCGCCGCGGGCTTTCCCGCGAGCCGCAGCGGCAATGCGGAGGTGCATGGAGCCATCGCCGCGGCGGTGCGCACGCGCACGCGCGACGAGTGGGCCGAGGTGTTCGAGGGCACGGACGCGTGCGTCGCGCCGGTGCTGAGCCTCGCGGAGGCCACGCGCCATCCGCACAACGTCGCGCGCGGCACCTTCGTCACCGTCGACGGCGTCGAACAGCACGCGCCCGCGCCGCGGTTCAGTCGCAGCGCGCCGGAGCCGATCAGGCCGCCACGACCGGCCGGCGCCGACACGGCGGCCGTGCTGCGCGAAGCGGGCTACACCGATGCCGAGATCGGGCAACTGCGGGAGAGCGGGGCCCTGGGCTGAGAGCACGCACCCTGGGCGCCCTCCGACCATGGGTCGGTCGCGGCCACGCTGCGGTACTGAGACCGAAAGGCGTCGTCCGGGCAATTCGACCCACTGCATGAAACGGAGCACGCGATGGCGGACGCTTTGATCTTCGACCACGTACGCACGCCTCGCGGCCGCGGCAAGCCCGACGGCGCGCTGCACGCAATCACCCCGATCCAGCTCGCCGCACAGGCCCTGCAGGCCGTCCGCGACCGCAACGGGCTCGACACGAAGCTCCTCGACGACGTCGTGCTCGGCTGTGTCTCGCCGATCGGCGAGCAGGGCGCGAACATCGGCCGCGTCGCCGCGCTGGTGGCCGGTTTCGACGAGAGCGTGCCGGGCCAGCAGTTGAATCGCTTCTGCGCGTCGGGCCTCGAGGCCGTCAACAACGCGGCGGCGCAGGTCATGTCGGGTCAGTCGAACGCCGTCGTTGCGGGTGGCGTCGAGTCGATGTCGCGGGTGCCGATCGGCGCCGACGGCGGCGCGTGGGTCGCCGACCCGGCGGTCGCGTACCAGACCTACTTCGTGCCGCAGGGCATCGGCGCCGACCTGATCGCGACGCTCGACGGGTATTCGCGCGCCGACGTCGATGCCTACGCCGTCGAGAGCCAGCGACGCGCCGCGGCCGCCTGGCAGGGCGGCCGGTTCGCGAAATCCGTGGTCCCGGTCAAGGACGTGCTCGGCCGCGTGGTGCTCGACCGCGACGAGCACATGCGCCCCGACGCGACGCTCGAGAGCCTCGCCGGCCTCAAGCCTGCGTTCCAGGCGATGGGCGGGCAGGCCGGCTTCGACGCGGTGGCGCAGCTGCGCTACCCGCAGGTCGACCAGGTGAACCACGTGCACACCGCCGCAAACTCGAGCGGCATCGTCGACGGCGCGGCCGGCGTGCTGATCGGCAACAAGCGCTTCGCGAAGAAAACCGGCCTCGAGCCGCGCGCGCGGGTGCGGGCCTTCACCTCGATCGGCAGCGAGCCCACGATCATGTTGACCGGCCCCGCGCTGGTCACGCGCAAGCTGCTGAAGCGCGCAGGGATGACCACCGGGGACATCGACCTGTTCGAGATCAACGAGGCGTTCGCCTCGGTCGTGTTGCGCTTCATGCGCGCGATGGACCTGCCGCACGAAAAGGTGAACGTGAACGGCGGTGCGATTGCCATGGGACACCCGCTGGGCGCGACCGGCGCGATGATCGCGGGGATCGTGCTGGACGAGCTCGAGCGCCGCGACCTCAACGTCGCCCTCGTCACGCTCTGCGTCGGCGCCGGCATGGGGACGGCGACGATCATCGAGCGCGTCTGAGGCGCTCCGGCGAACAGGAAGACACCGGATGTCGAAGCACTTCACGCTGGCCGTCGACACCGACGGCATCGCCCTGATCACGATGGACAGCCCGGGCCGTTCGATGAACGTGTTCGCGCCCGAGGTCGAGGCCGAGTTGATCCAGGTGGTCGAGCGGGTGGTCGCCGACCCGGCCGTGCGCGGCGCGATCGTGACCTCGGGCAAGTCGAGCTTCATCGCGGGCTACGACCTGACCGAGTTCCTGAGCAATTTCGGCCCGCACGAGCGCGCGGCGGCCGCGTACGAACGCTTCGTCGTCTTCCCGAAGCTGCTGCGACGGATCGAGACCTGCGGCAAGCCGTTCGTCGCGGCCATCAACGGGCTGGCGCTCGGTGGCGGCCTGGAGCTGTGCCTCGCGTGCCACCACCGCGTGATTGCCGACGATCCGAAAACCTTCGTGGGCCTGCCCGAGGTGAAGGTCGGCCTGCTGCCGGGCGGCGGCGGGACGCAGCGCCTGCCGCGCCTGATCGGCATCGCGGCCTCGCTGCCCTGGCTGCTCGAGGGCGGCAACATTTCCGCCGGCGAGGCGAAGAAGCTCGGACTGGTGCACGAGGTCGTTCCGCCCGCGGAGTTGATCGCGGCGGCCCGACGTTGGCTGCTCGGCTCACCGTGTGCCGTGCAGCCCTGGGACCAGAAGGGATTCAAAGTGCCCGGCGGCGTCGCGTTCGTGAACGCGGCGGTGACGCAGACGTTCTCCGGCGCGGCCGCGCTGGTCGCGAAGAGGACGCTGCACAACTATCCGGCGCCCGCGGCGATCCTGTCGTGCGTGTATGAAGGCACGCTGCTGCCCATCGACCGAGGCCTCGACGTCGAGGCCAAGTATTTCGCGACGCTGGTGACCGGCGCGGTCTCGCGCAACCTGATCCGGACGATGTTCGTGAACAAGGGGCTCGCCGGGAAGCTCGCGGCCCGTCCGGAAGGGGTGCCGAAGTCGCAGGTGAGGAAGCTCGGCATCCTCGGCGCCGGGATGATGGGCGCCGGCATCGCCTACGTCTCGGCCCTCGCCCGCATCGACGTGGTGCTGCTCGATTCCACGCTCGAGCTCGCGCAGAAGGGCAAGGCTTGCTCCGCGAAGCTTCTGGCGAAGGACGTAGAGAAGGGGCGCCGCACGCCGCCCGAGGTCGACGCGATCCTCGCTCGCATCGAGCCCACCACGGATTACGCGCGGCTCGCGGGCGCGGACCTCGTGATCGAGGCCGTCTTCGAGCAGCGCGCCATCAAGGCCGACGTCACGCAGAAGGCCGAGGCGGTGATCCCGGCGACGGCGATCTTCGCGAGCAACACCTCGACGCTGCCGATCACCGGCCTCGCCAGGGCGTCGCAGCGGCCGAAGAACTTCATCGGCATCCACTTCTTCTCGCCCGTGGAGAAGATGCCGCTGGTCGAGATCGTCGTCGGCAAGCAGTCGAGCGAGGAGACGATCGCGCGCGCGCTCGACTACGTCGGCCAGCTCCGCAAGACGCCGATCGTGGTGAACGACAGCCGCGGCTTCTACACGAGCCGCTGCTTCGGTACCTACACGGCCGAAGGGCAGGCGATGCTCGCCGAGGGCATCGACCCACGGCTGATCGAAGGCGCGGGCCGGCTCGCCGGCATGCCGGTGGGTCCGCTCGCGGTCAGCGACGAGGTCAGCCTCGAACTGCAGTACAAGGTGATGTCGCAGTCGCGCGAGGACCTCGGCGCGAAGTACAAGGAGCCGAAGTCCTGGCCGGTGGTGCGCCACTTCGTCGAGGACCTGAAGCGACTGGGTCGCAAGAGCGGCGCGGGCTTCTACGATTACCCGGCCGACGGCCGCAAGCGCCTCTGGCCCGGCCTCGCGCAGGAGTTCCCGCCGCTCGAGCAGCAGCCGTCGGTCGAGGAACTGAAGACGCGCCTGCTCTACATCCAGGCGCTCGAAGCGGCGCGTTGCCACGAGGAAGGCGTGCTGCGCAGTGTCCACGAGGCCGACCTCGGCTCGATCCTGGGCTGGGGCTTCCCCGCCTGGACGGGCGGCACGCTGAGCTTCATCGATACGGTCGGTGCGGCCAGGTTCGTCGCCGAGTGCAAGCGCCTGCAGAAGCGCCACGGCGAACGATTCAAGCCGACGCGCGGCCTGCTGGCGCTGGCGCAGTCGGGCGGCAGCTATTACGGAGCGGCGGCACAGGCCGCCGCGGCCAAGGCATCCTGAGAGACGATCGGGGGTCACGCGCATGGGCGTCGTACTGGTTGAAAGGCGCGGCCGCGTCGCGATCCTGACGCTGAACCGTCCCGCAGCACTCAACGGGCTCGACGACGAGCTGCGTCTGGCGATCAAGCGCGAACTCGAGGCCGCGGCTGCGGACGACACCGTTGGGGTCGTGGTGCTGACCGGGGCCGGGCGAGGCTTTTCGGCGGGCGCCGACCTGAAAGCGGCCACGTTCGTGAGCGGGGCCGAAGTCGAGCGGCAGATCAACGAAGAGTACGGTGGTGCCATCCGCGCCATCGCCCGCATGCCGAAGCCGGTCGTTGCGGCCGTCAACGGGTTCGTCACCGGAATCGCCGCGTCCTACGTGTTGGCCTGCGACCTGGTGGTCATGGCCGAGCAGGCCTTCTTCCAGGTGCCTTTCCAGAGGATCGGCTTGGTCCCGGACGGTGGCATGACCTGGCTGCTCACCGAGCGGATCGGACATCGCCTGGCGTTCGAGATCGCGGTGAGCGGCGACCGTGTGCCTGCCGCGCGCTGTCTGGAGTGGGGCCTGGTCAACCGGGTCGTGCCGGAGTCGGACGTGCTCGAGAACGCGGTCGCGTGGGCCACCGAGCTCAGCGTCGCGGCACCAATGGCGTTGCGGCTCCTCAAGCAGATGCTGCGCGCGGCACCGGCACTCGGATTGGAAAAGACCATCCAGGCCGAGGCACAGCTGCAGTCGCAGTGCATCGACAGCCAGGACTTCCGCGAGGGCGTCGCGGCGTTCCGCGACAAGCGGACGCCGAAGTTCAGCGGCCGGTAGGTTGCGTGCGCCGGTCTGCGCAGGGCCCTCGATGAACGCGAGCGCGGAGCCCCTCACCCCGGCACTCGAGTCGGCCACGACGCCGATGCGCGCCGAACGCCGGTAACCTCCATGGGGACCGCTGCTCAGGGGGTCGAGGGGCCGTGTGCTAGAGTGCGCCGCCATAGTCGGCCGTCCGCGGATAATGTTGCAGCAGCGCACCCTCAAGAACTCGATCCGGGCGACCGGCGTGGGTCTGCACAGCGGGAAGAAGGTGCTGATGGTGCTGCGCCCGGCCCCGGCGAATTCCGGGATCGTCTTCCGCCGGACCGACCTGGACCCGCTCGTCGACATCCCCGCCAGGGCTGGCAATGTCAGCCAGACGACGCTCGGAACCAGCCTGACCGAAGGCACGGCCACGGTCTCGACCGTCGAGCACCTGATGTCGGCGCTCGCCGGGCTCGGCATCGACAACCTCGTGGTCGAGCTGAGCGCGGGAGAAGTGCCGATCATGGACGGCAGCGCGGCACCGTTCGTGTTCCTGCTGCAGTCGGCCGGGATCGAGGAGCAGAACGCCGCGAAGCGTTTCGTGCGTATCAAGAAGGCGATCCGCGTCGAGGACGGCGACAAGTGGGCGCGCTTCGAGCCTTACGACGGTTTCAAGGTGAATTTTGCAATCGAGTTCGACCACCCGGTGTTCAAGCGCCGCTCGCAGGCTGCGTCGATGGAGTTCTCGACGACGACGTTCCTGCGCGAGGTGAGCCGCGCCCGTACGTTCGGCTTCATGCGCGACCTCGAGTACATGCGCGCCCGCAACCTGGCGCTCGGCGGCAACCTCGACAACGCAATCGTGCTCGACGACTACCGGATCCTGAACGAGGACGGGCTGCGCTACGAAGACGAATTCGTGAAGCACAAGATCCTCGACGCGATCGGCGACCTCTACCTGCTCGGCCACAGCCTCATCGGCGAGTTCAGCGGCTACAAGTCCGGTCACGCGCTCAACAACCGGCTGCTGCGCACGCTGATCGCCGACGCCGCGGCGTGGGAAGAGGTGACGTACGCGACCCCGCAGGAGTCGCCGATCAGCTATTTGGCCGCGCCGGCGATGTAAGAAGCGAATGGTGAATGGTGATCAGTCATCAGTGATCAGTGATCGGTGATCGGTGATCGGTGTTTACTGCATCGCGGAGAAGGGCCGTTTCAGTCCCGTTCTTGCCATTCACTGCGCCCCAATCACTGCTCCCCATTCACGTCCCGTCCCCTGACCTTCACCCTGACCTTCCCGATCTCAGGCTCGCCGGTGGCGTGCAGGCGCGCCTTGAGGGCTTCGGCGCCATAGCGCACGCGCGGCGTCCAGGCCGCGGAATCCATGATCACGACCAGGTCGGCGCCCCGCCGGGACGCCGAGACCAGATGGGGCCTCAGGGGTTCGGACAATTCAGCCCGCACCCGGTCGGTGAGGGAGCCGGCCGCGGCGGCGCGCTTCGCCAGGTGCTGTAGGCGGGGTGTCGAATCGCCGAAGAGGGGCCGAAGAGTGGTTTGAGTCGGTCGGCCATTACTCAAATTAAATTTAGAAAGACAGGATTGGATTTGCCATCCGGGCGGCGGCTCGGCATAGTTTGACGCTTCCGTGACACGACGCAACGCCCCCGCGCGCGGGCCGGGACCGTCGGGTTTTTTCTCGGCGAGGCCCCCTTGGTCGGACGGGCAACCATGATCGGACTCCAGGCGGCATGAACCTGCGGATCTCCGCGGGACGGGCGGGTCGCGCCGCAGGGCTGGAGCTCACCGGGCCACGGGCGCTGCTGTTCGCCGGCCTGTTCCTCGCGGTGGTGTTCGTCGTGGGCTTGCTGCTCGGACGCTACTTGCTCGGCGCCGATCTCGAGCGACGCGGCTTTGCGCGCGCGATCGCCCAGCAGAAGGTCGACCTGCAGGCGGCCCGCAGCCAGGTCGAAGGCCAGGTAGACGCGCTCGCGGCCCGTCTCGGGCTGCTGAACGCCCAGTTGCTGCGCCTCGATGCACTCGGGCGCCGGCTCACCGACCTCGCCGGTCTCGACCGCGGCGAGTTCGACTTCGACGAACCTCCTCCTGCCGGTGGCCCGGAACTGGATCGCGACGCCCCGGGCGGGGGCTCGGCGCGGGTGCCGGGGCTCTTCGACTCCCTGGACGTTCTTGCCATCCAGCTCGAGGACCGCGAGCGTCAGCTGTTTGCGCTCGAGACGCTGCTGGCGACGCGCGAGTTCGGCCGCCGCGTCCTGCCGGGCGGCCTGCCGCTGATCGGAGGCTGGATCTCCTCGAAGTTCGGCCACCGCACCGACCCGTTCACGGGTCACGGGGCCTTCCACGCGGGCGTGGATTTCGCCGGTGCGCCCGGCAGCAAGGTGATCGCCGTCGGTGCCGGCGTCGTGACCTTTGCCGGGTACAAGTCCGGCTATGGTTACGTCGTCGAGGTCAGTCACCCGACCGGTCATCTGACTCGCTACGGGCACAATTCACGGAACCTCGTCCGCGTCGGGCAGTCCGTGCAGAAGGGCGAGGCGCTCGCGATCATCGGCAGCACCGGTCGCTCGACGGGCACGCACGTGCACTTCGAGGTGTTGCGCGACGGCAGCGTGCTGAACCCGGGGAAGTACCTCGGAAGTGACCAGTGACTCATGAATGGTGAATAGCCAGGACGAAGCACCGGACACCGCCTGTCCGTCCCGTCCGCGCTATTCACCCATCACCGTTCGCTATTCACGTCCTTCCTAACCTATTGTTTCTGCTGGCGGACGCCCCACGTAGCGGGTTCCTGTAGAATTTCCGCCTTTCATCTACCCTCCGCCCGGAGCCCCCGTGGCCAATTGGCTCACCCGCATCTTCGGCAGCCGGAACCAGCGGCTCGTCGGCCAGTACAACGGCCTCGTCCAGCGCATCAACGGATTCGAGCCGGGGCTGCAGTCGCTTTCGGACGCGGACCTCGCCGCGAGGACCGTCCGGTTCCGTGAGCAGCTCGCCGGCGGCAAGCCGCTCGACGACGTGCTGCCCGAGGCGTTCGCGGTCGTTCGCGAGGCCTCGCGCCGCACGCTCGGCCTGCGCCATTTCGACGTCCAGCTCATCGGCGGCATGGTGCTGCACGACGGCAAGATCGCCGAGATGCGCACCGGCGAGGGCAAGACTCTCGTCGCCACGCTGGCGTCGTACCTGAATGCGCTCGCCGGGACGGGCGCACACATCGTCACGGTCAACGAATACCTGGCGCAGCGCGATGCCGACTGGATGGCGCCGATCTTCAACTTCCTGGGCTTGAGCGTCGGCGTCGTCAAGGCCGGGCAGACGGCCGACGAGAAGCGCGCGGCGTACGGCTCGGACATCACCTACGGCACCAACAACGAGTTCGGTTTCGACTACCTGCGCGACAACCTGGCGTTCCGGCTCGAGGACCGCATGCAGCGCGAGCTCGCGTTCGCGATCGTCGACGAAGTCGACTCGATCCTGATCGACGAGGCGCGCACGCCGCTGATCATCTCGGGCCCGGCCGAGGAGAGCACGGAGCTCTACCTCAAGATCAACGAACTCGTCCCGCGGCTCACGAAGCAGGCGGAGGAGGAGGGCGAGGGCGATTACTGGGCCGACGAGAAGTCGAAGCAGGTGCACCTCTCCGACCAGGGCCACGAGCACGTCGAGGACCTGTTCCTTCAGGGAGGCCTGCTGCTGGAAGGCCAGAGCCTCTACGACCCGGCCAACATCCGGCTGATGCACCACCTGAACGCGGCGCTGCGCGCGCACGCGCTGTATCGCAAGGACGTCGAGTACATCGTCCGCAACGGCGAAGTCATCATCGTCGACGAGTTCACGGGTCGCACGATGCCGGGCCGGCGCTGGTCCGACGGCCTGCACCAGGCGGTCGAAGCCAAGGAACGCGTACGCGTGCGCGAGGAGAACCAGACGGTTGCCTCGATCACGTTCCAGAACTACTTCCGCATGTACGGCAAGCTCTCGGGCATGACGGGCACGGCCGACACCGAGGCCTACGAGTTCCAGCAGATCTACGGGCTGGAAGTGGTCGTCATACCGACGCATCGCCCGATGGTGCGCGACGACGCGCCCGACCTCGTCTACCTGACGCAGAAGGACAAGTACGAGGCGATCATCGAGGACATCCGCGAGTGCGCGAAGCGCGGCCAGCCCGCGCTCGTCGGCACGACGTCGGTCGAGACGTCCGAGCTGCTCTCGGGGCTGCTCAAGCAGAACGGCATCGATCACAACGTGCTGAACGCGAAGCAGCACGAGCGCGAGGCGCACATCGTCGCCCAGGCGGGACGCCCGGGCACCGTGACCATCGCGACCAACATGGCCGGCCGCGGTACGGACATCGTGCTCGGCGGCAACCTCAAGTCCGAGCTCGCGACGCTCGACCCGACGGACGCCGCGGGGCGCGCCGCCCTCGAAGAGGACTGGAAGAAGCGGCACGAGCAGGTGGTCGCGGCCGGCGGCCTCCACATCGTGGGCACCGAGCGGCACGAATCCCGCCGCATCGACAACCAGCTGCGCGGCCGTTCCGGCCGTCAGGGCGACCCGGGCTCGAGCCGCTTCTACCTCTCGCTCGAAGACAACCTGATGCGGATCTTCGGCGACCCGGCGCGCACGAAGCGCTGGCTGCAGACCGCGGGCATGAAGGAAGGCGAGGTCATCGAGAGCAAGATGCTCTCGCGCCAGATCGAGCGTGCGCAGCGCAAGGTCGAGGCCTACAACTTCGACCTGCGCAAGAACCTGCTCGAGTACGACGACGTCGCGAACGAGCAGCGCAAGGTCGTCTACCAGCAGCGCACGGAGCTGATGGCAGCCGAGGACATCGCCGACTCGGTCACCGGCATCCGCGACGAGGTGGTCTCGAACATCGTCGACCAGTTCGTGCCGCCGGAGAGCACCGAGGACACCTGGCAGCTCGACGAGCTGCGCGAGGCGATCGGCCGCGACTTCGTCGTCGACGTCGACCCCAGGGCCTGGCTCGAGGCGGACAGCGAGCTCACCGCGGCGGGGTTGCGCGAGCGCGTCGTCCGGGCGGTCGAGGAGGCCTACCAGGCCAAGGTCGAGTCGGTCGGGGCGCCGGTCATGCGTCACCTCGAGAAGGCGGTGATGCTGCAGGAGCTCGACCGCCATTGGCGCGATCATCTGGGCGCGATGGACTACCTGCGCCAGGGCATCCACCTGCGCGCGTACGCACAGAAGAACCCCAAGCAGGAATACAAGCGCGAGGCGTTCGAGCTCTTCGGCGCGCTGCTCGAGCGCATCAAGCACGATTCGATCTCGCTGCTCTCCCGCCTGCAGGTGCGCAGCGAGGCCGAGATCCAGGAGCAGGAACGCGAGCGCGAGCGCCAGCTCGCCCGCCAGCTGCAGATGCAGCATGCCGCCCCGCCTTCGGTCATCGGGCCGGAGGTCGCGGAAGAGCCGCCGGCGCCCGCCGGGGCGGCAGGCGGATTCAGTGGCGGCTCGCC
>CAVQQX010000042.1:0-5471 GCA_963714645.1 uncultured Gammaproteobacteria bacterium
GGCGACGAGCCAGACGGACACCAGCCGACCGGATGCGACCTCGACCGCCCCGGATGCCGACACGGCGACGGGCACGAGCAGCACGGGCAGCATGGATGCCGACCAGTCGACCAGCTCTTCGTCGAGTGCGACGTACCCGGCGAATCCCGGCAGCGATACCTCTGCAACCGCGTCTGCCTCCGATGGCGCCAACAGCAGCGATCGCTCGCTGACGTCGACGCATCACTGGACGGCCGCGGACGTCGATGGTGACGGCATGCTGACGCTGGCCGAGATACAGGCGGCTGCGCCGACGATCGCCACCGGCTTCCAGGACATGGACACCAACAGCGACGGCAAGCTCTCGCGTGACGAAGTGACGGCGTACGAGCGCGCTCACCCGGGCAGCATGGACGCTGACCAGGGCACGAGCTCGTCCTCGTCCACCGACAGCTCGGCGCCGAGCGCCGAGTCGAGCACGTCGACGGACACGAGCGCGGACGCCCCGGCGCCGACCGACACGACCTCGACCGCCGCCGACAGCCCGTCGGGCGCGACGGCCCAGTAAAGTCCGCCAGTAGACCGGTTCGCAACGACGGGCGACTCGATCAGGCCCGTCGATCTCGCGATCCGGGATCCGCCCTGCTGCTCCGCTAGAACAGCTCGAGCGGATCGACGTCCAGCGCCCACCGCACTTTCCGTGCGATGGGCGCTTCTTCGAGCAGCGGCACCCAGCGCGCGAGCAGGCGCTGCAGCGGGCCGTGCGACGCTGCGTGCAACAACAGCTGCGCGCGGAAGTGACCGGCGCGCCGTTCCATCGGCGCACTGGCAGGTCCGAGCAGCTCGACCTCGATCGCCATTTCCTGCAACAGCCGCGACGCGCTTTCCCGCGCCATCTCCAGGAACGTGAGCGGTGTTTCCCGCCCTGCTGCCTCCGCACGCAGCACCGCGACGCGCGCGAACGGCGGCCACCTCGCCTGCTCGCGCTCCGCGAGCGCTGCAACGGCGAAGGCGTCGTAGCCGCCCTCGATGAGCTGCTGCAGCAGCGGATGCCGTGGATACTCCGTCTGGATCATCACCTCGCCCGGGCGCTCGGCACGACCGGCGCGCCCCGACACCTGCACGATGGTTTGCGCGAGACGCTCGGCGCTGCGGAAGTCGGTGCCGAACAGCCCCTGGTCCGCATTGAGCACGACCACGAGGCTCACCCCCGGGAAGTGATGGCCCTTGGTCAGCATCTGGGTGCCGACCAGCAGGCGCACTTCTCCCGACTGCACCCGCTGCAGGGCATCCTCGAGCGAGCCACGGTGACGCACGACGTCGCGGTCGATGCGCGCCAGCGTCACGTCCGGAAACAGCGCCGCGAGCGTTTCCTCGATGCGCTCGGTGCCCTGACCCACCGGCTTGACCGGCTCGCCGCACACGGGACAGGCCGCGGGGATCTCGCGGCGCGCGCCGCAGTGATGGCATGCGAGCGCGTTCTCGCGCCGGTGCATCGTGAGACGTGCGTCGCAGCGCGGGCACGGCGCCACCCAGCCGCACGACGGGCAGAACAGCGTGGGGGCATAACCGCGTCGATTGAGAAACAGCAGCACCTGGCCCCCCGCTGCCAGGTGGCGCTGCATCGCGAACAGGGTCGGCGTGGCGATGCCCTGGGTCGCGGCGTGGGCGCGCAGGTCGACGAGCTCCAGGGTGGGCGGGCACGCGCCTGCCGTACGATTCGGCAGGCGCAGCAGCCGCGACTTGCCGGACTGTGCACGGGCCAGGCTCTCGAGCGAGGGCGTCGCGGAGCCGAGCACGATCGGGATGCCGTGACGCTGTGCTCGCGCGAGCGCGAGGTCGCGCGCGGAATACCGGAAGCCGTCCTGCTGCTTGTACGAGGGATCATGCTCTTCGTCGACGACGATCAGCCCGGGCCGCAGCAACGGCGCGAACACCGCCGACCGGGTGCCGATCACCACCGGTGCGCCCGCGCGCGCGAGCCGCCATGCCTGCAGGCGTTCCGCATCGGTCACGCCCGAATGCAGCACGGGCAGCGGGCCCGCGAACCGTGCGGCGAAGCGCGCGAGCAGCTGTGGCGTCAGCGAGATCTCCGGCACGAGCACCAGGGCCTGCAGGCCGCGGGCGACGACGAGCTCGATCGCACGCAGGTACACCTCGGTCTTGCCGCTGCCGGTCACGCCGTGCAGCACGAACGACACGGACCGCCCCTGCGCGTCGTCTATGGCGTCGACGGCGGCGGCCTGTTCCGGCATGAGCGCCGGCCCGCGTTCGAGGACGGCACCACTCGTGGCGGAGATACCTGGCACGCCGACGTCGTATCGAACCCGGGTCACCCAGCCCCGCTGCTCGAGCTCGCGCAGGTGGTCGCGCCAGCGTGGCGAGAGCGCCGCCAGCTCCGCGGCGCCGGCCGCATCGCGCGCGCCCAGCCAGTCCGCCATTTCACGGAGTCGTGTCGCGCGCGCGCCGAGGGGCGGAATCGAACCCATGCGTGCCGCAGCGCTCAGGGTCCACCGTTCGGCCGTCGCATTCGCATCGACCCCCTGGCGCAGGGCCACCGGCAATGCGGCCGCGAAGACTTCCCCCGGTGCGTGACGGTAGTACTCGGCGGCCCAGCGCAGGAGGTCGAGCAGCACTTCGTCCAGGACCGGGGCCTGGTCGATCACGGCGACGGCGTGCTTCAGTCGGGCCTGCGGGACTTCCGATCGGTCGCGCAGCTCGACGATGACGCCGACGACCTTGCGGCGCCCGAACGGCACCCAGACACGCTGGCCCGGCTGCAGAATCCCAGCCTCCGTGCCGACCGGGGGCCGGTAGTCGAAGAGCCGGCGCAGCGGCGCGTCGATGGCGACGGCGAGCACTGGCCCGTTCATGTGTCCCGATCCGCTTGTTCTTTTGTTTTCAACAACTTATGGCTAACGTGTCGCTCGATGCCGGCGCCGTTCTCCGCATGGCCCGCCGCCGCGGGCAACGCAGGCGGACCCGCCGGGCAACGCAGGCGGACCCGCCGGGCAACGGTCGCGGGCGATTGGGGCAGAACGGTCAACCCCTTGATCGCACGGGCGTTGTTCGCAGCACGGATCACTGACCGCCGGGAGCGCGAGTCTACGGCATGCCAGGTTTTGCTAGTCTCGATCAGCCGGTTCGCCGCGTGACGGAGGCCGAACCCCGCACGCGCGAGGACCATCGACTGGACGCTGCACAGCACGCCCGCGATCTCGACCGTTTCCTGGCGGAGGTGGAGCGTCGGGCGTTGCGCATCGCGCAGATGGCGTTGCGCGACGTCGACGACGCGCACGACGTCGTCCAGGTCGCGATGTTGCGCCTGGCCGAGCGTTATGCGCAGCGGCCGAGTGACGAATGGCGACCGCTGTTCTATCGGATCCTCTACAACGGGATCCGCGACGTGCAGCGTCGCCACGGCGTGCGCCGCCGCTTCTTCGGCCTGCTGCCGGGTGCGGCGGCACGTGCCGACGACGAGACGCTGCCGGACCCGATGGAGCAGGTGGCCGATCCGTCCCCGGATCCGAGCCGCCGGGTCGAGACTGCTGAAGCCATGGGCCGGCTCGAGCAGGCGCTCGGGCGGCTGCCCGCGCGGCAGCTCGAGGCGTTTACGCTGCGCTGTCTCGAAGGCCTCGACGTCGCCCAGACGGCGCAGTCGATGGGCTGCTCCGAGGGCAGCGTGAAGACCCACTATTTCCGCGCGCTGCAGGCGCTGCGTGCTGAACTGGCCGAGGTATGGACATGAGCGCACGAGAACATCGACCGCACGACGAAGGTAAGACTGCCCTCGAGCACGGCGCGCGCGCTGCGTTCGATGCGAGCGTCGATTCGCTGGACGCAGCCACGCTGTCGCGGCTGCACCGGGCGCGCAACCGTGCGCTCGAGGCCGCGACGCGCTCGCAGCGCCCCGTGTTCGGCTGGCGGACCTGGGCCCCGGCGGGGGCGCTCGCCGCCGGTGTCCTCGGAGCGGCACTGCTGCTGCGGATGCCGGCGGGCGACGTGGGCCGCCACGGCGCGACGGCGTCGCGTGCGGCGGCCACGGCGCAGGAGCCGCTCGAGTTGCTCGCCGCCGACGAGGACTTCGGGCTCGCGACCGCGGAGGAAGACCTCGATTTCTACGCATGGATCGAGCTCGCCGCGGACGAGGCGGACACCGGGTTCGGCCAGTCGTGAACTCTGGTGACGAGCCCGGGGCCACCGGCATGACAAGCAAGGAAACCGTCGTGAACGTCCATCGTGTGCGCTCGGCCGTCGCGGCCGCGCTCGCCACCGCGTGGCTCGCCTGCATGGCGTCCGTTGCGCTCGCGGACGACGCGGGCGTCGCCTGGTCCGACCTGTCGTCGGAGCAGCAGCGCGTGCTCGCGCCCTATCGGCGCGACTGGGACTCGATGCCGGCCGGACGCCAGGAAGCCATGGCACGCGGTGCGGCACGCTGGCAGGGACTCACGCCGCAGCAGCGCGAGCAGGCGCGTGAGCGGTACGAGAAATTCCGCGAGCTGCCGCCGGACGAACAGCAGCGGCTGCGCGAGGGATATCACAAGTACCGCGAGCTGGCGCCCGAACAGCGCGAGCAGCTCAAGGAGCGTTGGCGCGAGACGACGCCGGAACAGCGCGAGCGCCTGCGCGAGCGCTGGCAGCAGGCTTCGCCCGAGGACCGCGAGCACATGCGCGATTCCGCGCGCGAGCGCCGCGATCGCGACGACGGGGGTGCCGATTCCGGCCGCGGGCGCCAGGGCCGCGACCAGGAGCCGGACCGCGGCAGCGACGACGGCGAGGCCCGGGGCAAAGGCAAGGGCCAGGACCCGCAGAAGGGCACGAGCAAGGGCAAGCGCGGCGGGCACGGCGGCTGAGCCGCTTTTCTCAGATGCACTTCGTGCGCCCTCCCGCGGGGCGGGAGAGGTGATCGAGACGCTCAGGCCTTGAGCGCGACCAGCACCTCGTCGAGCATCTTCTTGGCGTCGCCGAACAGCATCCGGTTGTTGTCCTTGTAGAAGAGCGGGTTGTCGATGCCGGCATAGCCGGACGCCATCGAGCGCTTCATCACGATCGACGTCTTCGATTTCCAGACCTGCAGCACGGGCATCCCCGCGATGGGGCTCGTCGGATCGTCCTCGGCGGCCGGGTTCACGATGTCGTTCGCGCCGATCACCATCGACACGTCCGTGGCCGGGAAGTCGTCGTTGATCTCGTCCATCTCGAGCACGATGTCGTAGGGCACCTTGGCCTCTGCGAGCAGCACGTTCATGTGTCCAGGCATGCGTCCTGCCACGGGGTGGATCCCGAAGCGCACGTTGACGCCCTTCTCGCGGAGCCACCGGGTGATCTCGAAGACGGTGTGCTGGGCCTGCGCGACCGCCATGCCGTAGCCGGGCACGATGATCACGTTCTGCGCATTGCGCAGCAGCTCGGCGGTCTCGACCGCGCCGATGGCGGTCACCTCGCCTGCCGGCTGCTCGCCACCCGCGGCGGACACCGAGCCGCCGCCGGTG
>CAVQQX010000043.1:0-4164 GCA_963714645.1 uncultured Gammaproteobacteria bacterium
GCCACGTATTGCTGGCCTCCAGGGTGGTGCCTTCGAGCAGCTCCATCGTGATGAACCAGACGTCGCCGTCGCAGTCGAGGTCGAACATGCGCACCACGCCGGCGTGCTGCAGCGCCCGCGTCTGGCGGAACTCGCGCTTGAGCCGTTCGATCGCGGAAGCCGACACCCGCAGCTCGGGTCGCAGCACCTTGACGGCGATCTCCGTGGCATCGCCGCTTTCGATGTCGCGGCGCAGGTCGGTGGCTTTGTAGACGACCGACATGCCCCCCTGGCCCACCCGCCCGCCGATGACGTAGCGATCGCGCAGCAGTGAACGCTCGTGCAGTTGGGGCGGCTGCGATGCGAATCGCGGCAGGGCGGGGTGACCGCCCGGCAGCGGACGGGGGTCGAGCTCGTCGGTGGCGTCGGGGTCGCCGTCGAGCGGGATCGACCCGTCGAGCATCCGGCACAGGGTCTCCAGGTCGTGCTCGCTCAACCGGCCCGCCCGGCTGGACTCGCGCAGTTCCTGCACCAGCTGGCCGAGCGAGTCCGGGTCCCTGGAGGTGAACTCGCGCCACTCGGACAGGATTTCCTGAAGCGAGCGCTCGCCGCCGCGCAGTTCGGCGATCAGATACTCGGCGACGGCTCTAGGGTTGTCCTGCAGGGCCACGTTCTTCGCGAAAGAGGTCGGTATCGATGTATTGTTCTCGGTATTGTCTCGCACTCGACCCGCCGAAAAGCAGCATTGCATCACGCTACGCAAGCGACGGGGTCCACGCTAAGCCCTTGATTTGCATCCGCGTCGTCAGTGCTTTGACTGCCCCGTAATCGGCAGGACCTGCGTGATCTCGACCGCCTCGCCCGGGAACGCCGTGAAGTTTTCATGGCGGGCTCCGGCGGCCGGGTCGTGCAAGTGTATGCCAGCGGTAGGACATTCGGGTCGGCCGAGACGTACGGCTCGGTCGACGCGGGTCCCGACTTCGAGTTCACTATGATCGGTTGATGTCCAGCCAGACCCAGCCAGCCCCCGACACATTTTTCGAACGATGGCGCCGCGCGACGCTCGCCCCGTTCGAGCAGCGGGCGTTCGCACTGTTCTGGTGTGCGTCGCTGGTGTCGTCGTTCGGCGGCATGATCCAGACGGTGGGCGCCTCGTGGCTCATGGCCACGATCGCACCGTCGCCGAACCAGGTCGCGCTCGTGCAGACCGCCGGCGCGCTCCCGTTCTTCTTCCTGTCGCTCGTGGCCGGGGCGCTCGCCGACACCCGTGACCGCCGCTTCACCATGCTGGTGTCGCAGGTCTTCACGTTGCTGGCGTCGGCCGTCCTGGCCGCCATCACGCTCGCCGGCGCCATCACGCCCTCTTTGCTGCTGTGGCTCACGTTCCTCGTCGCTTGCGGTACCGCGGTGCTCGCGCCGGCCTGGCAGGCCTCGATCGGCGACCTCGTGCCACGCAGCCAGATCGCACCGGCGGTGATGGCGAACGCCGTCGGGTTCAACCTGGCACGCAGCCTCGGGCCGGCGATCGGCGGCGTGATCGTAGCGACGGTCGGTGCGGCCGCCGCCTTCATCGTCAACGCGGTGTCGTACGTGGGGATCATCGCGACGCTCGTGTGGTGGAAGCCGCAGCGGGTCCGGAGCGACCTGCCCCCGGAACCGCTCGGGTCCGCGATCGCGGGCGGCCTGCGCTACGTGCGGCTCTCGCCGCACCTGCTCGCGATCCTGTTCCGCTGCGCGCTGCAGTCGATCCCGATCGCGGCCGTCACCGCGCTGATGCCGATCGTCGCGCGCGACCTGCTGCAGGGCGGAGCGCTCACCTACGGCGTGCTGCTCTGCGGTTTCGGCGTGGGCGCTATGGCCGGGGCGCTCGGCAGCGCCACCTTGCGCAGCCGCTATACCAGCGATACGCAGCTCAAGGCGCTGTCCGCGCTCGCGTGCGTCGCGATGGTGACCATCGGGCAGAGCCACTGGACCGCGTTGACGCTGCTCGCCCACGTGCTCGCCGGCTCGGTGTGGACGCTGGGGTTCGCCAATTTCAACATCGCCGTGCAGCTGTCGTCGCCGCGCTGGGTCACCGGGCGCATGCTCGCGACCTACCAGACCATCACGTTCGCGGGGATCGCACTCGGCAGCTGGTTCTGGGGCGAACTCGCGAGTGCGCAGGGCGTGCGCGAGTCGTTGACCGTCGCCGGGCTCGCGTCGTTGGTCTCGCTGGCTGCGTCGCGGTGGCTGCCAGTCGCGGTGGCACCGTTCGGCTCGCTCGACCCGCGGGCGCGTGGCGAACTGAGGTCGCCGAGCGTACCGCTGCATCCGGCCTCGGGCCCGGTCGTCGTCATGATCGAATATCGCGTGCTGCCACAGCACGCCAGGGAATTCGTCTCCGTGATCAACGAGCTGGGCCACGTGCGTCGCCGCGACGGTGCGCGCGCGTGGTCGGTGTGCCAGGACGTCGATTCGACCGAACTCTGGGTCGAACGCTTCGAGAATCCGACCTGGACCGACCACCAGCGCTGGCGCACGCGCCCGACCGAGTCCGACCAGGCGATCCGCCAGCGGATCGGGCGGCTGGTCGTCGACGAGCACAGTCGCGTTCGGCGTTTCATCGGCCGGCCGCCGGGCGCGGATCCGCTCGGGACCGAGCCGGAGCTCGATCCGAGCGTACCGGTCAGTGGCGACAGGCGAGTGGACCCCAACCTGCACGGCCCGCTGACCTGACGCTCATCCGCGAAGGAACCTCACGAACCGCGCCAGGGTCGAATCACGCTCATGCCGCTCGCACGTTTTCATCCCGCTGTCGCCGCCTGGTTCGGCCGGACCTTCGAGGCGCCGACGCCGGCGCAGGTCGATTCGTGGCCCGCGATCCAGGGTGAGCGCGACACGCTGATCGCGGCGCCGACCGGTTCGGGCAAGACCCTCGCGGCGTTCCTCGCCGCCATCGACGCGCTGGTGCGCGAATCCGCCCTCGGTGCGTTGCCGGACGAAACCCGGGTGGTGTACGTCTCGCCGCTGAAGGCGCTTTCGAACGACGTCCAGAAGAACCTGCTCGCGCCGCTCAGCGGCATCGACGAGGAACTCGTGGCCGCCGGGAGGCCGCACGCCGGGATCCGCACGTGGGTCCGCACGGGCGACACCCCGCAACATGAGCGCAGCTCGATGCGCCGGCGGCCCCCTCACATCCTGGTCACGACGCCCGAATCGCTCTACATCCTGCTCGGCTCCGACTCGGGGCGCGCAATGCTGTCGACGGCGCGCACCGTGATCGTCGACGAGATCCACGCCCTCGTCGGCAACAAGCGAGGTTCGCACCTCGCGCTCTCGCTGGAGCGCCTCGATGCGCTTGCGGGCCGGCCGCTCACGCGCGTCGGCCTCTCGGCGACCCAGGAGCCGCTCGAGGAGGTGGCACGCTTCCTGGTCGGCGCGGGCCGGCTGCAGCCCTGCTCGACAACGGGTTCAGACGTCGTCGTGATCGACAGCGGTCATCACCGCACTCGCGACCTCGCGCTCGAGCTGCCTCCGTCGCCGCTCGGGGCCGTGATGTCGGGCGAGGACTGGGAGCAGGTCTACGACCGGATCGCACAGCTCGTGCGCGAGCACCGCAGCGCGCTCGTCTTCGTCAACACGCGGCGCCACGCCGAGCGCGCGGCGCGGCAGCTCTCGCAGCGCCTCGGCGCGGAGCACGTCACCGCGCACCACGGCAGCATGGCCCGCGACCGTCGGCTCGATGCCGAGCAGCGACTGAAGCGCGGCGAGTTGAAGGCGCTGGTGGCCACCGCCTCGCTCGAGCTCGGCATCGACATCGGCGACGTCGACCTCGTGTGCCAGCTCGGTTCGACGCGATCCATCAACGCGTTCCTGCAGCGGGTCGGGCGTTCGGGCCACGGCGTCGGCGCGGTGCCGAAGGGCCGCCTCTTTCCGGCTTCGCGCGACGAACTGGTCGAGTGCAGCGCGCTGCTCGACGCCGTGCGCCGCGGCGAGCTCGACCGGCTCGAGATCCCGACCAATGCGCTCGACGTGCTCGCCCAGCAGGTCGTCGCGGAGGTCGCGTGCGCCGAGTGGGGCGTCGACGAGCTCTACGCGCTCTACCGGCGTGCGCATCCGTACCGCGACCTGGCCCGTGCCGATTTCGACGACGTCGTCCGCATGCTGGGCGAGGGGTACACCACGCGGCGCGGTCGTCGCGGGGCG
>CAVQQX010000044.1:0-9672 GCA_963714645.1 uncultured Gammaproteobacteria bacterium
CGCTCGGGCATCATGAGCGTCGAACTGCTTGACGACTCTCCCGATCGGGATCGGTTCCGCGCCGTGTTCGAGCAGGCGTCACGCAAGGTGCTGCGGCTGCGCCAGAAGGTGGTGATGCCGACGCTGCCGACTGCCTCACCGCGCTGGGTGGTCGACCCGGACTTCAACCTCGATTTTCATGTGCGACGGGTTCGGGCCCCCGAGCCGGGCACCCTGCGGCAGGTTCTCGATCTGGCCGAGGGATTATAAGCAGATCACCGTGACCTGCAGCTGCGGCAACAAGTTCGAGACGCGCTCGACACTGGGCCAGGACCTGCAGATCGAAGTCTGCTCGAGCTGCCATCCGTTCTACACCGGCAAGCAGAAGATCGTCGATACCGGTGGCCGCGTCGACCGGTTCCGCAAGAAGTACGCCGCCAAGGCCTGAACTCCAGCCGGGCGGGACCGATGGCACGGGGCGCCCACGGGCGCCCCGCTGCATTTGCACGCAACCCTATGATCGCCGGAACTTTCGGTGGCATCGGGAGCACTTTAGACTGAGGTAGTCCCGTTTCCGGAGCCGGCCATGCATCGCGCACGCACGAGTCTCCTCGCCTCCCTGGCGTTCGCGGTGCTGCTGGCGACGGGCGGCTGCGCCACCAACCCGGTCACCGGCGGCAAGGACCTGGTGACGATCAGCGAGTCGCAGGAAGTCGAGATCGGACGCAAGATGCACCCGCAGGTGCTGCAGCAGTACGGTCGCTACGACGACGAGGCGCTGCAGCAGTACGTCAACGATGTCGGCCAGCGCATCGCCAGGTCGAGCCACCGGCCGAACCTGCAGTACACCTTCACCGTGCTCGACAGCGACGACGTCAACGCGTTCGCGCTGCCGGGCGGCTACGTCTATATCACGCGCGGCATCATGGCCTACCTCAACTCCGAAGCGGAGCTCGCCGCCGTGGTCGGGCACGAGGTGGGTCACGTCACCGCGCGCCACTCGGTGCGGCAGCAGACGGGCGCCACTGCCGCCGGCGTCGGTGCGATGATGGTCGGCATCCTCACCGGCAGCGGCGACCTCGCGAACGTCGCGAATGCGGCGGGCAGCGCGCTCGTGAGCGGCTACGGCCGCGACATGGAGCTCGAGGCGGACAAGCTCGGTGCGGATTACCTGAATCGCATCGGCTACGAGCCGGAGGCGATGATCGACGTCGTGCGCCTGCTGAAGAACCAGGAGATGCTCGAGGTGCAGATGGCGCGGCAGGAAAATCGCAAGCCACGCGTCTACCACGGCGTCTTCGCGTCGCACCCTGACAACGACACGCGCCTGCACGAAGTCGTCGAGGCGGCGAAGAAGGTGCAGAACACCGAAGACCGTCCCGACAACCGCGACGGCTATTTGACCCGCATCGACGGCATGGCCATCGGTGACAGCCGTGCGCAGGGCGTGGTTCGCGGAGCGCGTTTCTATCACGGCGACCTCGGGTTCACGCTGGCGTTCCCGACCGGGTGGGTGGTCGACAACCAGCGCGAGCACGTGAGTGCCTACCCGGCGGCCAAGGACGCCATCATCCTCGTGTCGGCGAAGGCGCCGCCGCAGGGCCTCGCACCGAAGGAATTCCTGGGCCGCCTGCTGCAGGGATCGCCGACCACCCAGTCGGGCCCGCTCAACGCCAACGGTCTCGACGGCTACTACGCCATCGTGCGCAGCACCGGCCTGCCGTGGGGCAACCAGGGGCCGGCGCTGGTCGCCGTCGTCTACTACAACAACCTTGCCTACGTGTTCAACGGCGCACCGCGGCAGGCGGCCGCGCTCGCGGCGTTCGAGCCGATCTTCCTCTCGAGCGTGAAGACGTTCCGCCGCCTGCGCGACAACGAGTTCACGCAGGCGGAGCCCGACCGCATCCGCGTGATCCGTGCGACGCAGGGCACGAGCGTCGAGCAGCTCGCGCAGGATTCGCCGATCAAGCAGTACGCACTCGAACGCTTGCGGCTGCTGAACGACCTGTACCCCGACAAGCAACCGGTCGCGGGACAGAAGCTCAAGGTCGTGCGCTGAGGGCGACGGCCCGGCTTGAACTCACGGCGCCGCCGTGCAACCCTGTCGAGCCGCCCCGGGGGTCCCGGCAGCGCGGCATTTCACGACGGCGGGCGGGGATTCCACGGTAATGAGCAGCAGCAAGAAATACGAACTCGTCAACACCGAAACCGGCAGGAAGTCGGTGCTCGACGCACGCGCGGGCACGGTCGGGCCCGACTGCATCAGCGTCGCGAGCCTCACCAAGGACCACGGGGTGTTCACGTTCGACCCCGGCTTCGTGGCGACGGCCGCCTGCGAGAGCCGCATCACCTACATCGACGGCGACGCCGGCATACTGCTGTACCGCGGCTACCCGATCGAGCAGATCGCGACGAAGTCGAACTTCCTCGAGACCGCGTACCTGCTGATCAACGGCGAGCTGCCGGCGCCGTCGCAGCTCGACCAGTTCGATCACTCGATCCGCTATCACACGATGATCAACGAGACGCTGCTGCGTTTCTTCAACGGCTTCCACTACGACGCGCACCCCATGGCGATGGTGTCGGCCGTGGTTTCGTCGATGGCGGCGTTCTACCACGACTCGATGGACAACGATAACCCGCGCCATCGGGAGATCTTCGCGCACCGGATCCTCGCCAAGATCCCGACCGTGTCCGCCGCCGCGTACAAGCACATGCTCGGCCAGCCGTTCGTCTACCCGCGCAACGACCTCGACTACTGCGCGAACATGCTGCACATGTTCTTCGCCGTCCCGGCGGAGGACTACGTCGTCGACCCGGTCGCGGCCCAGGCGCTCGAACTGCTGCTGATCCTGCACGCCGACCACGAGCAGAACGCGAGCACGTCGACCGTGCGGCTCGCGGGCAGCACGGGCACCAATCCGTATGCGGCGATTTCCGCGGGCGTATCCGCGCTCTGGGGCCCGGCCCACGGCGGCGCCAACGAGGCCGTGCTCGAGATGCTCGAGGAGATCGGCACCGTCGAGAACATCCCGAAGTTCCTGTCGCGCGTCAAGGACAAGGACGACAACGTCCGGCTGATGGGTTTCGGACACCGCGTCTACAAGAACTTCGACCCGCGCGCGAAGATCATCCGCGAGATGTGCCACAAGGTGCTGGCGCGCCTCGGCAAGTCGGACAACCCGCTGTTCGAGCTCGCGCTCAGGCTCGAGGAGATCGCGCTCAAGGACGAGTACTTCATTGCGCGCAAGCTTTATCCGAACGTCGACTTCTACTCCGGCGTGATCTACAGCGCGCTCGGCATCCCGCGCTCGATGTTCACGGTGATGTTCGCGATCGCGCGCACCGCGGGCTGGGTGGCGCACTGGCTCGAAATGATCGGCGACCCCGCCATGAAGATCGGCCGCCCGCGCCAGCTCTACACGGGCCCGACGCAGCGCGACTACGTGGAGGTCGAGAAGCGGGCCTGAGGGAAGTGAATGGCGAATAGTGAATAGTGACCGGGGCCAGAGGTGTAGCGACACGTCGTGAGTGCGTACCAATCCTCTGACCATTCACTATTCACCTCCTCCCAGCAGCGCCTGGACCTCGGCCGCGGTGGCGCGCCGCATCGGCTTGCCGTCGACCGGGCTCGAGGGCGCCTGACGGATCCCGTCGAGCGGGAAGACCACCGCGTCGACGGTCCGTCGGCCGGCGACGAAGCGGAATGCCGGATACGATACCGAGCGGTCGCGCTCGAAGCGTACGCGCCGCTCGAGCGCCTCGTGCGGTACGCCGCGGTCCTCGAGCCGGATCAACACGCTCTCCGGCGTCTCCGCGAACAGGTGCAGGTTTATTTCCGAATGGGCGGAGGCACTGCCCGTCAGCACCGGCCCGACCAGGCGTGGATCGAAGTCGGCCATCAGCCGCATCGCCTGCAGCGCCGCGCGGCGCAACTCCGCGAGTTCCGCCTCGTGCCGGCCGGCCGAGAACAGCCGGCGCCGGGCGAAAAGCGCCGCCTCGATCTCGGTGTTGCGCGGCAGGATCGAGGCATCGACCACGCCGAGCCGCTCGGCGGCCTTGCGCTTGGCGAGCAGGAAGTCGCCGATGCCCTGCTCGGTCATGACCCGTGCCGCTTCGTCGGCGACGGCCTGGCGCAGCATCTCGGCGCGCGGATTAGGTCGTTGTCGGCTCATGGTCCCGTCCCGCGGCGCCGCGCGTCAGAAAAGGGAATCGTCGGTGGTCGACACCTCGACCGTCTCGGCGTCGACACCTTCGTCACTGTATTCGATCATGCCCGGACGCGGAGCATATTGCGCGAGGAACGCCTCGAACAACGCGCCTGCGCCATTCGCGCGTGCCGGTGCCCCCGTCTGGCGCGAGACCCACATGCGCACGACGCCGGGCGGCTCGGGCTGTCGACGCTCCGGCCGGCCGCGCAGCGCTTCTTCCATGAAATAGATCCACATGGGCAGCGCGGTCTTACCGCCTTCCTCGTTGTCGCCGAGCGAGCGTTCCTGGTCGAAGCCGATCCACGCGGCTGCAGCGAGGTCCGCGTTGAAACCCACGAACCAGGTGTCGCGCCTGTCGCTCGTCGTGCCGGTCTTGCCGGCGATGTCGCGCCGGCCGAGCGTGGTCGCGCGCTGCGCAGTTCCGCGCTGGACCACGTCCATCATCATGTCGCTCATGATGAACGCGTTCGCCGGGCTGATGGCCTGGGGCGCGCGCCGCTCGGGCGGCACGGCCGCCGGATCGACCGTCGCCGATGCGGCGGGCGACGCAGCGGCCGGAGTGGGTGCAACGGGCGACCGGACCGGCTCCGGCGCAGACGCGTTGCCGACTGCGACCGTCGTCGCAGCGAGGCCCTCGTCGCAGGCACTGCATGCCAGGAGCGGCACGGCGCGAAATACCTCGGCACCTGCGACGTCGCGGACCGAGTCGATGAAATAGGGTTTCACGAGCGCGCCGCCGTTGGCGAAGGCCGCGAAGCCGCGCACCATCTCGAGCGGCGTGACCTGGCCCGTGCCGAGCGCGAGCGTTAGGTTCGGGGGAAGCGCGGCCGCGCTGAAACCGAACCGTGCGATGTGCCGGGTCACGAAGCCGATCCCCGCACCCCGCAGCAGGCGGATCGAAACGAGGTTGCGCGATCGCACGAGCCCCTCGCGCATCGGCGTCGGACCGTAGAACTGCCGCGTGATGTTCTGCGGTCGCCACTCCTCTGCGCCCTGCGCGCCGCCGCCGCCCGGGAAGACGAGCGGGGCGTCGTTGATCAGCGTCGCCGGCGTGAAGCCTCGCTCGAGCGCCGCGGAATACAGGAACGGCTTGAATGCCGAACCGGGCTGGCGATGCGCCTGGATCACGCGGTTGTACTTGCTGTCGCCGAAGTCGAAGCCGCCGACGAGCGCCACGAGCGCACCGTCGTTCGGATCGAGCGCGACCAGCGCCCCGGCGACCGCCGGGAGCTGGCCCAGCCGGAACTTGCCGTCGGGGAGCGGCTCCAGGTAGATGACATCGCCGGGTGCCAGCACGTCCGACGCGGCCTTGGGCGTGGACCCGAGCCCGCCGCCCTCGACGACCGGGCGGGCCCATGCGACGCCCTCCCACTCGATCCGGGCCGGCGCGCCGTTGCGGCGGACGGACTCGACCTCCCGCTCGCCCACCTGCGTCACGACCGCAGTGACCAGACTGCCCCGGTTCGGATGGCGGCGGAATGCGTCGCCCAGCGCAGTCGCATCCGCCAGGACCGTCGCGTCGAGCCGCTCCAGGGCGCCGCGATACCCGTGCCGACGCTCGTACTCGAGCACCGTGCGCCAGGTGGCGGCATTGGCTGCCTGCTGCAGGCGTGAATCGAGCGTGGTGGTCACGGCGTACCCCGCCGTGAGCGCCTCCGGGCCGTGCTCGCGCAGCATTTCGGCGCGGACCATTTCCGCCACGTACGGCGCTTCGACCTCGATGATCGGGCCGTGCATCCGGCTCGAGATCGGCACCGAGTCCGCCGCATCGTGCGCAGCCTCGTCGATCTTGCCGAGTTCCAGCATGCGTCGCAGGACGTAGGCGCGGCGCTGCCGTGCGCGAACCACGCTCGCCACCGGGTTGTCCGCCGAAGGCGCGCGCGGCAGGCCTGCAAGCAGCGCCGCTTCCGCGAGGTCGAGGTCGCCGACGCGCTTGTCGAAATAGACCTCGGCCGCCGCCCCGATGCCGTATGCGCGCTGCCCCAGGAAGATGCGATTGAGGTAGAGCGTCAGGATCTCGTGCTTGGTGAACTCGCGCTCCAGTCGCAACGCGAGGAACACTTCTTTGAGCTTGCGCCGCAGCGTGCGCTCGGACGTCAGCACCGTGTTGCGCGCGAGCTGCATCGTGATCGTTCCGCCGCCCTCTCGCAGCCCGCCGGCGGCGACGTTCGTCGCGAGCGCGCGCACGAGCCCCTGCCAGTCGACGCCCGGATGTTCGAAGAAGCGGTCGTCCTCGGCAGCGAGGAATGCGTCGACTACGACCGGAGGTAGCTGCTCCCACCGAACGGGAATGCGCCGCTGCTCGCCGATCTGCGCGATGAGGCGACCGTCGCGCGCAAAGACCCGGAGCGGCATCTGGGTCTTCACGGCGCGCAGCGCCGCGGCGTCCGGGATCTCCGGCTCCAGGAACTGGAACGCGCCCGCGAACCCGAGCGCCACGGCGACGATGCCGGACAAGAGCAGCGCCGGCAGCGCCGCGAGGACTCTCTTCATCGACCCTGACCCGTTGCCAAAACTGCGACTCGTTCCTTGATGCCGATTTGCCCCGTGTGCATAGTACCCGGCGACTCGAGGGCATCCCCGCCGCAAGGTGCGGGAGCTGGTCCACCGAAGTCCAGGGAGAGAAAACGAGGACGATCCGGCGCGTTCGAGCCCGTGGCACGGGCCCGCCTCGCGCCGGTCCGGGTGTCTGCAGCCCGCGCCCGCGTCACCTGTCCCTGGCGGACGGAGGGGTCCGGCCGCGCCCCCTGGTTGGCAGTCCCGGTTTTCATCGCAACGCCCGGAGGCGAGCGACGCGGATGGCGGTTTTTGTTAGCCCACTCACAATTCTATTGGGTGCAACCCTGTTATATAGTGCGCCGGGGGCTTTGAAACTGCCACACAATCGCGGCGCAACCTCTTGAACTAGAAGGATCAACCGTGCTGTTCCAGCGCAGGTTTCGACCGGTCATAGGACTCGACATCACGACCTCGTCGATCAAGCTCATCGAGCTGTCGAAGAGCGGCGACTCGTATCGAGTGGAATCGTACGCGGCGGAGCCTTCGCCGCCGAATGCGATCAACGAGAAGGCCATCGTCGATGCGCAGGCGGTCGGCGAAGCCGTGCGCCGCGCTGTCAAGCGCGCCGGCGCGCGAGCCAAGGAATGCGCCGTGGCGGTGAGCGGCGATGCGGCGATCACCAAGGTGATCCAGATGCCGCGCAACCTGCGCGAGAACGAGCTCGAATCGCAGGTCGAGATGCAGGCCGACCAGTACATCCCGTTCCCGATGGAGGAGGTCAGCTACGACTTCGAGGTCGTGGGGCCGTCCGAGAAGGACCCGGAGATGCTCGACGTCCTGCTGGTCGCGACGCGCTCCGAGAACGTCGAGCAGCGCCAGTCGGCCGTGCAGGCGGCGGGGCTCATGGCGCGCATCGTCGACGTCGAGGCCTTCGCGCTCGAAAACGCTTGCCGCCTGCTCACGCACCAGATGCCGGACGGCGGCATGGAACGCAACATCGCCGTGATCGACTTCGGTGCGAGCAGCACCACGTTCTCGGTGCTGCGCGACCTCAAGGTCTCGTACACCCGCGATTTCGCCTTCGGCGGCCAGCAGCTGACCGAGGAAGTCATGCGTACCTACGGGCTCAGCATGGAGGAGGCGGGGCGCGCCAAGAAGGAAGGCGGATTGCCGGCAAACTACCAGGCCGAGGTGCTCGACCCGTTCATCGACGACATGTGCCAGCAGGTGAGCCGCTCGCTGCAGTTCTACCTCGCCGCCGGCGCTGGACGCGAGGCCCCGGAGCAGATCCTGATCTGCGGCGGCTGCGCGAACATTCCCGGCGTCGCGGACGTGATCGCGAGCCGCGTAGGCATTCCTGCGGAGCGCGGCGACCCGCTCGGACAGATGAAGATTTCCACGCGTGCGCTCGCGCAGGGCGTGAAGAAAGATGCGACCGCACTGCTCACCGCATGCGGCCTGGCGCTCAGGAGCTTCGACTGACATGCCAAGAATCAACCTGCTGCCGTGGCGCGAGGCCGAACGCAAGCGCAAGCGTCAGGAGTTCTACCTCTCGATCGGGGCGGCGTTCGCGACGGCGGCGCTGGTGATCCTGCTCGGCAACTGGCAGATGAGCGCGTCGATCAACAACCAGAAGGACCGCAACGACCTGCTAACGCGCGAGATCGCCGGCCTCGACAAGAAGATCGAGGAGATCAACGGCCTCGACGCACAGAAGCGTCGCCTGCTCGCACGCATGGACATCATCGAGACGCTGCAGCGCAGCCGGCCCGAGATCGTCCACGTGTTCGACGAGCTGGTGCGGGTACTGCCCGAGGGTGTGTACCTGACGTACCTGCGTCAGAGCGGCAACAAGTTCGAGCTGCGTGGCGTCGCGCAGTCGAGCACGCGCGTGTCGTCGTTCATGCGCAACATCGACTCCTCCGAGTGGCTCGCGGAACCGGTGCTGCGCATCGTCGAGACCCGGTCGGCCGACCCGTCGCGCGGTGCGGATTTCACGCTGTTCGCCAACCAGCGCAGCCATGCGACGCCTGAAGGCGAGGATGCCAGCGGCGCGGCCGGCAAGAAGGTGGCCGCCAAATGAACAAGCTCATGGTCCTGCTCGACCAGCTGCGCAACCTCGACCGCAACGACCCGGGCCGCTGGCCCCTCGCTGTCCGGCTGGGTGCCGTGGCACTGCTGTTCGTCGTACTCGCCTCGGCGGGCTACTGGTACTTCGTCTGGAAGGCGAAACGTCCCGAGCTGCTGGAGGCCCGCGCCCAGGAAGGCGAGCTGGTGACGCAGCTGCAGACCAAGGCCAGGCGTGCGGCGAACCTCGAGGCGTATCGCGAGCAGCTCGCCGAGATGGAGAAATCGTTCGGCGCGATGCTGCGGCAACTTCCCAACAAGACCGAGGTGCCCAACCTGCTGGTCGACATCTCGCAGACCGGCCTCGCGGCGGGCCTCGAGGAAAAGCTGTTCCAGCCGCAGGGCGAAAACAAGCGCGACTTCTACGCCGAGCTGCCGATCAGCATCCGCCTCACGGGCGGGTACCACGAGATGGGCAAGTTCGCGAGCGGCATCGCGGCGCTGCCCCGCATCGTGACGCTGCACGACATCGAGATCGTGCCGCAGGCCGGGCGCAACCGCGACCTGACCAGCGCCGACCTCCAGCTCAACGTCACGGCCAAGACCTATCGCTACCTCGACGACGAGGAGCAGGCGCCGGCAGATGGCGGCAAGGCCAAGTCCAAGAAGGACCGCAAGGGCAAGAAGACGCCCGCGGCGGGTGCGGCATGAACATGGCGGCAACGCGTTCCGATCCACGTCACCTTCGCTTGCCCACCGCGCTCCTCGCAGCTGCGCTGCTGTTGCTCGGCGGCTGCAGCGACGACCTCGACGAGCTGCAGGCGCGCATCGACGACATCAAGGCGGCCCCGGGCACGGGCATCGAGCCGCTGCCCGAGGTCAAGCCGTACGAGACTTTCGACTACGCCGCAGCGGC
>CAVQQX010000045.1:0-16404 GCA_963714645.1 uncultured Gammaproteobacteria bacterium
GGCGGCGCGCGCGCGCAACGGCGACGCCGCGAAACTGATCGCCGCGCTCGAGCACGCGCTCAAGCCGAGCCAGGGTGGACGCTGCGCGGTGGCGATCCGCTACGCCACGGGCGAGGCCTCGGCGATCCTGCAGTTCGGGGAGCAGTGGAAGGTGCGACCGTCGCGCGAACTGATCGAGCGCCTCGGCACGCTCGTCGGGCGCGACTCGGTCGAGCTCTACTACGGCCCGCGGGACTAACCGGCCGCCCGCTCTCCGGGCCGAGGCGCCGCCGGCGAACCGAGCGCCGCGGTCCGCCGCTGATTTGCGCCCGCGCCGGGGGTCCGGCATCCTTCGCGGCCTATGCCGTTGAGTTTTCTGGAATTCGAGCAGCCGATCGCCGAGCTCGAGGCGAAGATCGACGAGCTGCGGTTCGTGTCATCCGATGCCGAGGTCAACATCGGCGAGGAGATCGCACGCCTGCGCGCCAAGAGCCGCGCGCTCACGACCAGTATCTTCGCGAACCTGACTCCGTGGCAGATCACGCAGCTCGCGCGCCACCCGCAGCGCCCGTACACGCTCGACTATGCGACGTCGATGTTCGACGAGTTCCAGGAGCTGCACGGCGACCGGATGTACGCCGACGATTCGGCGATCGTCGGCGGGTTTGCCCGCCTCGACGGCCGGCCACTGATGCTGATCGGCCACCAGAAGGGTCGCGACACCAAGGAACGCGTGCGACGCAACTACGGCATGCCGAAGCCCGAGGGCTACCGCAAGGCGCTGCGCCTCATGAAGCTCGCGGAACGATTCCGGCTGCCGCTCGTGACGCTGGTGGACACGCCGGGGGCGTACCCCGGCATCGGCTCCGAGGAACGCAACCAGAGCGAGGCCATCGCCCGCAACCTGTTCGAGATGGCCACGCTGAAGATTCCGGTCGTGACCGCGGTCATCGGCGAAGGCGGCTCGGGCGGCGCGCTCGCGATCGGCGTGTGCGACCGGCTGATCATGCTGCAGTACTCGGTCTATTCGGTGATCTCGCCCGAAGGCTGCGCGTCGATCCTGTGGAAGAGCGCGGACAAGAAGGAGCTGGCCGCGGAAGCCATGGGCATCACCGCGGAACGGCTCGACAAGCTCGATCTCCTCGACGAGATCCTGCGCGAGCCTTTCGGCGGCGCGCATCGCGACCCGCAGGCGATGGCGGAAACGTTGAAGGTAGCGCTGCTCAAGCACCTCGACGAGCTGAGCGCCCTGTCGGAGGACGAGCTGGTCGAGCGACGCTATGCGCGGCTGCGCGGGCAAGGTGTCTACCGCGCGACCGGCTGAGCGGCCTCACGGCCGCCGCCACGAGCCGCCGCCACGAGCCGCCGTCGATGTTCAACCTGCCGGAATTCGACCGTGCCCTGCGCGCAACGCTGGGGCCGCTCGCCGCAGAGAGGCCGCCCGCGCTCTGTGTCGCGCTGAGCGGCGGCCTCGACTCGACCGTGCTGCTGGTGGCACTCGCCGGCCTGCATCGCAGCGGCGCGTTTGCCGGCCCGATTCGCGCCGTGCACGTCGATCACGGATTGCATGCGGACTCGGCCCGGTGGTCGAGCGCGTGCAGCGAGCTTGCGGGCCGCTACGGCGTCGACTTCCTCGCCGTGCGCGTCGATGCGGTCCCTGCCGCGGGAGACAGCCCGGAGGCGACGGCGCGCATCGCTCGCTATGCCGCGCTGCGCCGGGCGCTCGCGCCCGGCGAGGTGCTGCTCACTGCGCACCACGCCGACGACCAGCTCGAGACGCTGTTGCTGCAGTGGCTGCGAGGGGGCGGTCTCGCTGCGCTCGCCGGGATGGCTGCGCTGGCGCCGGACGACGGCGGGTGCTGGCACGCGCGACCGCTGCTCGGTTTCCGTCGCGAGGCACTTCGTCGCTGGGCCGCCAGTGAGCGGCTGGCCTGGCTCGAGGATCCGTCCAACCTCGACCAGCGGTTCGATCGCAACTACCTGCGTCACCGCGTGCTGCCGCCGCTGCTGGAGCGCTGGCCGGCCGCCGCGCGGACCGCCGGCCGCGTCGCCGGGTTTGCGCGCGAGGCGGTCGAGCTCGAGGCGGCCGTGGCAGCCGGCGACCTGCCGAAGCTGCTGCAGGGCCGGTCGTTGCCGCTGGCGGGCCTGCTGCAGTTGCCGGCGGCCCGCCAGCGTCTCGCGCTGCGAGCCTGGTTGCGCGGACTCGGGCTGCCCATGCCCGCTGCGCGCACGCTCGATGCCTTGCTGCACGACGTGACGGCGGCCGCGGGCGACCGCATCCCGGAAACGCGCTGGCCGGGTGCCGTGGTGCGGCGCTTCCGCGGGGTGCTCTACGCGGACGGCGGATCGCCTGCGGGTCGCAACGAGGGAACCTGGTCCCTGCCGCTCGACACGCAGTACGCGTGGAACGACGCGTCGTGCCTCCAGCTGGTGCGTGTCGGCACCGGCGGTATGGCACTCGACCGGTTGCCGGACACGCTGACAGTGCGACGACGTCGCCACGGCGAGCGTGTCCGGCTCGCCGGCGACTCACATCACCGGTCGTTGCGCAAGTGGCTGCAGCAGGCGGAAGTGCTGCCGTGGCGACGCGACGACCTGCCCTTGCTCTGCGACGCCGGCGGTCGGCCCCTGGCGATCGGCGACCTCGCCTGCACCGGGGATTTCGCTGCGCGCGGCGGAGAAATGGCGGTGCGAGTCGCCTGGCAGGGTCGCGGACTCGTCACCGGAGCCGACGTGCGTGAATCGCGGTGGCCAGCGCAGCCTGCGATCGGCTAAACTGCTCTCCCGTCGTGCTTCTCCTGCGACGGTGGCTCCCATGACCAAATTCATCTGCGTGACCGGCGGTGTCGTCTCGTCGCTGGGCAAAGGCATTGCCGCTGCCTCGCTGGGGGCGATCCTCGAGGCGCGCGGCCTCAAGGTCGCGACCGTCAAGCTCGACCCGTACATCAACGTCGACCCGGGCACGATGAGCCCGTTCCAGCACGGCGAGGTGTTCGTCACCGACGACGGGACCGAGACCGACCTCGACCTTGGCCACTACGAGCGCTTCGTGCGCACGACGACCGGGCGCAGCAGCAACTTCACGACGGGCCGCATCTACGAGAACGTGATCGCCAAGGAGCGGCGCGGCGACTACCTGGGCGCGACCGTGCAGGTGATCCCGCACATCACCGACGAAATCAAGCACTCGATCCGCCTCGGCGCCGGAAGCTCCGACGTCTGCATGGTCGAGATCGGCGGTACCGTCGGCGACATCGAGTCGCTGCCGTTTCTCGAGGCGATCCGCCAGCTCGGCGTGGAGATGGGTCGCAACAACGTGCTCTACATGCACCTGACGCTGATCCCGTACATCGCGACCTCCGGCGAGATCAAGACCAAGCCGACGCAGCACTCGGTCAAGGAACTGCGCTCGATCGGCATCCAGCCTGACGTGCTGCTCTGCCGCTGCAGGGACCCGCTCCCGCCCGAGCAGCGACGCAAGATCGCGCTCTTCACCAACGTCGAGGAAAGGGCCGTGTTCTCGGCCGTCGACGCCGACGACATCTACAAGATTCCCTCGCTGCTGCACGAACAGAAGCTCGACGAGATCGTCTGCGAGAAACTCGGCCTCGCCGCGCCGCCGGCCGACCTGCGCGAGTGGAACCAGGTCGTCGCGGCCAAGGCGGCCCCCGACCTCACGGTCAACCTCGCGATGGTCGGCAAGTACGTCAACTTGAAGGACGCGTACATCTCCCTCAACGAGGCGCTCACGCACGCCGGGCTGCGCACCAGGACCCGCGTCAACGTCGACTTCGTCGAGGCGACCGACATCGAGAAGCACGGCACGCAGGCGCTGGCCGGCATGGACGCGATCCTGGTCCCGGGCGGGTTCGGCGAGCGCGGCATCGAGGGCAAGATCGAGGCGGTCCGCTGCGCGCGCGAGCACGGGATTCCCTATCTCGGGATCTGCCTCGGCATGCAGGTGGCGATCATCGAGTACGCCCGCCACGTGGCCGGCCTCGACGGCGCCCACAGCACCGAGTTCGACCGCGGCTCCCCGCACCCGGTGATCGCGCTGATCACCGAGTGGCAGGACCAGAAGGGCACGGTCGAAGCACGCGACGAGCGCTCCAACCTCGGTGGGACGATGCGGCTCGGGGCGCAGGAGATCCGCGTCTCGCACGGGTCGGTCGCCCATGCGGTCTACGGCGCCGACGTGATCCGGGAACGCCATCGCCACCGCTTCGAGTTCAACAACACCTACCTGCAGCGCATGATGAACGCGGGCCTGCGATTCTCGGGCTTCTCGCGCGACGGCCTGGTCGAGATCATCGAGCTGCCGCACCACCCGTTCTTCGTCGCGAGCCAGTACCACCCCGAATTCCGCTCGACGCCGCGCGACGGCCATCCGCTGTTCACCGGATTCATCCGCGCCGCCCGCAACCACCGCGTCGCCGACATGCCGGCGGCGGCGGGCCAATGAAACTCTGCGGGTTCGAGGTCGGACCCGACCGGCCGTTCTTCCTGATCGCGGGGCCCTGCGTCGTCGAGAGCGAGGGCCTGGTCCTCGAGATCGCGGGTCGCATGCAGGAGATCACGCGCACTCTCGGCATTCCGTATATCTTCAAGGCGAGCTACGACAAGGCCAATCGCTCGTCGCAGTCGAGTTTCCGCGGCCCCGGCATGCACGAGGGACTGCGAGTGCTGGCCGAGGTCAAGCGCCAGCTCGACCTGCCGGTGCTCACGGACGTGCACGAGGACACGCCGATGGCCGAGGTGGCCGCCGTGGTGGACGTGCTGCAGACCCCGGCCTTCCTCTGCCGGCAGACCAACTTCATCCTGAGCGCGTCGAGCCAGGGCCGGCCGGTCAACATCAAGAAGGGCCAGTTCCTCTCGCCCTGGGAGATGAAGAACGTGCTGGAGAAGGCCCGCTCGACCGGCAACACGCAGGTCATGGCGTGCGAGCGCGGGTTCAGCTTCGGCTACAACAACCTGGTCGCGGACATGCGCTCGCTCGCGGTCATGCGCGAGTTCGGCGCACCCGTGGTCTTCGACGCCACGCACTCGGTCCAGCTGCCGGGCGGGCAGGGCACCGCGTCCGGCGGTCAGCGCGAATTCGTGCCCGTCCTCGCGCGGGCGGCCGTCGCCGCGGGCGTGTCGGGCGTCTTCATGGAAACCCATCCGGACCCCGCCCAGGCGCTGTCCGACGGCCCGAACGCATGGCCGCTCGACCACATGCATCCGCTGCTCGAGGTGCTCAAGGAACTGGACGACGCGGTCAAGCGCCGCGCGTTCGAGGAATCGACGCTATGACGACGAAGATCATCGACATCAAGGCACGCGAGATCATGGACTCGCGCGGCAACCCGACCGTCGAGGCCGACGTCATCGTCGACGGCGGGACGCTGGGCCGTGCCGCCGTACCGTCGGGCGCGTCGACCGGCACGCGCGAAGCCGTCGAACTCCGCGACGGCGACTCGAAGCGCTACGCCGGCAAGGGCGTGCTGCAGGCCGTCATCAACGCCAACGGCGAGCTGCGCAACGCACTGCTCGGGCACGACGTCCGCGACCAGGCGGGCCTCGACGCGAGGATGATCGAGCTCGACGCGTCGGAGTCGAAGGCGCGGCTCGGCGCCAATGCGCTGCTCGCGATTTCTCTCGCTGCGGCGCACGCGGCCGCCCGCGCGAGCCGTCAGAGCCTGTTCCGCTACCTGGGCGGAAGCGGCGCCAAGGTCATGCCGGTGCCGATGATGAACATCGTCAACGGCGGCGCCCACGCCGACAACAGCGTCGACATCCAGGAGTTCATGGTGCTCCCTGTCGGCGCGCCCAGCTTTGCGGAAGCGCTGCGCTGCGGCGCGGAGATCTTCCACACGCTCAAGAAGGTGCTGCACGAGCGCAAGCTCGCCACTGCCGTCGGCGACGAGGGCGGGTTTGCCCCCGACCTGCCGTCGAACGAGGCCGCGCTCGAGACGATACTGCAGGCAGTCGACCGCGCCGGGTTCAAGGCCGGACGCGACGTCTACCTCGGTCTCGACGTGGCGAGCTCGGAGTTCTTCAAGGGTGGCGAATACCACCTCGAGTCCGAGGGTCGCACCTTCAGCCCGAAGCAGTTCGTCGACTATCTCGAGGGCCTGGTCAACCGCTACCCGATCGTCACGATCGAGGACGGGATGGCGGAGGGCGACTGGGACGGCTGGGCGACGTTGACCGAGCGACTCGGCAAACGGATCCAGCTCGTAGGCGACGACCTGTTCGTCACCAACACGAAGATCCTGCGGGAAGGCATCGACAAGGGAATCGCCAACGCGATCCTGATCAAGCCGAACCAGATCGGCACGCTCACGGAAACGCTCGCGGCGATCGACATGGCGGCCGACGCGAAGTATGCGGCGGTCGTCTCGCACCGCTCCGGCGAGACCGAGGACAGCACGATCGCGGACATCGCCGTCGCGACGCGTGCGACGCAGATCAAGACGGGGTCGCTGTGCCGCTCGGACCGCGTCGCGAAGTACAACCAGCTGCTGAGGATCGAGGCGGAGCTCGGCAAGGATGCGTCCTATGCCGGTCGCGACGCGTTCCCGGTGGCAGTTCCCGCGAGCTGCGCATGAACCGTCGCGCTTTCTGCTAACCTACCGCGCCCATGGCACTCCGCATCGTGGCCGGCCTGCTCATCGCCGCACTGCTGGCGATGCAGTACCGCATCTGGGCGTCGCCGGGCGGCATGCGCGAGGTGTGGCGCCTGGAGAAGGCGATCGCGGCGCAGCGCGCGGAGAACGATCACCTCTCCGAGCGCAATCGCCGGCTCGCTGCCGAGGTCCGCGACCTCAAGGACGGCCGCCAGGCCATCGAGGAGCGTGCGCGCACCGACCTCGGGATGGTGCGGGCGAACGAGACGTTCTTCCAGGTCGTTCCGCCGCCCCAGTTCCGGACCGCGCCGACATCGCCCGACGCTCCGACCCCGCAGAGGACGGCCCAGGCTGACCTGCCGTGACCGCAGCGGGGCGTCGCTGGGCGGTCGTGCCGGCGGCCGGGCAAGGTGCGCGTTTCGGTGCAGGTCTCCCCAAGCAATACACCGTGCTGCTCGGACGGCCGATGCTCGGATGGACGCTCCGGGCGCTGCTGGCCGACCGCGATCTCGCTGGCGTCGTCGTCGCCCTGTCGCCGGGGGATGCACGGTTCCGGGGTCTGCCGGAAGCGGCCGACCCCCGCGTGAGCACTTGCGACGGCGGGGACCGCCGCGAGACCAGCGTCCGCCGCGCGCTCGAAGCGCTCGACGGACTCGCCCTGGCCACCGACTGGGTGCTGGTGCACGACGCGGCGCGGCCGTGCCTGCGTCCCGAGGACGTGCAACTGCTGGTCGACACGCTCGGCGAGGATGCGATCGGCGGCCTGCTGGCCGTGCCGGTCAGCGATACGCTCAAGCGTTCCGACGGCAGCCTGCGCGTCGACTCGACGGTCGCCCGGGAGAAGTTCTGGCGGGCGCAGACGCCGCAGATGTTTCGCTACGGCCTGCTGCGGCGTGCGCTGGCGCTCTGTGCCGATCGCGGTCGCGCGGTCACCGACGAAGCGGCGGCCGTGGAGGCGCTCGGATTGCAGCCGCGCCTGGTGCATGGCCATGCGGACAATCTCAAGGTGACGACGCCCGAGGATGCCCTGCTGGCCGAGGCGATCCTGCGCGTCCGGACCGCGGGCGCTGTCGATTGAAAGACGAATCATCGGGGAGGCGGCGGCGGCCATGAGAGTCGGTACGGGCTTCGACGTGCACGCGTTCGGGCCGGGCGATCACGTCGTGCTGGGGGGAGTGCGCATATCGCACGACCGCGGCATCGTCGCGCATTCCGACGGCGACGTGGTCCTTCACGCACTCTGCGACGCCCTGCTCGGCGCAATGTGCCTCGGCGACATCGGCGAGCACTTCCCCGACACCGACCCGCGCTGGAAGGGAGCAGACAGCCGCACGTTCCTGCGGCGCTGCAACGTGCTGCTGCGCGAGCACGGCTGGCGCTTCGTCAATGCCGACGTGACGGTCGTCGCGCAGTCGCCAAGAATCGGTCCACACCGCGACCAGATGCGCCGGAACATCGCCGGCGACCTCGAGGCAGGCGTCGACAGGATCAACGTCAAGGCGACGACGACCGAGCGGCTCGGTGCGCTCGGCCGGGCGGAGGGACTCGCCTGCCAGGCCGTGGTCCTGCTCGCGTACGGAACGAACGCGCACCTTCAGGGCAACCATTGAACGGCGACCCTCCGATCACGTTCGAGTCGCGGGCGCAGGTTCCGTGCGCGTTCGGTCCGCCGCCGGCGACGGGACAGCTGCGCGCAGCGCCCGAAGACTTCCGCGTCGAGGAGCAACTGGGCTTTGCTGCTGACGGCGTCGGCGGTCACGCACTCGTCACGGTCGAGAAACGCGAATCGAACACGGGCTGGGTTGCCGCCCGGCTTGCCCGTCATGCAGGCGTGCCGGTGCGGGAAATCGGGTTCAGCGGCCGCAAGGACCGGCATGCCGTGACGCGGCAGGCGTTCTCCGTGCCGCTCGCTGCGAACGTCGATCCGGCGACCCTGCGCGAGTGGAACGGCACGGGATATACGGTGCTCGACGTCCTCCGGCACGGTCGCAAGCTTCGACCCGGCTCGCATCGCGCCAATGCTTTCGAGCTGCGCGTGCGGCGTCTCCTCGGCGCGCGCGAGTTGATCGAGGCGCGCCTGCACGCAATCGCGCAGCACGGCGTGCCCAATTACTTCGGCCCGCAGCGTTTCGGCCGCGCAGGCACCAATCTCGCGCGCGCACTCGCCTGGTCACGCGATCCGGCCGCCGCGCCGCGCGACAGGACGCAGCGTGGCTTCGCACTCTCGGCAGCCCGCAGCCAGCTGTTCAACGCCGTGCTGGCAGAGCGTGTGCGACGCGGCGACTGGAACCGCCCCTTGCCGGGCGAAGCGGTGATGCTGGACGGCAAGCGGAGCTTTTTCGCCGCGCCGGTCGTCGAGGCTGCGCTGCTCGAGCGCTGCCTGGCGATGGACGTGCATCCGAGCGGTCCGCTGCCGGGGCGAGGCGCCGTGCCGGCCACGGCGGCCGCGCTCGAGGTCGAACAGGGCGCGCTCGCGGGCCACGAACCGACGGTCGAACTGCTTGCGCACGCAGGACTCGAGCACGAGCGCCGTGCGCTACGACTGCCGGTCCGTGAGCTGTCCTGGGAATTCGAGGATGACGCGACGCTCGTCGTCCGGTTCACGCTCCCGCGCGGTACGTTCGCGACCGCCGTGCTGCATGAACTGCTCGCGGATGCCTGGGAGGCCGCCGCCGAGAACGACGAGTGATAGGCCTCACCTCTCCCGCTTGCGGGAGAGGTCGGCCGCAGGGCGGGTGAGGTCCGTGAGCAATACGTAGACCGCACCGGTCCCGCCGTCCGCGGGTCGCGCACTCGCGAACGCGAGTACGTTCTCGCTCCGCCGCAGCCAGTGATCGACGAAGTGCCTGATCACGGGACCGCCCGGGCCCGAGCGCAGTCCCTTGCCGTGGATGACGCGGACGCACCGCAATCCCTGCAGCACGCTTTCGTTCACGAATTCCCGGAGCGCGGCATGCGCCGCCTCGCGCCCGAGGCCGTGCAGGTCGATCTCGGCTTCGATCGCGAATCGTCCGCGCTGCAGCTTGCGCAGCACGCCCTCACGCACCGCCGGCCGTCGGAAGGAGACGGGACCGCCCGGTCCGGGCGCGGCAGGATCGGGCGGCGCGTCCAGGCTCTCGCGCAACACCTCGGCGCGCGTCGTCCGCGTGAATCGCGCCCTGGCCTCCGGCCGTGGCGGTGCGGCCACCCGCGAACGGGCCGTCAGCGGTCGCACGCCCGCGACCGCGCGCCGGAAGGCCGCGCGATCCGGGTCTTCGTCGTCGTCATCCTGGCCGTGAGTCGGGTCCATGTCTGCGCTCCGTCGATCGGTTCGCTTCCGGCGATGCGCGGGATTCCAGTATAGTGGCGGTGCGTTCGTGGCCAACCCCGCCACTGCTGGGGCCCTCATAACGATACGGTCCCGCGCACCTTGAGAATCCTCGTTTCGAATGACGACGGCTACCGCGCCGAAGGCCTGCAGCACCTCGTCGACGCGCTGCTGCCGCTCGCCGAAGTGACGGTGGTCGCGCCGGATCGCAATCGCAGCGGCGCCAGCAACTCGCTCACGCTCGATGTGCCGCTGCGTGTCTTCGAATACGGCGAGCGCAGGCATTACGTCAACGGCACGCCGACCGACTGCGTGCACCTCGCGATCTCCGGCCTGTTCGCGGACGAGCTCGAGCACGACATGGTCGTCTCGGGCATCAACGACGGTGCCAACCTCGGCGACGACGTGCTGTATTCGGGAACGGTCGCGGCCGCGATCGAAGGCCGGTTCCTCGGCCTGCCCGCGATCGCGATCTCGCTGGTCGTGCGCGAAGGCCGGCACTTCGCGACCGGCGCGCGCGTGGCCGCGGAGCTGCTGATGCGGTTGCAGCGTTCGCCGCTGCACGCGTCGATGATCCTGAACGTCAACGTGCCCGACCTGCCGTACGAGCGGCTGCGCGGCTACCGCGCGACGCGGCTCGGCCACCGCCACCGGTCCGAACCGGTCCTGCGCATGGCCGACCCGCGCGGACGCCCGGTGTACTGGGTCGGCCCCGCCGGCGAAGGCTCCGATGCGGGCGAGGGCACCGACTTCCACGCCGTCGCGCAGGGCTACGTCTCGGTGACGCCGCTGCAGGTCGACCTGACCCGGCACCTCGCGCTCGAGGAGATCGGCGCGTGGCTCGACGGCAGGACCGAGTAGGCACCGTGGTCGACCGCACCCGTCACAGCGGCATCGGCATGACCTCGGCGCGTACGCGCGAGCGGCTGGTGACGCGGCTGCGCGAGCAGGGCATCACCGACCCGGCCGTGCTCGAACGCATCCGCAGCGTGCCGCGGCACCTGTTCGTCGACGAGGCACTCGCGAGCCGCGCCTACGAGGACACCGCGCTGCCGATCGGTCACGGCCAGACCATCTCCCAGCCCTACATCGTCGCGCGCATGACGCAGTCGCTGCTCGAGGCGGGAGGTCCGCGCAAGGTGCTCGAAGTCGGGACGGGTTGCGGCTACCAGACGGCGATCCTGGCGCCGCTCGTCACCACGCTCTACGGCATCGAGCGGATCGCGGCGCTGCAGCAGCGTGCACGCCAGGTGCTGCGCGACCTGCGCATCGGCAACGTGCACATGAAGCACGGCGACGGTTTCGAGGGCTGGGCCGCATACGCGCCCTACGACGGAATCATCGTCGCCGCCGCGGCTTATTCGGTGCCGACCGCTCTGGTCGACCAGCTCGCGGACGGCGGGCGGCTGGTGATCCCGGTGGGAACCGACCGCGAGCAACAGCTGCTGCGCCTCACGCGGCGCGGTGACCGCATCGAGAAGGAAATGCTGGGCGCGGTCACCTTCGTGCCGCTGCTGCAGGGCCTCTCCTGAGGCGTCAGACGATCAGGGCGGCGGCGACCGGGCGGCTTTCGGCGACCAGCACGTTGAAGGTGCGGCAGGCGGCGGAGGTATCCATGACTTCGACGCCGATGCGCTGCTCGTACAGCAGTCGCAGCACCTCCGGCGAGGGGAACTGCTGCCGCACACCCGTGCCGATCAGCACGACTTCGGGCGCGAGGCCGAGCAGCGGCTCGAGGTCGGCCGGCGCGATGTCCTCGGCCCGCGTCGGACGCCAGTCTGCGAGCAGCGCCGTCGCGGTCACGATCGCACTCGAGGCGAGCGTATGATCCCCGACCTGCAGTCGTCCGGGGGTATAGCCGCGGATGAAGTTCACGTCACCGGGGTCGTCCAGATGGAATTTCATGTGACCACCATACTGCATGTGTCGCATCCGGTCCGGGTGTCGTGGGGTGTCGCCGGCGGGATGCGGGCATGAGCGGCAATCGCCGCCTGCGCATCGCCCTGCCATGGCTGCACGACGCGATCGTCGAGGCACGCACCGAGGGCACGATGCCGCCGATGTCGGCGTGGTGCTGGCTCGCCGGGCGCGGCGATGCGATGGAGGCGCCGGCGGGCGATTTCCGTGACTGGCTGCTCGGTGCCGTCGATGCTTCGGCAGCGGCGGAGCTCGAGCGCTGGCCGGCTGGACCGTGCCTCGCGGCTGCCGCCGGCGCCGGCCCCGATGCGACTCCCGGCTGGGCCGTCGCCCAGCCGGTCCACTTGGCCGCGGGGCTGGACCACCTGAGACTGGCTCCGCTGGCGGATGCGTGCCCGTCGCCCGTGGAAGTCGAACAGCTCGCCGGGACCTTGCGCGCGCATTTCGTGCGCGACGAATTCGACCTGGTCGGGCACCTCGAAGGGGCGTGGCTGGTGCGGTGCCCCCGCCGGCTGCAATGCCAGACCGCCGACCCCGCAGCCCTGGTCGGTCGCAACATCCACGACCACATGCCTGCGGGGCCGGACGGGGCGCACGTCCGCAGCCTCATGAACGAAGTGCAGATGGTGCTGCACGACCACCCCGTCAACCAGCGCCGAGCGAGCACGCGCGCGCTGCCGATCAACGCGCTCTGGCTGTGGGGTTTCGGTACTTTTACCGCGCCGCCGCCACCGCTGTTCGCGACATCGCCGTGGAGACTGCAGAGCGACGATCTCTGGCTGCGCGCGTTCTGGCGTACGCATGGCGGCAAGGAGCGCGCGCTGGGCGAGGCCGGCGAGGCGGCCGAGACGAATGCGCTGGTCGCGATGCTGCAGCCGCCGACCACGGATGCCGGCGAAGCGCTCGCGGAAGTCGACAGCAGCCTGTTCTCACGCCTGCGCCATGCCGTGCAGGGTGGCGACCCGCGCAGCCTCGAAGTGCACGACGGGCGCCGGGTCCATGCGCTCGACCTGCGCTCGCGCTATCGCATCTGGCGTCGACCCGCCGTCGCCTCGAGCCTGTGACACCGTCGGGCCCGCGCCGCATCGTGCGCCGCGTGGCGCATCCGGAAGTGATCGCCGCTTTGCCCTCGACCCTGCATCCGGTGCTGCGGCGCGTGTACGGCGCACGCGCGGTGACGGGCCCGGACGATCTCGCCTTGCGGCTCGACCGCATGCTGCCGGTCGGCACGCTCGACGGCGTCGAGGCGGCCGCCGAACTGCTGGTCGACTGTCAGCGGCGCGGCGCGCGCGTGCTGGTCGTGGGCGACTTCGATGCGGATGGAGCCACCAGCACGGCGCTCGTGTTGCGCCAGCTGGCGCGCCTCGGCTTCGTCGCCCCTGATTTCCTCGTTCCGGACCGGTTCCGGTTCGGCTATGGCCTCACGCCTGCGATCGTGCAGGTCGCGGCCGAACGGCGGCCGGACCTCATCGTCACGGTCGACAACGGCATCGCCTCGGTCGACGGGGTGGCGGAGGCGCGTCGTCTCGGCATCGACGTCCTCGTCACGGACCATCACCTGCCCGGGCGCGAGTTGCCGCAGGCGGCGGCCATCGTCAACCCGAACGCGCCCGGCAGTCGCTTTGCGTCCGCTGCCCTCGCGGGCGTAGGCGTGGCGTTCTACGTGATGGCCGCATTGACCCACGCGTTGCGGCGTCACGGACGCCTCGCCGACGAAGCCGGCGCAAGCCCGGCGCGATGGCTCGACCTCGTCGCGCTCGGCACGGTGGCCGACGTCGTGCCGCTCGACCGGAACAATCGCGTGCTGGTCGCGCAGGGTCTCGAACGCATCCGTCGCGGGCATTGCGTTCCCGGCCTGCGCGCGTTGCTCGAAGGCGCGGGGTGCACGCTGGCCCGCGCGGGTGCGCAGGACCTCGCATTCCAGGCCGGGCCGAGGCTGAACGCCGCGGGACGGCTGGACGACATGAGCCGCGGCATCCGCTGCCTGCTCGCCGACGACCCCGTCGAAGCCCGGGCACTCGCCGCGGACCTGGCGCGGCTCAATTCCGATCGCCGCGAGCTCGAGGCCCGGATGCAGGCGGACGCCGGGGCGCTGGTCGACGCGCGGCTCGATGCGTTCGGCCACGCCGCGCTGCCCGCGGGGCTGTGCGTTTTCGACGAGGGATGGCACCAGGGCGTCGTCGGCCTGGTCGCGTCGCGACTCAAGGAGCGGCTCAATCGGCCCGTCGTCGCCTTTGCGCGTGGCGATCCCGGCTGGATCAAGGGCTCGGCGCGCTCCGTGGCGGGCATCCACGTTCGCGACGTCCTCGATGCCGTCGCGACGCGTCGGCCCGGCCTGCTCGAGCGGTTCGGCGGGCACGCGATGGCGGCCGGCATGACGCTGCTCGAGGCTGACCTGCCCGCTTTCGAGCGTGAGTTCGCCGACGAAGTGGCGCGCCGTCTCGAGGAGGGCACGCTCGACGGGCACCTGCAGACCGACGGCGAACTGCTGCCGGGCGAGCTCAACCTCGCGACCGCCGAATCCCTGCGGCACGGCGGGCCCTGGGGCTGCGGATTCCCTGAGCCGGCGTTCGACGGCCGGTTCGAGGTGATCGAGGCGCGCGTCGTCGGCGAGCGGCACCTGAAACTGCGCGTGCGGGCCGGCTCGGGCGAGGTGGCGGACGCGATCGCATTCCGTCATTTCGAGTCGCAGGCCGCACCGGTCGTGCGGCCGCAGCAGCGTGTGGAGCTCGTCTACCGGTTGACGGTCGACGAGTACGCAGGAACGCCGCGGCTGCAGCTTGTCGCGGACCAGGTGGCGCCACTGGGGCCTTGAGCGGACGCGGCGCGTCCCCGCGGCCGGTGGCGACGGAATGTTAGACTTCGCCGTTCTGCCCGTGGCCACCCTCGACGACACGCCGCATGGAAATCAATCCGATCCGCCGCCAGATCGACGACCTCACGCAGCGCACCGGTGCGCTGAGGGGGTACCTTTGACTATGACAGCAAGCGCGAGCGCCTGACCGAGGTCCTGCGCGAGCTCGAGGACCCGGCGGTCTGGCAGCAGCCCGAGCGTGCCCAGGAACTCGGGCGCGAGCGGACGCGACTCGACGGAGTGGTCGCGACGCTCGACCGCATGCAGGCGAGCCTGACCGAGGCGACGGAACTGCTCGACATGGCGGAGGCCGATGCCGACGAAGGCATGGTCCACGCCGTCGAGAAGGACCTGGCCGGCGTCGACCGCGAGCTCGCGAAACTCGAGTTCAAACGCATGTTCCCGCGCGAGATGGACTCGCACAACGCGTTCCTCGACATCCAGGCCGGGGCGGGGGGCACGGAGGCGCAGGACTGGGCCAACATGCTCATGCGCATGTACCTGCGCTGGGGCGACAAGAACGGCTTCAAGACCGAGATCGTCGATGCCAATGGCGGCGAAGTCGCCGGCATCAAGAGCGCGACGATCAAGTTCGAAGGCGAGTTCGCGTACGGCTGGCTGCGCACCGAGACCGGCGTGCACCGGCTCGTCCGCAAGAGCCCGTTCGATTCCAACGCCCGCCGGCACACGTCCTTCGCCTCGGTATTCATTTCGCCCGAGATCGACGACGACATCGACATCGAGATCAACCCGGCCGACCTCGAGACCGACGTGTACCGATCGAGCGGCGCGGGCGGACAGCACGTCAACAAGACCGAGTCGGCGGTCCGGATCCGTCACCTGCCATCCGGCATCGTCGTCGCGTGCCAGAGCGAGCGCAGCCAGCACAAGAACCGCGCGACCGCGATGAAGATGTTGAAGGCGAAGCTGTACGAGCTCGAGGTCAACAAGCGCAACGCGGCCGCCAAGGTGCTGGAGGACTCGAAGTCGGACGTGAGTTGGGGCAACCAGATCCGTTCGTACGTGCTCGACCAGTCGCGCATCAAGGATCTCCGCACCGGCGTCGAGATCGGCAACACGACGGCCGTGCTCGACGGCGACCTGAACCCGTTCCTCGAGGAAAGCCTGAAGCAGGGACTGTAGGGAAGTGACTGAGTGATGAGACCTTCGCAAAGAGAGCGGTGATGTCCGAAACAGAACAACGGTCGCCCGCGGCTACCGATCCGGCAGACGAAAACCACCTGATCGCCGAACGCCGGGCGAAGCTCGCGCGCCTGCGCGAGCACGGCCAGGCGTTCCCGAACGATTTCCGGCGCAATGCCGCGGCCGAGGAACTGCACACGGCCTACGGTGCGCACGCCGCCGAGTGGTTCGACACGCACTCGCTCCGCGTCGCAGTGGCCGGCCGCATGACGGCCAAGCGGGTCATGGGCAAGGCATCTTTTGCGAAGATGACCGACCGCACCGGCTCGATCCAGCTGTTCCTGCAGCAGGCCGCCCTCGGCGACACCTACGAGGAATTCAAGGGCTGGGATGTCGGCGACCTCGTCGGCGCGGAGGGGACGCTGTTCCGGACCCGCACCGGCGAGCTGTCCGTCAAGGTCGCGCGCCTGCGACTGCTCGTGAAGTCGCTGCGACCGCTGCCCGACAAGTGGCATGGCATGGCCGACGTCGAGCAACGCTATCGCCAGCGTTATGTCGACCTCATCACGAGCGAGGAAAGCCGGGAGGTCTTCCGC
>CAVQQX010000046.1:0-5688 GCA_963714645.1 uncultured Gammaproteobacteria bacterium
TGGCCACCATCCTCGCGCTGCTCGCGTTCCCGGCGCTGCTCGTCAGCACGATCATGATGGCGCTCGACAACCACCTGGGCACCAGCTTCTTCATGCCGGCGATCATCTCGCTCGGCGAGCAGACGGTGCACAAGGGCGGCAGCCCGCTGCTGTTCCAGCACCTGTTCTGGTTCTTCGGCCACCCGGAGGTGTACATCGTCGCGCTGCCCGCGTTCGGCATCGTCTCCGACCTGATCAGCACGCACGCGCGGCGCCACATCTTCGGCTACCGGATGATGGTCTGGGCGATCCTCGCGATCGGCGTGCTGAGTTTCGTCGTGTGGGCGCACCACATGTTCGTGAGCGGCATGAACCCGTACTTCGGCTTCTTCTTCGCGACCACCACCCTGATCATCGCGATCCCGACGGCGATCAAGGTCTACAACTGGGTGCTCACGCTCTGGCGCGGCGACGTGCACCTGACCGTGCCGATGCTGTTCGCGATCGGCTTCGTGTTCACGTTCATCAACGGCGGCCTCACCGGCCTGTTCCTCGGCAACGTCACGGTGGACGTGCCGCTGTCCGACACGATGTTCGTCGTTGCGCACTTCCACATGGTGATGGGAATCGCGCCCGTGCTGGTGGTCTGCGGCGCGATCTACCACTGGTACCCGAAGATGACGGGCCGCATGCTCAACGACACGCTCGGCCGCGTGCACTTCTGGGCGACGCTGATCGGAACTTACGCGATCTTCCTGCCGATGCACTACCTCGGCATCCTCGGCGTGCCGCGTCGTTACTTCGCGATGGGCGACACGGCGTTCATCCCCGACTCGGTGCAGGCGATGAACGCGCAGATCTCGATCGCCGCGCTGTTCGTCGCGGCCTCGCAGCTGATCTTCATCTTCAACCTGATCCGGAGCCTGCGCAACGGCAAGCCGGCCGGCCCCAATCCGTGGCGCGCCACCACGCTCGAGTGGCAGACGCCCGAGACGCCGCCGCGGCACGGCAACTGGGGACCGGAGCTGCCGGTCGCCTATCGCTGGGCCTACGAGTACGGTGCGCCTGGCAACACTGAGGACTTCGTCCCGCAGAACCAGCCGCCGAACGAGCACACCGCGGTGGCCGTGGGACACGGGCGCAACGTATGAACCTGTTCGCGGCCTGGACCGGCGTCCTCGCGGGCATCCTGGTCTGGTGGCTCGCGGTCCGGAGACTCACCACCCGCCCGTGGGAGGCCCACGCGGGCCGCGTCGCGGGAGACACCGGCGAGACTTTCGACGCGGACGCGTCGCGGGTCGGCCTCTGGGTGTTCCTCGGGGTCGCCACTGCGCTGTTCGGGCTTTTCATCGCCGCGTACCTGATCCGGATGGCCCCGCACCTGCCCGCGGGGACGACGCTGCGCGACTGGCGGCCCGTGGCCGAGCCGCAGGTGCTGTGGGTCAACACGGGCCTGCTCGTGCTCGGCAGCCTCGCGATGCAGGCGGCACGGGTCGCCGTGGGTCACGGCCAGGCCCGGCGGGCGAGGTTGAGCCTCTGGCTCGGCGGCGGGTTCGCCATGGCATTCCTCGTCGGCCAGTGGCTCGCGTGGCAGCAGTTGCGGGCCGCGGGTCTCTACGCCGCGACGAACCCGGCAAGCGCGTTCTTCTATGTGCTCACGGCCGTGCACGCGCTGCACGTGATCGGCGGGCTCGTCGTGTGGAGCCGCGCCACCGCGCGGCTGCGCGCCGGCAGCGCGATGGTCGGCCGCACGCGGCTGGTCGTCGAGCTCTGCACCGTGTACTGGCACTTCCTGCTGCTGGTCTGGCTGGTCCTGTTCGCGCTGTTGCGTCTCACCTGAACTCCGGGGGCCCTGCACGCCTATGGCTGTCGAAATCATGACGCGACCGATCGAGCCGTCCGGCACCGTCGAGGGGCTGCCCGGCGTAGTCACCGATTTCGCCGCGGACAAGCAAGCCTTCCCCGTGCCGTGGGGCAAGGCGATGATGTGGATCTTCCTGCTGAGCGACACGTTCATCTTCTCGTGCTTCCTCGTCTCGTACATGCACGTGCGCATATCGACGACGGTGGCGTGGCCGAACCCGAGCGAGGTCTTCGCGCTCAGCCTGGGCGGGGCGCCGATCCCGCTGATCCTGATCGCGATCATGACGTTCATCCTGATCAGCAGCAGCGGCACGATGGCGATGGCCGTCAACTACGGCTACCGGCGCAACCGCGCGCGCACGACCTCCCTGATGCTGATCACGGCCGCATTCGGCACGGTGTTCGTCGGCATGCAGGCCTTCGAGTGGACCAAGCTGATCGTCGAGGAGGGCATCCGGCCCTGGGGCAATCCGCTCGGCGCCGCGCAGTTCGGCTCGGCGTTCTTCATGATCACGGGTTTCCACGGCCTGCACGTCTCGGCCGGCGTGGTCTACCTCACGATCGTCGCCCTCAAGGTCTGGCGCGGCGACTACGAGCAGTCGGGCAACTACGAGATCGTCGAGATCACCGGCCTCTACTGGCACTTCGTCGATCTCGTCTGGGTCTTCATCTTCGCGTTCTTCTATCTCTGGTAGGGCCATCCATGTCGACGCACGAGGCAATCCAGGAAACGCACGAAGGCACCCAGCACCCGATCAAGGTCTACCTGTGGATCTGGCTGCTGCTGTTCGTCCTGAGCGCGATGTCGTACGCGGTCGACTACTTCCACGTGCAGGGGATGTTGCGCTGGACGCTGATCATCGTGTTCATGCTGCTCAAGGCGGGTTTCATCGTCGCGATCTTCATGCACATGAAGTGGGAGCGGCTCGCGCTCAAGCTCGCGATCCTCGTGCCGCCGCTCTGCCTGCTGATCCTGATCGGCCTGATGGCGATCGAGGGCGACTACACGTTCCTGACCCGCGCCGCGACCTTCACGCCCTGATTCGACCGGCGTCGGCGTCAGCCGCGGGCGCCTCCCGGCACGCCCGGGGGGAGGGGAACGGCTCGGCACGAGCTTTTCACGCCGGGCGCGCTCCACTACGCTCTGCACGCCGCACGCCAACAGGAGCCGCACCGTGCCGTTCGCCGCCGTCTCGACTACCCACGCACCCAATGCCATCGGCACCTATTCGCAGGCCGTCAAGGCCGGCAGCACCGTCTACCTGTCGGGGCAGATTCCACTCGACCCCGCCACGGGCGAGCTCGTGGGCGGCGACATCGAGGCGCACGTCCGTCGCGTGTTCGACAACCTGCGGGCGGTCGCGCGGGCCGCGGGCGGCGACCTGCACCACGCCGTCAAGATCAACGTCTACCTGACCGACCTCGGCCACTTCCAGGTCGTCAACAAGGTGATGGCGGAGTATTTCGCGCAGCCTTACCCGGCTCGGGCCGCGCTCGGCGTGGCCGCGCTGCCGCGCGGCGCGGCGATCGAAGTGGACGCCGTGCTGGTTCTCTAGGCCGCGCATGGGCTCGGCTGCCAGCACGCTCGCCGAGCGTCCGGTCACGGCATTGCGCGGCGTCGGGCCGGCGCTCGCCGAATCGCTTGCCCGCCTCGGTCTCGACACGGTGCAGGACGTGCTGTTCCACTTGCCGCTGCGGTACGAGGACCGCACGCGCGTCGTACCGATCGGCCGGTTGCGTCACGGCGAGCGTGCAGCGATCGAGGGCGTGGTGCAGCTCGCGGAGGTCGCGTTCCGTCGGCGTCGCACGCTGCTGGTGCGCGTTGCGGACGGCACCGGCTTCCTGACGCTGCGCTTCTTCCACTTCTCGGGCACGCAGCAGCAGCAGCTCGTGCGCGGATTGCGGCTTCGCTGTTTCGGTGAGGTGCGCCTGGGGCCGGGCGGCCTCGAGATCGTGCACCCCGAGTACCGTCGCGTGCCTTCGTCGGCGCGCGCCGAAGCCGTGCCGGAATGCCTGACGCCCGTGTATCCGACGACCGAAGGCGTGCAGCAGGGCCGTCTTCGTGCCCTGACCGACCTCGCGCTCGACCTGCTGTCGCAGGGCGCGATCGCCGACTACGTGCCGGGTGGCGTGCTCGACGCCTTCGACCTGCCCACGCTCGAAGCCGCGCTGCACTACGTTCACCGGCCGCCGCCGGACGCGGACCTCGCCCAACTCGCAGCCGGTCGCCATCCTGCCCAGCGTCGACTCGCCTTCGAGGAGCTGCTCGCCCACCAGCTGAGCCTGCGCCTGCTGCGACAGGCGGCCGAGCACGACCACTCATGGGCCCTGCCGGCGCGCACGGACCTGGTCGAGCGCGGTCGCGCGCAGCTGCCGTTTCGACTGACGGGGGCGCAGGCGCGCGCCTGGGACGAAATCGAGCGGGACCTCGCCCGGCCACAACCGATGATGCGCCTGGTGCAGGGCGATGTGGGTTCCGGCAAGACGGTCGTCGCGGCGCTGGCCACGTTGCGCGCGGTGGAGAACGGCACGCAGGCGGCGGTCATGGCGCCGACCGAGCTGCTCGCGGAGCAGCACGCACGCAATTTCCATGCGTGGCTCGACCCGCTCGGCGTGCGGGTGGCATTGCTGACCGGGCGACACACGGGCCGCGCCCGCGCCGCCCTCGAGGCCGACCTGGAATCCGGGGCGATCTCCGTCGCGGTCGGTACGCACGCGTTGTTCCAGGAGGGCGTCGCTTTCCGCGAGCTCGCGCTCGTCGTCGTCGACGAACAGCACCGCTTCGGCGTGCACCAGCGGCTGCAGCTCCGTGAGAAGGGACGCATGGAGGGTCGGTACCCGCACCAGCTGGTGATGACGGCCACGCCGATACCGCGCACGCTCGCGATGACGGCCTATGCCGACCTCGACGTGTCGCTCATCGACGAACTGCCGCCCGGCCGCACGCCGATCAAGACCGTGGTGCTGCCGGATGCACGCCGCCACGAGATCGTGGAGCGCATCGATGCCGCCTGCCGTGCCGGTCGCCAGGCGTACTGGGTCTGCCCGCTGATCGACGAGTCGGAGCTGGTCCGCTACGAGGCCGCCGAAAAGACCGCGGCGCAGCTCGCCGAGGCGCTGCCGGGCGTGCGGATCGGTCTGGTGCACGGCCGCATGGCAGGTCGCCAGAAGGACGCGGTCATGGGTTCGTTCAAGCAGGGCAAGCTCGACCTGCTGGTCGCGACGACGGTGATCGAGGTCGGGGTGGACGTGCCGAACGCGAGCCTGATGGTGGTCGAGAACGCGGAGCGCATGGGGCTCGCACAGCTGCACCAGTTGCGCGGCCGCGTCGGGCGCGGCTCGGTCGAGAGCACCTGCGTGCTGCTGTACCAGGCTCCGCTCTCGCCGATCGCGCGCGAGCGGCTCGCCGTGCTGCGGGAAACCAGTGACGGGTTCGAGGTCGCGCGGCGGGACCTCGAACTGCGTGGGCCGGGCGAACTGTTGGGCACCCGTCAGACGGGTCTGATGCAGCTGCGCGTCGCCGACCTCGTCCGGGACGCGGACCTGCTGCCGAACGTCCAGCGCGCCGCGGCATTGATGCTGGCCGGACCGCAGGCGAACATAGCGGGCCTCGTCGACCGCTGGGTCGGCGGCGGCGGACGCTTCCGCAACGCCTGAGCACGACGCCATGAACGACCTCGGTAAACTCGACGACGGCATCGCGCACGCCCTCGGTGTCCGCGGGCGGCTGTTGGAATATGCGCGGCTGATGCGGCTCGATCGGCCGATCGGCATCTGGCTGCTGCTCTGGCCCTGCCTCTGGGCGTTGTGGATCAGCAATACGTACGGTTGAAAGGCGACCAGACA
>CAVQQX010000047.1:0-4217 GCA_963714645.1 uncultured Gammaproteobacteria bacterium
CGCGGCTGATCCCGTACCTGATCGCGCGCCAGGCGTCGTACGGCGACCTTGCGCTCGATGCGAACTTCCACGAGCTCTGGCAGGACGTCTGCCGCCTCGCCGTGTTCCGCGAAGCCAACGGGCACCACGCGGTGCCGCTGCCCGTCGACTGGCGCGAGCATCCGCGGTCGCTCGCCGCGGTGCTCGACGGGGTATTCCGCCACTTCGCCCGGGGGCAGGGCAAGCGGCGGTGGTGCGAGAAGACCCCGCAGCACGTGCAGCACCTGCCCGCACTCGCGCATCTCTTCCCCGACGCGCGCTTCGTGCACGTGATCCGCGACGGGCGCGACTGTGCCGTGTCGTTCCACCGCCGCTGGAAGCGGCAGCCCGAACTCACGGTGTTCCGCTGGAAAAAGGTGGTCTCGATGGGTCGCGATCAGGGTCGCCGGCTCGGCGAGACGTGCTACCTCGAGGTCCGCTACGAGGACCTCACGGCCGAGCCCGAGTCGTCGCTGCGTCGCATCTGCGCCTTCCTCGACCTGCCGTTCGACGCGGCGGTGCTCGACTCCGCGCAACCGTACCTGCAGGCCGGGACGAACGGCAGCCGGCGCGGCCTGCAACGGAACTCCGGCAAGTGGCAGGCCTACTTCACGGCGCGCACGCTCGACGGCCTGGAGCGGATCGCCGGTCGCAGCCTGGCCGCCTGCGGCTACGAAACCCGTTTCCCGGACTCCGATCTCGACATCCCGGACTGGCGCCGCCGGTACTGGGCGATTGCCGAGACCCTGCGCGAGTATTCGCGCGAGATCTGGCGGAAGCTCAACGGCGAACTCGAGCGACCGTGGCGCGTGATCCTGGTGAAGCCGATGAACGCGCTGCGGCATCGCCAGCACAACGTGTACTGACATGCAGGACGTCGAAGGTCGCACGGTCGCGCGTGGCAGCTCGCCGCTGCCGGTTCGCGTTTCGATCATCATCAAGGCGCTCGACGAAGAGCGCCACGTTGCCGCCGCGATCGAATCCGCGCTCACGGCGCTCGACCGGATCGGCGGCGAGGTGATTCTCGCGGACAGCGGCTCGACCGATCGCACGATCGAGATCGCGCGCCGCTACCCGGTGCGGGTCGTGCAGCTGCGTCACCGGCAGGAGCGCCGCTGCGGCATCGGTCCGCAACTGGGTTATCAGCGCGCGAGCGGCGAGTTCGTCTACATCCTCGACGGCGACATGGAGCTGCAGCCGGCATTCCTCGAGGCCGCGCTTGCCGCCATGCAGGCGGACGCGCGTCTGGGCGGTGTCGCAGGACTGGTCGAGGAGGAAAGCGAGGCCAGTTACCAGTTCCGCGGGCGCAAGCGCCGTGCCGCCGAGGGCAGCGCGCGGGACTGCGAATGGCTGGACATGGGCGGGCTCTACCGGGCGGCCGCCTTGCGCGACGTGGGCTATTTCTCCAACCGCAACCTGCACGCGTACGAGGAGATGGAGCTCGGACTGCGCCTCTGCGCCGCGGGCTGGTCACTGCGCCGCATCCCCGTGCCGGGCGTCCTGCATCACGGCCGCACCGAGTCCGACTGGCCGCTGCTGGCCCGGCGGTGGCGCACACGCTACCTCGACGGAGCAGGGGAGCTGCTGCGCGCTTCGCTCGGTCGACCCTATTTCTACCGCGCCATCCAGACGCAACGTCACCTGTTGCTCGGGCTCGGGCTCTGGGTGGCGTTGCTCGGCTCGCTGGTCGCGCTCCCGGCAACGCCGTGGCCGGCGGTCGCGGTGGCTGGCGTGCTGCTGCTGCTGGTCCTCTGGCGGATGCGACGTGTCGGCAGCCTGGGCGACGCCGTCTTCGGGCAGGTCGTCTGGCAGGTCACCGCGCTGGCGATGGTGCGGGGATTCTTCAACCGCATGCGCGATCCGCGCGAACCGGTCGCGGATGTCGTCCTGAGCGAACCGAACGCTGCGCTGGAGGATGCCGGACGAACGGCGCGCGCCCTGTAGGCGCAGCGGCCTGCCCGGGGGTGGCGTCGGCCGAATTGTTGCGTCCTTGGCGACGGGGGATCATTGGCGAAGCGAGCTGGACACGGAAGAAGCAAGACAAGAGCAAGACAAGGAAGACACGAGCGATGAAATCATTCAATTCGGTCCGCAGGGACGCCTCCGGGCGTGGCAGGCGTGATGCGCGGTTCGTTGCTGCGGCGCTTGCGGCGCTCGCGGTCCCCTGCGCGCACGCCGCCATCAGCTTCAGCGACGTTTCGGGCACGGCCAATGTCGCCTCCAGCCAGGAGAGCTACGGCGCGTCCTGGGGCGACCTGAACGGCGACTCCTACCCCGACCTGTTCGCGAGCAATCACCGGCAGCAGCCGACGCTGTTCCTCAACCGCGGCAACGGCACGTTCTACCGCATCGGCCCGGACGTGCTGACCTGGCGCAACCGCCCCAACGCGGACACGCACGGGGCCACCTGGGCCGACTACGACAACGACGGCGACCTCGACCTCGTCGTGAGCACGGGCACCGGCAACCTGAGCCAGTTCCTCGTCAACGAGCACCAGCGCCTGGTGGACCGGACCGTGGAGCTCGGCCTCGACATTACCAACGTGGGCGGGCGCCTGCCCGTATGGCTCGACTACGACGGCGATCGACGGTCCGACTTCGTGATGACGCAGTACGGCGGCATCGCCAAGCTGTTCCACCAGAATGCGAACGGCACGTTCGGCGAGCTCACGGGCACCGCGAAGCTGGTGTGCAACCGCACGCACTACGGCCACCTGTTCGACGCGACGAACGACGGCCGGCTCGATTTCCTCTGCCCAGGGGAGGCGAAGTTCCCCCAGAAGATCTACAACACGCTGCCGCTGCCGTGGCAGAAGGTGTTCGACGTCACGGCGCCGAACGGGCTGTTCCCCATCGTCGAGAAGGTGGTCGATTCGGTGGTCGCGGACTTCGACAACAACGGTCGCCTGGACATGTTCCTGTTGAGCGGCGTGCAGCTGCGCCCGGCATCGGTCGTCAAGGGCACGGACACTCACTTCGAGGCACAGCTCACCGGTGGCACGAAGGGGTTCAAGTTCAAGACCGGCGGCAACGTCACGCTGAGCGTGGACTGGAACAAGTCCGACTCCGACACGACCATCGACTTCAAGAAGATCCAGATCGGGGCAGGCGCGCGCAATCCGGCCACGATGCCGTTCACGCTCTCCGCCGCCGATGCGACCGTGGCCGGTTTCCCCCCGGCGCCGACTGCGGACAGCCAGCTGCCGCTGATGCAGATCGGCTATGACCCCGCCACGCAGCAGTGGACGGCGGTGATCCAGACCAAGCTCACGCCGACGAGCGCCAATGTCTTCAGCGAGGCCTACGTGCTCGCCGATACTTCACAGCCTTTCACGAACCTCGTCAGCACGGGCCTGTGGCCGAGCGACAAGCCGGCCCGCCCGACGCTGCTGATGAACTATTCCGGGGGCTGGGAGGACGACACCGTCGATGCGGGCCTCGGCGCCCCGGTGCAATGCGTGAGCGCCACGGCCGGCGACTACGACAACGACGGCGACGTCGACCTCTACCTCGCGTGCCGCACCGGCGCGAGCAACCTGCCGAACATCCTGTACGAGAATCAGGGCAACGGCACGTTCGTCGCGGTGTCGAACGCAGGCGGCGCCGCCGGCCCGATCGGCATTGCAGTGGCGAGCAACGCCGGCACGGCGGATTCCGCGGTCACGGCCGACTACAACGTCGACGGCTTCCTGGACCTGTTCGTGACGAACGGCTTCAACTTGCGCCCGCTCGGATTCGGCGGCCCGAACAGGCTGTTCCGCAACCAGGGTAACTCGAACCACTGGGTGCAGGTCGACCTCGTGGGCCAGCAATCCGACCGGGACGCGGTCGGCGCACGTGTCTTCGCGACGGCGGCCGGCAAGACGCAGCTGCGCGTGCAGAACGGCGGATATCACCGCTGGTCGCAGGATCTCTGGCGCGCGCATTTCGGCCTCGCGGGCGCCACCACGGTCGACCTGCGCGTGGAGTGGCCGAGCGGAGCCATCGGCACCTACAACGGACTCGCAGCGAATCGCCTCTATCGCATCACCGAGGGTGGCAGCGCGGCGCACGTCGTCCCGGGTGGCGCGCCTGCGTACCCGTGCGGCGCGCCGGTGATCAACGGCGCGAGCGACGTGGGCGCCTTCGTCTGGCGCGACTGCCCGTCGGGCGAGTGGCGCATGAAGGTCGCGTCCGGCGGCGGCAACGTCACGTACGCG
>CAVQQX010000048.1:0-31619 GCA_963714645.1 uncultured Gammaproteobacteria bacterium
AAAACGTGCCGCCCCTGGAAGAACTGCTGTGGATCGCGTCGTCGAACCCGGCTACGCCCGACGCGAAGCGCGGTCCGAGCGCGCGATCGGTCAGCGAGGTGCCGATAGGCCACCCTGCGCGATCAGGTATGGATACTCGTTGCTCAGGGACCCGGGTGACGAACTTGATCACCTGGCAGGCGCCGCGTCGACACCTGTCCGACACCGGTGCGGAGCCGCAAGACGCAGTCCGTCAGGTATTCGAGCCGATGCAACGGGCTCGGGCCGAGCCGGTCTTGACCGTGAGCAGGCAATGGTCTGTTCCTGCTCCAGGCAGCCAGTTGTGCAGCACGATGAGCTGGTCTTCTTCCCTGCATGGATCGCGGAACAGGCGCAGCAGGAGGTCTGCGTGCATATCACGATGCGGCGCGCGCCCAGCGCGCGGATGCCTGCCAGGATGCCGAGCAGGCCGCCGATGTCGAAGTCCCCGGCCTGCACCACCCCGGCTCGGGGGACGGCCGCCTCGATGGTCAGCAGGCCGCCTGCTCCAGCGGCGCGAGGTTCCAGCCAAGCGTCGCGGCATTGCGACGAATCGACGCAGCGCTCTGCTCCAACGTGACCAGGATCGGGTCGCGGGCGGCCCAGTGACAGATTCTCTCCAGGCCTCGATGGTTTCGTTCGATAGCCTGCGGCTGGAAGCCGCGGTTCGCTGTCAGACCTGTCTGACCTCAGCTTGGTCTTCGGGAGACGGGCGGTCGGTTACCGGCAGAGGCGCCGCCTGAAGCTCGAGGGCCCCGAGGCGGATACCGCTCCAGCTTGGCGGCGGGGGCGCCGTGCGTCTTGGCCGCTCCCCACCGCAGTTGGGCCAGATGCCCTGCCGTTTGCTGTCGGCGCATTCGGCGCCGAAGATGTTCCGCGCCGCGGCGGGTCAACCGGCGGTTGCTCAGCGGCCCGGTCCGTGCCTGCAGTCGGCGACGTCGGTGTCCGTGGAGTTGCTGGTGTTACAGCGCCGCGGCGGGCGCCGGTGGGAACGTTCGCGGCCGCCTTCCGGTCCAACTTCTGGAGTCGCGCGCGAAACGCTCGACACGGAATGAATCGCACATGGCAGGAAGCTCGAAAGTCCTCGTCGCCGCCGCCGCCATCCTCGCGGGCGCCGCCGGTTGCGCCTATCAGGACCCGCTGCATCTGCCGGACCCTGTATCCGCGCCAGCGTTCGGGCGGCTACTACGACCCGTCGTATCACTACGGACCGTATTACTACGGCCCGTATTACGGCGGCGGCAGCTCCGGCTATTACTCGCGCTATTACGGTTACGGCAGCGACCCTGGCTACTATTACCGGGGCGCGCCGACTTACGGCTATTACTACCCGTACCCGCGCTACCCGGTCGTGTACTGTGTTCGGACGCCGAACCGCGACGGCCGCTGCGACCGCAAGCGCCATGATCGGGATCACGACGGCGATCACGACGGTTACGACGGTGACCACGACGGCCGCGGCGACGGCGCCGGTCCGCGGCGCGATCGCGACCGCGGAAGGCCGCTTCGTCCCGCGGAGGGGTCGCCGTTATCCGGAACGCCTCGTCCCGGGGCAGCCGCCGAGCTGGAACGCCGGGGCCCGCGGGAGGGCGCACGCTCACCAGGGGACCGCCGGCAGGCCGGCGCCGCGAGCCGTCCCGACGACGCCGAAGCAGGCTCCCGTCGCGCCGCGCGCCACCCCTCGCGCACGCGACCCGGGCCCTGCTGCGGCACCTGCTCCGCGCTCGCGGGCCGCTGCGGCCGCAACGCGGTCTCCGCTCCGAACGCGAGGGGCCGCGCAGAAACCACGGCCGATACGGGCGCGCAAGTCGTGGCTCTGCCGCGCCAGCAAAAGCCCTGCGCGGGCCTCTGTGTTTCGGTTAATCTGCGCGGCGCGCCCGCGGTCGGGGCGCGCAGATTAACCGAAACGCAGAAGGGCCCGCGCAGGGCCCTTGCTGGCGCGGCAGAGCCGCGACTTGCGCGCCCGGCGCCTATCGCAGTGGTTTCTGCGCGGGCTCCGCGTTCGGACGGAGCTCACGTTGCGGCCGGGCCGCGGCCCGCGAGCGCGGAGCAGGTGCCGCAGCAGGGCCCGGGTCGCGTGCGCGAGGGGTGGCGCGCGGCGCGACGGGAGCCTGCTTCGGCGTCGTCGGGACGGCTCGCGGCACCATGCCGGCGGTCCCTGGTGAGCGTGCGCCCTCCCGCGGGGCCCGGCGTTCCAGCTGGCGGCTGCCCGGGACGAGGCGTTCCGGATCACGGCGACCCTCCCGCGGGACGAAGCGGCCTTCGCGGTCGCGATCGCGCCGCGGACCGGCGCCGTCGCCGCGGCCGTCGTGGTCACGGTCGTAACCGTCGTGATCGCCGTCGTGATCCCGATCATGGCGCTTGCGGTCGCAGCGGCCGTCGCGGTTCGCGTCGACGCAGTACACGACCGGGTAGCGCGGGTACGGGTAGTAATAGCCGTAAGTCGGCGCGCCCCGGTAATAGTAGCCAGGGTCGCTGCCGTAACCGTAATAGCGCGAGTAATAGCCGGAGCTGCCGCCGCCGTAATACGGGCCGTAGTAATACGGGTCGTAGTGATACGACGGGTCGTAGTAGCCGCCCGAACGCTGGCGCGGATACGGGTCCGGCAGATGCAGCGGGTCCTGATAGGCGCAACCGGCGGCGCCCGCGAGGATGGCGGCGGCGACGAGGACTTTCAAGCTTCCTGCCATGTGCGATTCATTCCGTGTCGAGCGTTTCGCGCGCGACTCCAGAAGTTGGACCGGAAGGCGGCCGCGAACGTTCCCACCGGCGCCCGCCGCGGCGCTGTAACGCCGGCGACTCCACGGGCGCCCGACGTCGCCGACTGCAGGCACGGACCGGGCGCCCGGTACAGACAACGTCAAATGCACCCGCCGGTTGACCCGCCGCGGCGCGGAACATCTTCGGCGCCGAATGCGCCGACAGCAAACGGCAGGGCATCTGGCCCAACTGCGGTGGGGAGCGGGCGCGACGACCGCGGCGTCCCCGCCGCCAAGCTCGAGCGGTATCCCGCCTCGGTCACCCGGGTGCTCGAGCTTCAGGCGGCGCCTCTGCCGGTAACCGACCGCCCGTCTCCCGAAGACCGAGACTGAGTCAGACAGGTCTGACAGCGAACCACGGGTCCGGCTTGGCAGGCTATCGAACGAAACCATCGAGGCCTCGAGAATGTCGGCTGAAGGACCGGGCCGCCCGCGACCCGATCCTGGTCACGTTCGAGCAGAGCGCTGCGTCGATTCGTCGCAATGCCGCGACGCTTGGCTGGAACCTCGCGCCGCTCGAGCAGGCGGCCAAGCTGCTGACCATCGAGGCGGCCGTCCCGACCGGGGTGGTGCAGGCCGGGGACTTCGACATCGGCGGCCTGCTCGGCATCCTGGCAGGCCACATCCGCGCGCTGGGCGCGCGCCGCATCGTGATCGGCGCCGCAGACCTCCTGCTGCGCCTGTTCCGCGATCCGTGCAGGGAAGAAGACCAGCTCATCGTGCTGCACAACTGGCTGCTCGAGCAGGAACAGACCGTCCTGCTCACGGTCAAGACCGGCTCGGTCGCGGCCGAGCCCGTTGCATCGGCTCGAATACCTGACGGACTGCGTCTTGCGGCTCGACCACCGGTGCTCGGACAGGTGTCGACGCGGCGCCTGCGGGTGATCAAGTTCCGTGGCCCGGGGTCCCTGAGCAACGAGTATCCATACCTGATCGCGCAGGGTGGCCGCGTGCTGATGCCGATCTCCGGCACCTCGCTGACCGATCGCGCGCTCGGACCGCGCTTCGCGTCGGGCGTAGCCGGGTTCGACGACGCGATCCACGGCGGTTTCTTCCAGGGGCGGCACGTTTTCATCGATGCGATCAGCGCCTGCCAGCGCATGGGCTCGCACGAGGCGGCGTTCGACTTCCTCCTACGCCTGCTCACGTACTGCAAGGGCCGCGGCACGACCTGCATCTACGTGAACCAGACCGATCCGGATCACGTGGTCGACAGGATCAGCGGCATCGGGATCTCGTCGCTGATCGATGCGTTGATCGTGCTGCGCCAGGAGTGGAATCCGGCAGGTGACCATCGGCGCGAGGCGCTCATCGTCAAGATCCGCGGCAGCAGCCACTCGCACCGTCAAGCATCCGATGCGGCACGTCAAGCTCTTGGTGGCGGGCGATGGGCCGAATTCCGTGGCGGCGCTGCAGAACTTCCGGCACCTGCGCGAAACGGCAGGCGATTGCGAAATCGACCACGAGGTCGTGGACGTGCTCGAGCACTATCGCGAAGCACTGGAATATGAGGTGCTCGTGACGCCGTGCCTGGTCCTGATCGAGCCGTCGCCGGCCGTCATGATCGTGGGCACCTTGAAGGAAACCACCAGGTCCGGGCGACGTTGCGGCTGCCGCCCGCCCCGATGGACGGCAGCAATGGCTGACCAGGCGGACCTCGGTCGACGTCTCGAGCAGGCCGAAGCGACGCTCGAGGCGCTGCGCAGCGGCGAAGTCGACGCGATCGTCGGCATCGACCACGTCATGCTCGTGCGCTTGCGTGAGGTCGAACAGGCGCTGCGCGCGAGCGAGGGGCGCTACCAGGCCCTGATCGGCTCGATCGACCAGGGGTTCTGCGTGATCGAGGTGCTGTTGGACGATGCCGGCCGCGGCGTCGACTAGCGGTTTCTCGTTATTGTCACGCGAGTCCTTATTGTTGTTGACCCAGAATCCACTGCACGAGTTGGGTAGCCTCCTCCTGATTGACCGGCTCGCGGGCTCCGGGACCAGGCATTTTCATGGAGCCCCAGTGATAGGCCGCACCGTCGCTGCCCTTCATGACTATCTGTTCGAGCATTGTCTGTGCGTTTTTCATCCCACTGAATTTCCTGGCGATGGCTTTGAATGACGGTGCCAGCACTTCCTTATCCACCGAATGACAACCAAAACATTGCTTCTGCTTTGCCAGATCCGGTGCGCTGTCGGCGTAGGCCGGTGCAACAGCAATTAGTGCGATAGCTACACTACCGAATACCAGTTTCTTCATGATCTCGACTCCTTTTTCTGGCTCTACAAAGTGGCAGGTCGACAGCGTCGCCGTTCGCGACTTTCCCAGCCTGGATCAAGCGTCTGCAGCGGACGCTGCGACAAGACGTGCGCTGCCTGCCGCGAATGCGAAAGAAGCGCGGCAAGCCCTTCGGCTGCCGGCCAATTTTCACGCAGGAGGAAAACCTTTACGCGCCCGAGACTGCGCCTCGCGCGAGCCTGCGTCACTGGGAATGTCCGCGAGGGAGATAAGTAGGAATTACTACTCCGGGCCCTCACCCGCGTCGTGCTTGACCTCTCCCGCGAAAGCCGGGAGAGGTGAAGCAGATCATCCGTGATGGTGGTGACCGCCGGGACCGTGAACGTGGCCGTGCTCGAGTTCTTCCTCAGACCCGACTTTGACAGCAGCTGCTGACAAGGGGCCGGATTTCCGAGGCGCGACAGCGGCTTACGGGCACAGCCCAAAACGCCCTGTACGCAGGCGCTCAGGCCAGCCCGAGGATCGGCGGGGGATCGTTGATCTTCAGCGATTTCAGGGGCTTGAGCGATTTCAGGCGCTTGAGCGATTTCAGGCGCTGGGCAGCATCCCGGGCTCGGTTCCGTGACCTGCCAGACGGTACCGTTCGGGCTCGACCATTGAGCGGGTTTTATCTGCTTCAGATCGTCGCGGATGTTGCGCCAGGTGTCACCGCACGCCTGCCCGGCAACGCGCTCGAGCAGCAGCGCCAACACCGTGAGCGCGACCTGCGCGTGGCTGCGATGCGGCGCCCAGTGATACACGGGGCGCAGTTTCAACCCGCTCTTCAACGCGCGCCTACGGCATCTCGACCCGCTGCAACTGTTTGTAGCCCAGGGCGAGGTCGGCGGCCGAGAGCGTATCGTCGTTCGAGTGAACCACGAACTTGCCGTCGAGCTTCTCGAGTTAGGGCGATGCGAGCGGCGTCGATCCGCGGCTTGCCGGTCTTGGTCAGTCGCAGATACCGACCGTAGCGGCCTGAGGCGCGCAGCTCGCAGACCCGCTTGGCGTGCGTGCACCCGGGCCTGCTCGGTCAGCGATTCGATCTCGGCGGCAAGCTCCTCGAGCACCTGCTGTCCACCTGCCCCTGCTCCCCCGGAAGGGTGCGCAGGCGCAGATACGCCTCAGCGGCGGGCCGCGGCCGGTAGCGCGCAACGATCGCGCGGAAGTGCTCGGGACCGCCCGCATAGCCGCGCTCGCGCACCATCCGATGGAGGCGACTCGCCCGCAGCGTCGGGTAGCGCGTCAAGATCTCGAGCATGAACGGCAGGTACGGATCGACCATCGAGGCACGCACGACCTGCGGCACGACCGCCACGCCCGCCTGCGCGAGCACGCGGCGCACCGTGGCGTGATGCACCTGCAGCTGGCGGGCGAGCGTGCCCACGGGCCAGTGCTCGGCGTGATGGAGGCGCAGGATCTCCGCCTCGAGCGCGCGCGAGATCACGATGACGAGCCCGACGGCGGCCGCTCACCAGCGGCCCCAGGGCCCGGCGCGGATCCGCGTCCAGCGCGGCAGCGGGGCGCGACAGAACGCGCAGCGCTGCCCGAGCGCGGCATCGTCGTGGCATGACACATCAGTGTACTTCCCCTGCTTGATTGCGGTGCCGGAGACGATGCACCGAAGCACCACGCCAGGGGAGCCCTGATGCGTCACTTTGCCGCGCGCACGCTCGCGGTAGGCCCGCTGCCGGGCGGCGTGGCGGTGCGCGCCGCGACGGGTGCGTTGATAGCGCGCGCTCGCCCGCCCGGTGCACTCGCGACGGCGGATCCGCGCGCACGCGGCGCCGCAGTACACGTTGCCGTGATCGCAGCGCCGGCAGATCCGAACCTGCACGGCACAGCGCGCACAGTTGTAGAGCCGATAGCTCGGCTCCCCGAGCACCCCCAATGCCCCTCCCCCAAGCACTGGACAGCGCCGGGCTCGGGCAGGCATAAAGGGCCTGCACAAAGCCCGTTACGGGCGCTGCGCATGGAAGGCCCGGGGTCTGACGCCAAATCGAGTCCCGGGCCTTCGTCTATCTGCTTGTCGCGCCGAGCATAGCCGACACCCGCGCGAGCGACACCGAGCGCGCCCACGTCACCGCTCACCGCGATCTCACCGATCTGAGAGCAATGCCCATCGGCGTCTGCCGCCACGTTGCGGCGGCACACTGCACAGCGCGGGATCGGGCGATAAAGCGGGGGATAAAGAGCCCGCGATCGAACGGTCCCAAGCGACGTCAATCAGCGAGCAACGCACCCCAGCGCGGGACCGACCAACGTGCGCCCATCCTCAGAATGACGCGGGTTCGGACCCCCGTTCACAGTAGGATGCTGGCGGTTTCGACGCGCGCCAGGTCGGGCGCATGCAGGGCCCCGGCCGCGACAATCTCTTCCGCCCATGTGCCGGACGGGCCGGAATCGACCAGCGCGGCGACCAGCACCGATGCGTCCAGGACGGCGCTCAACGTCGGTCAGCGTCGCGAGCTTTCAGAATTCGACAGGCAGCGACGCGGGTTTGCGAAGCACGCTTTCTCTTGCGCACCTGTTCCAGCCATGCCTCTATTGAAGGCCGGGCGACCAGGCGCTCGAGTTCCGCCCGCAGGTACTCCTGCATGGACTTGCCCTGCAACGCCGCACGTGCGGCGAGTTCGTCACGGACTTTCTCCGCGACGTCGCGAATGGTGATCTGGATAGCCATGCTGGCACAATGCCAGCGTTACAGGCATTCTGCAAATGCCGAGGCGTGTACTCAGCGGTAACTGGGCTTACGTCCCTGTAAAAGAGCCCTACGCCAAGCGCTCCTGCCGCACGACGCGCACGCGGTCGATGCGCGGCCCATCCATCGACAGTACCTCGACCTCGAACTCCGGGAACGTTGCGCGGTCGCCGGGCACCGGCACGCGCCCGAGCGTTTCCATGACCAGCCCGCCGACGCTGTTCACGTCGGCGACGGGGGTCGCGACACCGAGCGCCTGCTCGAGGCTCAGCAGCGAGAGGCTGCCGGGCCCCGTGGCGGTCCCGTCGGGCGCGCAATGCCAGGTCGGGCTCGACTTCGAGAACTCGTCCTCGACCGGGCCGAACAGCGCCTCGACGATGTGTTCGAACGTCACGAACCCGATTTCCGTGCCGAGCGCGTCGGTCACGATCGCGAAATGCGCGTCGCCGCGACGGAACGTCGCGAGCACGCCATCCAGGCGCCGATGCTCCTCGAGGTACGGCAGCGAGCGCAGGTAAGGTCGCAGGTCCTTGATGTCGCGCAGCCGGTCGGGCGAGGCGATTAGCGCCTTGATGTGCAGCAGGCCGACGAAGCGCTGGGTCTCGGGATCGCGTACCGGGTAGCGCGTGAAGCGTGAACGACGCACCTCGGCGAGCACGTCTTCGATCGCGAGGTCGAGGTCGAGGGACACGAGATCGGCGAGCGGTCGCAACACGTCGCCGACGACGAGTTCGCCGAGATCGAGTCCGCGCGTGAGGATCTGTGTCTCGATGGCGCCGAGCTCCCCATGCGTGTGGCTGGCACGCAGCACGGTGCGCAGCTCGTCGACGGAATGGGCGTCGTCGCCCTCGGTTGCGAGCTCCACGCCCAGCCCGCGCAGGATCACGTTCGCCGTGCCGTTCAGCACCCGGATGAACGGGTACATCAGCCAGTAGAACGCATAGAGCGGCAGCGCCGTGTTGAGCGAGACGACTTCCGCGCGGCGGATCGCGATGGATTTCGGCGCGAGCTCGCCGAGCACGATGTGCAGGAACGAGATCAGCGCGAATGCGAAGGCGAAGGCGATGCTGCGCACGACTTCCGGGTCGGTCACGCCGGCGAGCGCCAGCACGGGCTCGACCAGGCGCGCAAACGCCGGCTCGCCGATCCAGCCGAGCGCCAGCGAGGCCAGCGTGATGCCGAGCTGGCAGGCCGAGAGATAAGCGTCGAGATGCGTGCGGACCGTCCGCAGCACACGGCCCCGAATGCCATGGGTCTGGGCCAGCTCCTCCGCCTGCGTGCGCCTGAGCTTGACGATCGCGAACTCGGCGGCCACGAAGAACCCGTTCAGCAGGACGAGCAGCAGGCCCGCGGCGGTGAGCAGGAGGTCGGAGGCGGTCACCGACCCATTGTAGAGACTGTGCGGTCGCTGTCGCGCCTCTGCGGCAAGTCCCGCTGACAGACAACCGATCGCGGCGGCGCGACCGCCGTGGAGCCTAGGCCCGACGACGCACCTGCGTCGAACGTCGCCCCGACGGCCAGCATAGTCGCTACGCCGCGCGTCGACGCCGGACGCTCACGCCTGGCCTTGTTCCTCCCGCAACCGCGCGAGCACTTTCTGTCGCGCCGAGCCCGAATGCATCAGCAACGCGACCGAATCGCCCGGCCGTGCCACGGCGATCGCGTATGCGGCAGCCTCGGATTCTGACATCTTCATCACGACGGCTTCCGGCGTCAGTCCCGCCTCGAGCAGCGCTCGTCGCAGGATCCCGGGCACCTCGCCGGGCTGGCGACCGCGCAGGTGCCCCTCGTCTTCCTTCACCACCACGCGGTCGGGCCTGAACGACGCCGCGACGGTCGCGAGCTCCTCGATGTCCTCGTTGCGCCGGTTCCCGGCGTGGCCCAGCAGCGTGATCAGGCGACCGCCGGGCGCGCGCAGTCGTTCCACGACCGAGAGCAGGCCGCGCAGCCCGTCCGGGTTGTGCGCGTAATCGACGACGAACTGCACACCGCCCACGGCGAAGCGCATCAGGCGCCCCGCGTTGTCGTCCGGATCGAGACCGAACGAGGCGAAGACCTTGCGGATCACGTCCGCGTCGATCGCGAGCGCCGCTGCCACGAGGGCCGCTCCTGCCAGGTTCGCGACGTTGTACGTCGCGACGCCGCCGACCGTGAGCGGCAGCTCGTCGATTGCGCCGAGGTCGTGCACCTGGCCGCCCCACGCCAGCCGCAAGCGGCCCGAGGTGACGCCGCACGCCGCGCCCCCGCGTGCCACATGTTCGACGAGTTCCGGCCGCTCGAAATCGAGCGCGAACCACGCGAGCGCGGGCAGTGCACCCAGGCGCGTTGCGAGCCCGCGGGCCTTGCTGCGCAACAGATCGTCGTCGGCGTTGAGCACGAGCAGCCCGCGCGGGGCGACGAGCTGCGCCACCGAGAGCTTCACGTCGGCGAGCCCCTCGAGATCGTCGATCCCGTATTCGCCGAAGTGGTCGCTGCTCACGTTGGTGACGATCGCGACGTCGGCGCGCGCGATCGCAAGTCCCCGACGCAAGATGGCGCCACGCGCGGTCTCCAGCACGGCCGCGGTGACGCGGGTGTCGCGCAGCACGCGGCGCGTGCCCGCCGGTCCCGAGTAGTCCCCTGGCGCGACCAGTTCACCTGCGACGAACACGCCGTCGGTGCAGCAGAAGCCGTCGACGCGTCCGGCCGCACGGGTGCACGCCGCGACGAGCCGGGCAGTGGTCGTCTTGCCGTTCGAGCCCGTGACCACCGCTGTCGGGATCGTTCGCAGCGCCTCCCAGTGGACATCACGTTCGCGCGGCAGCGCGTCGAGCGGCCAGGTGCGGCCGCCCGCCCCGGCTCCAAGGGTGATCGATTGCTCGTCGAGCACGTGCGGCAAGCCGCGGAAGTCTGCGGCATGGATCAATACCGCGAGGTCCGGCCGGCCTTCCGCCTCGGCGAGCTTGCGGAATCGCTCGAGCGCGGCGGCCTCGCCCAGGACCGGTGCAGCAACGTCGGAGAGCGTTGCCGCCTGCTCGATCGCCGCCTGGACCAGCGCCGCCTCGAGCGGCTCGAGCAGAGTCGAGTCGCGCTCGACGAGCGAGGCGCAGAGCGCCCACTCGTTGACCTCGGTTGCGGTGAACAGCTGGTCGAACGGCGCGGCGAGCGCGAGCGAGACGCCGCCGGCGTGCCGTCGCACGACCACCGGCACCGACGCGGCCCCGGCGGCAGCGGAACCGCCGGGCCAGCCGAGATGCGCACAGGCTTGCGCGACGCGCGCGCGCCACGCGGCGACCAGCGATTCGTCGACGTCGAGCGCCGCCACGGTCTCGAGCACCGCGCCGGTGCCGGCGAAGAACAGGTTCCCGCCGGTGAGGCGCCGCGAATCGATGAACGGCAGGGCGGGGGTCGCAGGAACGTTCAGTCTTCGATCTCCGGCGCGAGGCGCACGCCCCGCTCGTCACGGATGAGTCCCGGCAGCTCCGTGGCCGTGGAGCCCGAAAAGAGTTCTCCCGAGCCATCGTTGACGTCCAGAGCCGGCTCCGGGGGCGGCGCCGCCATCGGTTTCCGGGCTGCGGGCCGCGGCGCGGGTCGAACGGCGGGAACGAACCCCTCCGAGCCGCTGCGCGCGATCTCGCCGACGGGCGCACGCGCGGCGGCGGGCGTGGGCGCCGGTGCCGCGGCGATGAACCCCCCGATGCCGCCCGGAGCGATGCCGGGCGAGGATCCGTCGAAAGCGCCGCGATCGACCTCTCCCGGCGCAGCGGACGCCGCCGCCGAGCGGAACTTGATGACCTGTTTCCAGGATCGGATCAGGGCGTCTGCGAAGATCAGCAGCAGGTCGCCGGGCTGGCCCATGTTGAGCGCCGCGTCGATCGCTTCCTGCTCGTCCGGGATCACGGAGATCGCGCTCGAGGGCACGCCGCGCTGCTGCAGGGCGGCGGACTGGATGCGCGGCACTTCGTCCGCTGCGCGGTTGCGGAGGTCGTCGTCCCGCCGGCAGATGTAGTGATCGAACCGCCCGGCGACGGCGTCCGCGATCGCGCGCAGGTCCTCGTCGCGGCGGTCGCCCGGGCCCGCGAGCACCACGATGCGGCGCCCGGTGCAATCGAGGCGCGAGGCGAGGTCCGCGAGCGCGCCGACCGCATGCGCGTTGTGCCCGTAATCGAACAGCACCTTGAACGGATGCTCGTTGAAGACGTTCATGCGCCCGGGCGCCTGGAAGAACGTCGAATCGAACGTGCGCAGGCCCTGCCGGATCGCATCGAGCTTGATGCCGAACGAGTACGCCATGGCGGCCGCAAACATCGCGTTCTGCACGTTGTGCATCGCGCGGCCCTCGAGTGTCGCCGGGATCAGGTGGGTCCAGAGGAGCGGGATGTGGCCGTTGCGGTCGTACAGCGTGATCATCTGGCCGTTCACGCCCGCCTCGAGCGCGCATGCGCGGCCGCCCGCGCGGATGTGCTCGCGCACCAGCCCGTGCTGCGGGTTCACCGTGACGTAGCAGATCGACTTCGCCTCGGTGTGGCCGGCCATGCGCAGCACCAGCGGGTCGTCGGCGTTCAGCACGGCGCAGTCCTTGGCCACTTCGATCACGATGCGCTTGACCTCGGCAAGCTGCTCGAGCGTGTCGATGCCCTTGAGCCCGAGGTGGTCGCTCTGCACGTTGAGCACGGCCCCGACGTTGACCTCGGACACCCCCATGCCGGCGCGCAGCAACCCGCCGCGAGCCGTCTCGAGGATGGCCATGTCGATCTGCGGGTCGGCGAGCACCATGCGCGCCGAGACCGGGCCCGTCATGTCGCCCGCCACGGTGCGCCGACCGTCGATGTAGACGCCGTCCGTGGTGGTGAGACCGGGCGTGTAACCGGCCATCTTGGCGATGTGCGCGAGCATGCGGGCGGTGGTGGTCTTGCCGTTCGTGCCGGTCAACGCCGCGACCGGCACGCGCGACGGCGCGCCCGCCGGGAACAGCATGTCGATCACCGGGCCGGCGGCGTCGCGAGGCGTGCCCTCGCTCGGCGCCACGTGCATGCGGAAGCCCGGCGCCGCGTTGACTTCGCAGATGCCGCCGCCGATGTCGCGATAACTCTCGCTGATGTCCTTCGAGAGGAAGTCCACGCCGCCGACGTCGAGCCCGACTGCGCCGACGGCGCGGATCGCCATGTCGCGATTGTCGGGATGGATGATGTCCGTGACGTCGGTGGCGGTGCCGCCGGTGGAAAGATTCGCGGTCGAGCGCAGGTAGACCACCTGTCCGGTGGCGGGCACCGATTCCGCCGTGAGGCCGGCGCGATCGAGCATGTTGTGCGCCTGCGCGTCGAGTTCGAGGCGGGTCAGCACTTTCTCGTGGCCGACGCCGCGACGGGGATCCTGATTGACGATCTCGACGAGGTCCACGATCGTGCGGACGCCGTCGCCCACGACGTGCCCGGGCGTGCGTCGCGTGGCGGCCACCAGTTCGCCGTTGACGACGAGCAGCCGGTGATCGTCTCCTTCGAGGAACGTCTCGACGATCACGGAGCGCGAGTGCTCGCGTGCGACCTGGAACCCCGCGGCCACTTCCTCTTCCGTCATGAGCCGGATCGAGATGCCGCGGCCGTGGTTGCCGTTGTAGGGTTTGGTCACCACGGGAAGCCCGATACGCCGCGCCGCGCGCACCGCCTGGGACTCGCTCTGCACGAGTTCCTGGCGCGGCACGGGCAGGCCGAGCGTCGCCAGGATCTTGTTGGTCTCTTCCTTGTCGCTCGCGAGTTCCACCGCGATGTGCGAGGTGCGCCCGGTCACCGTGGCCTGGATGCGCTGCTGGTACTTGCCGTGGCCGAGCTGCACCAGCGACTGCTCGTTGAGCCGCAGCCACGGGATGCCGCGCGCATCGGCGGCGCGCACGAGCGAGGCGGTCGATGGTCCCAGCGCGCGGCGCTGCGCGAAGCGGATGAACTCGTCGCGCGCCTCGGGCCAGCTCCACCCCTCGGGCAGCAGCCCCGCCGGGCGGAGCGCCTCGGGCAGCAGCGAGCAGAGCAGGTGCAGCGCGAGCCCGCCTGCAGCGATGCCCTCGTCGCGCTGCGCATATTCATAGACCACCGTGTACATGCCCGGTGCGCCCGCGCCGCGGGTCTTGCCGAAGGTGACGTGCTCGCCGGCCACGTTCTGCAGCTCGATCGCCACGTGCTCGAGCACGTGGCCGAGCCAGGTGCCTTCGTCCTCGCGCATGCGCCGGATGAACCCTCCGGGCTCGCCGTAGGAGCAGCCGTGCTCCTGCAGGCCGGGCAGCGCGGCCAGGAGGCCGTCCACGAACGCCGGTCCGAGCCGGCCGGTCGGCCATGCCTCGAGCTCCCCGAGGTCGAGTTCGAGCCGGATGACCGGGAAATGTGCATACAGTGAAGGTCCGACATAAACGGACCGGTCCAGAACTCGCATCCCCGGCGTCCTCCCTGGGGGTGTGGTCTCATTCCTTGGGCTGGAACAGCGCGCTCGCCTCGGCGACGCGCGTGTGCAGGTTGAACGTCGCACCGGCGACGAGCACGTGCATGCGCAGCCCGAGCATGCAGACGGGCTGGCCTTCGCTCACGCTGTCCATGGACGAGAACGTCACGTCGGACGCGTCGACGATCGTGACGCCGCCGCTGCCCTCGATCTCCACCGTCTCGTCGGGCCCGATGAATGCGGCGGTGTCTTCGTCGAGGCCGATGCCGACGGCGAACGGGTTGTACGCAAGCGCCGTGAGCAGGCGTCCGAGCCGGTCGCGCTGCGTGAAGTGCTGGTCGATGATGAAGCGGTTGGTCAGCCCGAGGCCCGGGGCCAGTCGCACGCTGCCGGAGATCACCGCGGATCCCTCGTCGCCGAAGGCGATCATGTGCTCGCTCAGGATGCTGGCGCCGGCACTGGTCCCGCCGACCGTGACGCCCTGGGCATTGCGGCTGCGCACCAGCTTGGCGACGGCCGTGCCGCCGAGCAGCGTGGTGAGACGCAGCTGGTTGCCGCCGGTGAAGAAGATCCCGGTCGCTTCCCCGAGGCGTCGCAGGCGGCCCGCCTCCTGGCAGTCGCGGCGCGTGTCGAAATCCATCGAGGTGACCTGGGCCGCACCGAGCTCGCGGAAGAGCTTCTCGTAGCGCGGCCCGGTCTCGTGCAGCCGGCTCGCGGTGGGTATGACGACGATGTCGGCGTCGTCGCCGCCCGAGACGCGGACGAAGCGCTCGAGGATGTGGCGGTCGTTTTCCTTGTTCTCCGCGCCGCCGATCGGGACGATCCAGCCGCGCGTCGCGCCATCGGGAACCTTGCTCGGCATGTCGCTACTGTACTCCTGCGTCCGGGTCGAACATCCCGCGTCGGACCAGCCGGCCGTCCCGGACGTGCACCTGTCCGCGGATGATGACCGTGTGCGCCGCGCCTGTCGCGTCCAGATCGACCAGGCCGGCGTCGGCGCCGGCCGCAATCGTGCCCTTGCGGGCGGGCCGCAGCAGCCGGGCGCGTGGACGTGGGCAGCAGCGGTCCTGGACTTCGTACCGGAGCACCGCAGTGGCAGGAACCGGAACTGCACCTCCCGGGTATGGCGAGACGCGCGGCTCGCGTGACGCCCGGTCAGCTCACTTGACGAGGCGCAACGCGAAGGGATAGCGGTACGCGACGCCTTCGTTGGCCTTGACGGCCGCAACGACGACGAGCACGACTGCGCCGAGCCCGATGACGATCATCGCGGGGACCGTGAGCAGCGCGCCGAGGCCGAATGACACGAGCGTGAGAATCAGCAGTGCCAGGCAGGCCAGCGAAATCGTGATCGCGAAGTTGAGCGCCTCCTTCGCCTGGTCGGCCACGAACGGCATCGTGTCCTTCTTGACCAGCCAGATGATGAGCGGGCCGATGAAGAAGCCGACGCCGCCGCCCCAGCCGGTCGTGATGAACCCACCGAGCAGCGCGGACAGGTGCGAGAACATCGCCCACTGTCGCTCGTCGGCGCCGGGGGCGTCCGCTGGAGTACCGGTCGGAGCGGTCGCAGGCGACGGCGGAGGCGTGGGATCCGGCGCATTCATGGTCTGCTCCCTCGATGTTCCGCGGACAGTTTAAACTGCGGCGAGCCGCAAGGGACGAACCGTTGAAAAAGCTGCCCGACCTGTTCGCCAACAATCGCCGCTGGGCGGCTGCGACCGAGGCCCGGCACCCGGGATTCTTCTCGGAACTGGCGGCGCAGCAGGCGCCGAAGCACCTGTGGATCGGGTGTTCGGACAGCCGCGTGCCGGCGAACGAGATCGTCGGGCTCGCCCCGGGCGAGCTGTTCGTGCACCGCAACGTGGCGAACCTCGTGCTGCACAACGATTTCAGCTGTCTCTCGGTGCTGCAGTACGCGGTCGACGTGCTCGACATCGAGCACATCATCGTGTGCGGGCACTACGGCTGCGGCGGAGTCACCGCCGCCTGGCAGCAATTGCCGCTCGGCCTCGTCGAGAACTGGCTGATGCCGATCCGCGACATCGCGCGCCTGTACATGGAATCGTTGCTCGAACTCGACGACGAGAAGCAGCAGGTCGACCGGCTCTGCGAGTTGAACGTGCTGTTCCAGGCCCGGCGGGTGTGCCGCACGACCATCGTGCAGCAGGCCTGGGATCGCGGCCGGTCGCTGACCGTGCATGCGTGGGTCTACCGGCTCACGGATGGGCTGCTGCGCGACCTCGGCTTCAGCGCCGCGGACCAGGCGACGGCCGAGAGCGATTTCGAGAAGGCCGTCGGTGCCTCGACGATGACCGGCCTGCAGGTTCCGTCGAGCGGTCCGGCCGTCACCCCCCGGCGCTGACCTCGTCGTGGCACGCGCGACGGGGCAGGGCAGGCCGTGAGGGCGGCACGGCGGCTTCGCAACATCCTCGGCGGTTCCGCCGGCAACTTCGTCGAGTGGTTCGACTGGTTCGCGTACTCGGCGTTCGCCATCTACTTCTCACGAGCCTTCTTCCCGGCCGGCGACCAGACCGCGCAACTGCTGGGGGCCGCGGCGATCTTCGCCGTCGGTTTCATCGCGCGACCGGTCGGCGCGCTCCTGTTCGGCATCTATGCGGATCGCGCAGGGCGGCGCGCGGCACTCGCCGCGTCGGTCGCGCTGATGTGCGGCGGGTCACTGCTGATCGCCGTGGCGCCCACGGGGCTGGGGCTGCTCTCGCCGATGCTGTTGCTGCTCGCACGCATCCTGCAGGGGCTGTCGGTCGGCGGCGAATACGGCGCCTCGGCCACGTACATCACCGAGATGTCGGGCGTGCGCAGTCGCGGGTTCTGGTCGGGGTTCCTGTACGTGTCCCTGAGCGGTGGCCAGCTCGCCGCGCTGCTGCTGCAGGTGCTGCTGCAGCGGTGGCTCACCGAGGAGCAGCTCTACGACTGGGGCTGGCGCATTCCATTCGTGGTCGGCGCACTGCTCGCGATCGTCGTGTGGCGGATCCGCCGGCGCATCGACGAGACGCATTCCTTCGCGGGCGCCTCGGCGTCGTCCGCGCGACGGGGCCACGCGTGGAGCCTGCTCACGCAGTATCCGCGCGAGACGCTCACGGTGATGACGCTCACGGCGGCGGGCGGCGTCGGTTTCTACACGTTCACGACCTACATGCAGAAGCTGCTGATCAACAGCGCGGGATTCGACAAGCCGGTGGCGTCCCGGCTCATGACGGTGCTGCTCGCAACGTTCCTGCTGCTGCCGCCGCTCGCCGGCTGGATCTCCGACCGGATCGGTCACCGGCGCGCGCTGCTGATGTCGTTCGGCGGCACGGCGCTCGCCAGCGTCCCGGTGCTCGGGGCGCTCGCCACGGCCACCGACCCGGTCGTCGCGTTCTTCCTCGCGCTGCTGCCGCTCGTGCTGCTCTCGGGCTACTTCGGGCTCAGCGCGATCGTGAAGGCCGAGCTCTACCCGACCCACGTGCGCGCTCTGGGAGTGGCCGTTCCCTATGCGATCGCGCAGGCGATCTTCGGCGGCAACGCGGAAACGGCCGCCCTGTACCTGAAGCGGACAGGCCACGAGTCCGCCTTCTTCTGGCTGGTCGCGGGCATGATGGTCGTGGGATTCCTCGTCACGCTGACGCTGCGCGACACGCGCGACCACAGCCTGATCCACGCGGAACGGGCAGCTGCGCCGGACGCGTGACGGCGATGCCGCGGGTGACCCGCGGCATCGCGGCTCCGGTCGCCGTCGTGGCGCGACTGCGTTGCCGCAGACCGTTTCTTCCCGCGCTCGCTGCTCGCGACGCGCCCGTCAGTCCTCGAGGAAGCTGCGGAGCTGCTCGCTGCGGCTCGGGTGGCGGAGCTTGCGCAGCGCCTTGGCCTCGATCTGGCGGATGCGCTCGCGCGTGACGTCGAACTGCTTGCCGACTTCCTCGAGCGTGTGATCCGTCGTCATGTCGATGCCGAAACGCATGCGCAGCACCTTGGCTTCGCGCGGTGTGAGGCCCGCGAGCACGGCATGGGTGGTCTCGCGCAGTGATTCCGTCGTCGCCGACTCGATCGGGGACTCGACCGACGTGTCCTCGATGAAGTCCCCGAGGTGCGAGTCCTCGTCGTCGCCGATCGGAGTCTCCATCGAGATCGGCTCCTTCGCGATCTTGAGCACCTTGCGCACCTTGTCCTCGGGCATTTCCATGCGGACGGCCAGCTCTTCCGGCGTGGGCTCGCGGCCCATCTCCTGCAGCATCTGCCGCGAGATCCGGTTGAGCTTGTTGATCGTCTCGATCATGTGGACCGGGATGCGGATCGTGCGCGCCTGGTCGGCGATCGAGCGCGTGATGGCCTGGCGGATCCACCACGTCGCATAGGTCGAGAACTTGTAGCCGCGGCGGTACTCGAACTTGTCCACGGCCTTCATCAGGCCGATGTTGCCTTCCTGGATCAGGTCGAGGAACTGCAGGCCGCGGTTCGTGTATTTCTTGGCGATCGAGATCACCAGGCGCAGGTTGGCCTCGACCATCTCCTTCTTCGCGCGGCGCGCCTGGGCCTCGCCCACGGCGATCTCCCGGTTGATCTCCTTGATCTCGGCGATCGACAGGTGCGCGCGCTTCTCGATCCCGGCGAGGTGCACCTGGTGCTTCTCGATGCCCTCGCGGAACTTCGCGAGCGCGGCCGAGTGCTTGCGCTTGGCGCGGATGTGCTTGTCGAGCCAGCCCAGGTTGGTCTCGTTGCGCGGGAAGGTCTCGATGAAGTCCGAGCGCGGCATGCCCGCGTCACGGACGCAGCGCTGCATCACGGCCTTCTCGAGCGAGCGGATCTCGTTGAGGTGCTCGCGGATCTGCCAGATGAGCTGGTCGAACATCTTCGGCGAGAGCTTGAGCTCCATGAACTCCTCGGCCATCTTCTTGCGCAGCTTGATGGTCTTCGGGTCCCTGGTGCCCTTTTCCTCGATCGACTTGACGACCTGCGCATAGCACTTCGCGAGCGCCGCGAAGCGGCGCGCGGCCTCCTCCGGATCGGGCCCGGTCTCGAGCGCCTCTTCTTCCTCCGCGCCTTCCTCTGTCCCGTCGTCGCCCTCGGGCTCCGGCGCTTCCTTCGCGGCGAGCTTCGGATTGATGGGCTCGGCGATCACGTCGGGCGCATTGGGATCGACGAAGCCCACGATCAGGTCCACCAGACGTCCGCCCGAGCCCGCACGGATGGGCTCGTAGGCACGCAGCATCAGCTCGTAGGTGGGCGGATAGGACGACAGGGCGCGACGCACGGAATCGAGGCCTTCCTCGATGCGCTTCGCGATCGCAATTTCGCCTTCGCGCGTCAGCAGCTCGACCGTGCCCATCTCGCGCATGTACATGCGCACCGGGTCTGTCGTGCGGCCGAACTCGGCGTCGACGGTGGTGGCGAGAGCCTGCGCCGCTTCCTCGGCGGCCTCCTCGTCGGCGACGACCGGCTCGCGCATGAGCAGCGACTCGGCGTCCGGTGCCTTTTCGTACACCGGGATGCCCATGTCGTTGATCATCTGCACGATGTCTTCGATCTGCTCCGGATCGACGATCTCCGAAGGCAGGTGGTCGTTGACCTCGGCGTAGGTGAGGAAGCTCTGTTCCTTGCCGCGCGCGATCAGCAGCTTGAGCTGCGACTGGCGGTCTTCCGGCGTGCTGGCCGGCAGCTTGATCTCGATCTTCTCGGCCGCGGCCTTGCCGCCCTTGCGGGTCGGCTTGTCGGCGACGCCCGCGACCGGCGCAGCCTTAGGCGCGACGATTGCGCCAGTCCCGGTCGTGCCCTTGGCTGGGGCGGCGGCGGGGAGTGCAGCGGCAGGCGCCTTCGCCGGCGCGGCGGCCGGTTTCGCCACACCCTTCGCGTGCGCGGCCGCCGGGGCAGCCGCGTGCTTCGCGGGCGATGGCGCGGGGGCGTGCTTCGCAGCTGTCGGTGCGACCGCGGCGTGTTTCCCGGCCGGCTTGGCGGGACCGGCCTTGCGCAGGATCTTGACGGGTTTGACCGTCCCGGCGGACTTGCCGGCAGCGCCGGTGGCGGTCTTCGAGGCTGCCTTGTGCGCCCCGGGCTTCGGACGCGCCGAAGCCGCCGCCTTCCTGATCGGGGCGGGACGGGCCTTCGCGGCCGTGGCGGGCTTGCGCGAGGGAAGCTTCTTGACCTGCTTGCGTGCCGACGTCTTGCTCAAGATGAGGCGCCTCAAGGGGGGTCTAAAAAAGAGCGGAATGATACCACGGCACCGTGCCCCGGAGCCCGCATTTAACCTGTCGCGGGCGGGCGCCGGCTGGCCTGGCCGCGGGCAGCCAGCAGGCCTTGCAGCTCCTGCTTTTCGGTGTCATCGAGGGCCGTGTCCCGGGCCTTCGCCAGCAGTTCGTCCAGGCGCCGCACCGGGGATTCCTCGTTGATCAGACGGTTCAACGCCGACCGGAGTTCCGCCGCGGCGCCGGCCTCGTCCGGGGCGAGGCACACGGCCATGGCCAGCTTGTCGAGGGACCCGTGCTCCGGTCGATCGCGCCAGCGCTCGAGCAGCGCAGCGGTACTCGCGGGCGGGTCCTCGCGCAGCTGCGCCAGCAGTTCCGTGAGCAGCGGGATCCCCGGACGGTCGATGGTGGCGACCTCGTCAATCTGCTCGGCGGTCGCGATTCGGGCCGATGCCGGGTAATGGACCAGCATCGTCACCGCCTGACGGACGAGGTTCCCCCGGCCGGGGGCGGCTCCGGAACCCGACCCGCCCGCGCGGAAGCTTCGTCGCATACCTGGGCCGTGTCCGCTCGCCCGGGATGGCTCGCCGCCGCCGGATCGCGACACCGTGGCTGGCGCACCCCCGCCCGTGGCGAGCAGCTCACCGAGGCGCGGGGCGGGCATGCGGACGACGCTCGCCAGCTGGCCGACGAGCAGTTCCCGGTAGACGTCCGACGGGATCCGGCGGACCAGCGGCCGCGCCAGTTCGACGAGGCGCGCGCGCCCGTCGACACTGTCGGTTTCGACCCGGGATGCCAGTTCGCGAATCATGTACGCGGAGAGCGGTTCGGCGCTCGCGAGCCTCGCCTCGAACGCCTCGCGTCCTTCCTCGCGCACGAGCGTGTCGGGATCGTGCCCTTCCGGCAGGAACAGGAAGCGGACCTGGCGGCCCTGCTTGATCTCGGCGACCGCGTTCTCGAGCGCGCGCCAGGCCGCGGCACGGCCGGCGCGGTCGCCGTCGAAGCAGAACACGACTTCGCCGACCAGGCGGAAGATGCGCTGCAGGTGGTCCGGCGTCGTGGACGTGCCGAGCGTCGCGACTGCATAGGTGATGCCCGCCTGGTGCAGGCTCACCACGTCCATGTAGCCCTCGACGACCATGAGCCGCGGCAGGCTCCGCGTCGCCTGGCGCGCCTCGTACAGGCCGTACAGCTCGCGGCCCTTGTGGAACAGTTCGGTCTCGGGCGAGTTCAGGTACTTGGGCTCGCCCTGGTCCAGCACGCGCCCGCCGAAGCCGATCGTGCGGCCGCGGGTGTCGCGGATCGGGAACATCACGCGGTCGCGAAAGCGGTCGTAGTACCCGCGCTCGCCGCTGGGAACGTCGGTCGGCGGCGACGCGCCGGCCTGCGCCTGCGGCTGGCGCTCGATGATTAGCCCCGCGCGCAGCATCACGCGGCGTTCGTCCTCGGTCGCGCCGTAGCGTTCGAGCAGCCCGTCCCAGCGCGGCGCCGCGTAGCCGATGCCGAACTTCTGCACGGTGCCGGCACCGAGGTCGCGCTGTTTTGCGAGGTACTCGCGGGCGCGCGCATCGCCGCCGAGACACTGGCGGAAGTACAGGGCCGCGCGTTCGAGCGCGACGTAGAGCTCGTCGTGCGGGTTCGCCGGGCCGGCCGCGACGCCACCTTCGCGCGGCACCTCGAGACCGGCACGCTCGGCGAGATCCTCCACCGCCTCGATGAAGCCGAGGTGGTCGTACTCCATCAGGAACCCGAGCACCGTGCCGTGCGCACCGCAGCCGAAGCAGTGGTAGAACTGCTTGTCGACGCTGACCCAGAACGACGGCGTCTTCTCGTCGTGGAACGGGCAGCAGGCCTTGTACTCGCGCCCGGCCTTCTTCAGCGGCACGCGGCTGCCGATCACCTCGACGATGTCGGTGCGCGCGACGAGCTCGTCGATGAAGTGCTGCGGGATGCGGGCCACGGTGCAGGGTCGGCAGTCGGGGGATGTCGGTGGTCGATAGTGGCGGCGCCTGCGGAGGGTCGCAAGGTTGCGTGCGTCGATCCGACTTGCCGCCTTTCGTCAGCGTCGGGTGGTCGGACCCCCGAAGTCAGCCGGCCGTCCTCGGGGCAGCGGGGTCATCGGCGCCCCGGTCGGGCGCCGCATCTCCCGGGGGCCACCCCGAGTCACCTGCCACGTCCGGCGCAACTCGCCCGAAAACAGTCGCCACACAGGCCGTCGCAGCCGGGCTCAGGCGCCGAGGGCCGCCTTGATGCGCGCGCTCACGGCACCCATGTCGGCACGCCCCGCGGCCTTCGACTTCACGACGCCCATGACCTTGCCCATGTCCTTGATCGAAGCCGCGCCCGTCGACGCGATCGCTTCGCGGATCAGGTCCTCGAGTTCGGCCTGCGACAGTTGGGTCGGCAGGTACGCCTGCAGCTGCTCGATCTCGGACCGCTCCTTCGCGGCGAGGTCGGCGCGGCCGCCCTGCTCGAACTGCACGATCGATTCCCTGCGCTGCTTCAGCATCTTCTCGATCACGGCGAGCACCTGCGCGTCGTCGAGCACGATGCGCTCGTCGACTTCGCGCTGCTTGATCGCGGCCTGCAGCATCCGGATCGTGCCGAGGCGCTCCTTCTCCGCGGCCCGCATCGCCGACTTCATGTCCTCGGTGATGCGCTCCTTCAGGGTCGTCGCGGTCGTGCTCGTGGTCATGTGTGCAGTTCTCCGGCCGGAAACGAAGAAGCGGCGCCCGGTACTGGACCGTCGCGCCGCTTCGGCGGGGAGAGCGCCGGCGACTCGAGGCGTCGCCGGCCGGGCCAGGGGCTAGAAGCTGCGTGCCCGCGGCGCGGCCGAGAAGTCCCGCGTGGTGCGCTTCTGGTGACGTTTCACCGCTGCCGCCTTCTTGCGCTTACGCTCCTGCGTCGGCTTCTCGTAGAATTCGCGACGGCGCAGCTCCGTCAGCACGCCCGCCTTCTCGCACGCGCGCTTAAAGCGGCGCAGGGCGGCATCGAAGTACTCGTTTTCGCGAATGCGGACGCTGGGCATCTGAACCTCGTCGATGCGGCCCTGGCCATCCGAATGCGGCCCTGGCCATCAAGGGACCGCGAATTCTAGAGATCGCGTCCTCGAATTGCAAAGTCAGTAGTCCACGGCGGGGTGACGACGCGACATGCGGGTGTTGGGCATCGAGACCTCCTGCGACGAGACCGCGGCGGCCGTCTATGACGGCCGGGCCGGCCTGCTCGTGCACGAATTGCACAGCCAGGTGGCGCTGCACGCGGCCTACGGCGGCGTGGTGCCCGAGCTCGCCTCCCGCGATCACCTGCGCAAGTTGTTGCCGCTGATCGAAAAAACCGTCGATGCGGGCGGGGGCCGCGCGGCGATCGACGGCATTGCCTATACCAGCGGGCCGGGACTGGTCGGCGCCCTGATGGTCGGTGCCGCAGTCGCCCGGGGCCTGGCCTATGCCTGGGGAAGGCCCTGCATCGGCGTCCACCACATGGAGGGCCACCTGCTCGCCCCGTTGCTGGAGGCCGACCCCCCCGAGTTTCCGTTCGTGGCGTTGCTGGTGTCGGGCGGGCACACGCTGCTCGCCCTGGTCCGGGGCCTCGGGCAGTACGAGATCCTCGGCAGCTCGCTCGACGATGCGGCGGGCGAGGCGTTCGACAAGACCGCCAAGCTGCTCGGGCTCGGCTATCCCGGCGGGCCCCAGCTGGCGTCGCTCGCCGAGCTCGGCCGGCCGGACCGATTTCGCTTTCCCCGTCCGCTCACCGAGCGGCCGGGGCTCGATTTCAGCTTCAGCGGCCTGAAGACCGCCGTGGTCGTCGCGCTGCGCAACCATGCGGGCGTGCTCGACGACCAGGACCGCGCCGATGCGGCACGCGGCTTCGAGGACGCCGTGGTCGACACGCTCGTGATCAAGTGCCGCCGCGCCATCGAGGCGACCGGGGTGGCTACGCTCGTGGTCGCAGGCGGCGTGGGCGCCAACCGGCGACTGCGTTCGAGCATGCGGGCGATGGGCGAGCGCGAGGGCGTCCGTGTCGTCTATCCTCGTGCCGAGTTCTGCACGGACAACGCTGCGATGATCGCGCTGCTCGGCGAACTGCGGCTGGCAGCCGGCCAGCGCGACGATCTCGCCATCCGCGCGCGTGCACGCTGGCCGATGAGCGAACTCTCCGCACCCGAGGCACGATGAGCGACACGATCTTCCTGAGCGGGCTGACCGCCGAATGCATCATCGGCATCTGGGACTGGGAACGTAAGGTCCGGCAGAAGGTCGTGATCGACCTCGAGATGTCGGCCGACATCCGCAAGGCCGCCGCGAGCGACCACATCGACGACACGCTCGACTACAAGCAGGTGTCGAAGCGGCTGCTGCAGTTCGTGGAATCGTCGCAGTTCCAGCTCGTCGAGACGCTGACCGACCGCATCGCGCAGGTGATCCTCACGGAGTTCGACGTGTCGGGCGTCAAGGTGCGGCTCAACAAGCAGGGCGCGCTGCGCGGCTCGCGCGACGTCGGCATCGTGATCGAGCGCCGGCGCGAGGATTATCCCGCGGCGGTGGCCGCCCGCGCCGCTGCGAACGGATGACCTCCCCTACGGACGCGAACGGCGGCCGCGTCGCCGTGCTCGTCGCCGCAGGCAGCAACGTCGACCCGATCGCGAATCTGCGCCGCGCGCTCGACGTGCTCGAGCGGCACTACGCGCCGCTGCGGCTCTCGCCCGCCTATGCCAACCCGCCGGTCGGCTTCGAAGGCGACGATTTCGTGAATCTCGTGGTCGCCTTCGACACCACCGACGACGTGGATGAGGTCGTGCTGCGACTGCACGAGGCGGAAGCGGCCTGCGGCCGCGAACGCGGCGCCGCGAAGTGGGCGCCCCGTACGATGGACCTCGACCTGCTGCTGTACGACGCGCTGGTGTGCAGCGAACCCGGGCGTACGTTGCCGCGACCGGACCTGCTGCGACGGCCCTACATGCTGGGACCGGCTGCCGAGGTGGCGCCGCGGTGGGTACACCCGACCGAGCGACGCACGCTCGCCGAGCTGTGGCGACAGTCGCGAGGCGACGCCGAGCCGGCCTGGCGCCAGATCGACCTCGGATGGACGCCCGCCGGCGCCGGTTGATGGCCGGCAAGGCGCGTCAGAGGCTGCGCCCGCCGTCGACCGCGAGGATCTGCCCCGTCACGTAGGGCGCCTCGACGACGAAGAAGTACGCGGCACGCGCGACGTCGTCAGGGGAGCCGCCGCGCTGCAAGGCCGTCTTTCCCACGATTTCGCGGCGCAGTTGGTCGGTCATGCCGTGCTCCGGCCACAGCACGGGACCCGGTGCGATCGCGTTCACGCGAATCTCCGGCCCGAGTTCGCGCGCGAGGGAGCGGGTCAGCATCACGAGGCCGGCCTTGGCGACCGAGTACACCGGATGGCCGCGCAACGGGCGCTGGCCGTGGATGTCGGCGAGGTTCAACACGAGGCCGCGCGAGGCGCGCAGCGCGGGGGCCGCCGCCTGCGACAGGAACAACGGCGCACGCAGGTTGGTGCCGACGAGGTCGTCGAACTGCGACGTCGTGATCGTGCCGACCGGGGTCGGATAGAAACTCGACGCGTTGTTGACGAGCACGTCGAGCCGGCCGAACCGCGCGGTCACTGCCGCCACCAGCGCCGGCAACGTCTCGACGGCGAGCAGGTCGGCGGCGAAGGCGGCCGCGGACCCGGTTCGCACCGCCTCGAGTTCCGCCACGAGCGAGCTCGCCTCGTCCGCCGACGACCGGTAGTGCACGGCCATCGCGGCACCCGCGGCGTGCAGCCGGCGAGCGATGGCAGCGCCGAGACGTCGCGCGCCGCCGGTGACCAGTACGCAATGCCCGGCGAGGGGCCCTTCGGGGGCGATGTCCATGCTCGTCGTCGTCTCGATCGCACTCGTCGTGGGGAGGAATCCGGCGGGGGCGTGCAGGTACACTCCGTGCGCGGGCCTGCGGGCTGCCCCACCTCGCAAGATACCGCAGCCCGTTCGCGCTGTCCGAGCCAGAGGTTCCGACCCCGACGCATGAGTGTCGCCGCCGAACTGCCGCCGCTGACCGACGACGAGACGGCGCACAGCCGTCGGCTCGAAGCGCACGTCGTTGCCGAGATCGACGCAGCCGGGGGCTGGATCCCGTTTGCGCGCTACATGCAGCTCGCGCTGTACGCGCCGGGCCTCGGGTACTACAGCGCGGGCGCCCGCAAGTTCGGCCGCGCCGGGGACTTCGTCACGGCGCCGGAAGCCGCCCCCGTGTTCAGCCGTTGCGTCGCGGTGCAGTGCGCGCAGGCGCTCGCGTCGCTCGACGCGCACGCGGTGATCTTCGAGCTCGGCGCGGGTTCGGGCGCGATGGCGGCCACCCTGCTCGACGAGCTCGACCGACGGCACGCCCTCCCGGCGCAATACTGGATCCTCGACGTGAGCGCGGAGCTGCGGGAGCGGCAGCAGGCGACCCTGAGGCGGCAGGTGCCGCACCTGCTCGAACGGGTCCGCTGGCTCGACGCACTGCCCGAGGCCCCTTTCGATGGCGTCGTCGTCGCGAACGAAGTGCTCGATGCGTTGCCGGTGGAACGCTTCGCGATCCGCGGAGCGCGCGTCAACGCAGTAGGCGTCTCCTCGGAATTCGGACGGCTGGTTCTCGCCGAGACGCGCGCGCAACCCGGGGTCGAGCAGGCCGTGCGCCGCCTCGAAGCCGACCTCGGGTACGTATTCGCCGAGGGGTACCAGTCCGAAGTGTGCCTGGAGCTTGCGTCATGGCTGCCTGCGGTCGCCGCGCCGGTGCGCCGGGGGTTCGTGCTGTTCATCGACTACGGCCTGCCCCGGCGCGAGTTCTACTCGGCGGAGCGCGCGCGGGGAACACTGCTCTGTCACTTCCGCCATCGTTTCCACGAGGACGTGCTCGCGCGGATCGGGCTGCAGGACATCACGGCGTGGGTCGACTTCACCGCGGTGGCCGACGCCGCGCGGGCGGCGGGCCTCGACGTCGCCGGCTACACCACGCAGGCCCACTTCCTGATCGGTTGCGGTCTCGCGGAATTCGTCGCCGACGTCGGTGACATGGACCTCGCGGACCGCATGAACCTCTCGCGCCAGGCGATGCTGCTCACGTTGCCGGGGGAGATGGGCGAGCGGTTCAAGGCGATGGCGCTCGCGCGCGACTTCGACGCGGGGTTGCGCGGATTCGCGGGGCGCGATCTGCGGCATACGCTCTGACCCGCCACGGCGAGCGTCCTTCCGCGTCGCCGGCCTTCGGAAGGTCCCGGCAGTCGCGTGGATTCAATCGATCGAGTTGCGCACCCTGCGCATGGCCGCGAGGCGCGCGGCGCGCATGCGTTCCGCGATGGCGGGGCCGGCTTCCTCGCGCAAGGTCTCCGGGTCCAGGCGCACGGCGGCAGCGGCCTCGCGCCAGGCGCGCCACAGCGCGGCCTGTTCGTACGGCTTCACCCGCAGCTCCGGCCCGCGGCCGCGCGCGTCCGCCTCGCAGGCGAGCAGCAGCTTCTCGAACCGCTCGGGTCGGCGCAATGCGTCGGTCGCCGCGAGCACCTCGAGCGCGGTGGACTCGCGCAGTTCGCGCGCGCGGTGCACGCGCGGGTGCTCCCTGGCGACGAGCCGCCCCAGGTCGCGATGTTCGCTCGGGACCTTGAGGCGCGCGCACAATTCGTCCACGAGCCGGGCGCTGCTGTGTTCGTGACCGTGGTGCCGCGGCCACTGCTCGCGCGGCGTGACGCCCTTGCCGAGGTCGTGCACGAGCGCCGCGAATCGCACCGCGGTGTCCGGTGACAGCTCGGCCGCGACCTCGAGCACCTGCAGCACGTGTTCGCCCGTGTCGATCTCCGGATGCCACTGTGCGGGCTGGGGAACGCCCCACAGTCGATCGACCTCGGGGAACAGCGCAGCCAACGCGCCGCATCGACGGAGGGTCTCGACATAGACCGTCGGCCGCGCCTCGCCGAGCGCGCGTTCCGTCTCGGTCCAGATCCGCTCGGCGACCAGCGCCTGCAGTTCGCCGGACCCGGCGATCGTGCGCATCAGCGACATCGTTTCCGGCGCGACCTGGAACCCGAGCGGGGCGAAGCGTGCCGCGAAGCGCGCGACGCGCAACACGCGCAGCGGGTCCTCGACGAACGCAGGCGAGACGTGACGGAGCAGTTTCGCTTCGAGGTCGCGGCGGCCGCCGTACGGGTCGACGATGCGCCCGTCGTCGTCTCGAGCCATCGCGTTGATCGTGAGGTCGCGTCGCGCGAGGTCTTCCTCGAGCCTGACGTCCGGCGAGAACCGCGTGCGGAAGCCGTAATAGCCCGGCCCGGTCTTGCGCTCCGTGCGGGCAAGCGCGTACTGGTCGCCGGTCGACGGATGCAGGAACACCGGGAAGTCCTTGCCCACGGGCCGGTAGCCCAGCGCCGTCAGTTCCTCCGGCGTGGCGCCCACGACGACGTAGTCGCGCTCGCTGACCGTCCGTCCGAGCAGCGCATCGCGCACCGCGCCGCCCACGAGGTAGACCTCCATGGGAGAATCGTAGCGGAATCGTCACTGCGCGAGCGGTTACTCTTGCCGCATGGCTGTGCCACAGTGGCTGCGCTCGCTGATCCTGCTCGCACTGGTTCCCGCGCTGGGCGGCTGCTACGTGATGCAGGCGGCGAGCGGCCAGTGGGAAGTCGTTCGCCGCAGCCGCCCGATCGAGCAATTGCTCGCGGACCCGGCCACGCCGGCGCAGACGCGCAAGGGCCTCGAGCTCACGGTTGCGGCCCGCGCGTTCGCCGAGCGTGAACTCGCCTTGCCCGCCAGCCGCAGCTACCGCAAGTACGCCGATCTCGGCCGTCCTTACGTCGTCTGGAACGTCGTCGCCACGCCCGAGTTCTCGCTCGAGCCGCGGCGCTGGTGCTTCCCGATCGCGGGCTGCGTTTCCTATCGGGGGTACTTCCGCGAATCGGCGGCGCGTGCGGCGGCAGTCGAGCTCTCGATGCGCGGCCAGGACGTGAGCGTCGCGGGCGTGCCCACCTATTCAACGCTCGGCCACCTCGCCGATCCCGTGTTCAGCCCGATGCTGGCCTGGCCCGACACGGTGCTCGCCGGCACGATCTTCCACGAGCTCGCGCACGAGCAGCTCTACCTGCCGGGCGACAGCGAATTCAACGAGGCGTTCGCGAGCGTGGTCGAGGAGGAGGGGATTCGCCGCTGGCTCGAGGCGCAGGGTCGGTCCGATGAGCTCGCGCGCTTCGAGGCGAGCTCGCGCCGAGAATCGCAGTTTGCGGAGCTGCTGCGCGACGCCCGAAGGCGTCTCGGGGAACTCTATCGATCGGAGCTGTCCGCCGGGGCGATGCGCATCGAGAAGCAGCGCGTATTCGGTCGCCTCAAGTTCGACTACGAGCGACTTCGCGCGAGCTGGGGCGGCGAGACCGGGTTCGACGCGTGGTTCCGTCGCTCCCTCAACAACGCGCACCTCGCGTCGATCGCGACCTATCGCGACTGCATGCCCGGGCTGCAACGCGAGCTGGCGCAGGCCGGCGATTCGATGACGGCGTTCTACGAACGGGCACGCGAGCTGGCGCAACTCGAAACGCGCGAGCGACGCCAGCTCCTGTGCAAGGGCACCGGGAACGACGCCGGGTCGCGCTGACGCACCCGATTACGCCGCGGCGGGCGACTGGCGTCGCAGGTAGCGCTCGATCACGCCTCGCATGGGCGTGCGTTCGATGCCGAGCTCGCGCAGGCCGTCGCATTCGCAGGTCGAATCGAGTTGCGCCGAAAGAAAGTTGTCGGTCGAGAATGGCTTCCCCGGCACGTAGTCCATCAATGCCGCCTGCACGCGCGACGCCCCGCGGGGCAGCGGCACGACCAGTCGCTTGAGGCCCAGCGCCTGGGCGGTACGGCGCACGATCTCGGCGAGCGTGAGGGTTTCCGGGCCACAGAGGTCGAACGCGCGCCCGGCGACGTCGCGCCGGTCGAGGCACGCGACGAATGCGTCCGCCACGTCGCCGACATAGACTGGCGCGAACTTGGCGTCGCCACAGGCGAGCGGCAACACGCCCGGCGTGAGCTTGAGGATCGCGGCGAACCTGTTGACGAATTCGTCGCCCGGGCCGAAGACCACCGAGGGACGGAAGATCACGCAATCGGGCCGGCCCTCGGCGCAGTGTTGACGCAGGTAGCGCTCCGCTTCGCCCTTCGTGCGCAAGTAATGGCTCGCGCCGGTCGGCGCATCGGCGCGGAGCCCGCTCATGTGCAGGTAGCGCCGCACGCCCGCCTCGCGGCAGGCACGAACGATCTTCTGCGGCAGGTCCACGTGCACGCGACGGAACTCGGCCCCGGTGCCGCGGCCAGCCGCGCGCTCGTTCAGGATTCCGACCAGGTTGACGACGACGTCGCATCCGGCGAATTCGCGGACGAGACTGGCCGGGTCGTGCACGTCCGCCCGTACGAGCCGCAGCAGCGGCAGGACGCCGAGCTCGCGATGACTCGTCGGGTTGCGCGTGAGCAGCTTGACCTCGCGGCCCTGCGCCCCGAGGCGCGCAACGACCTCGCGACCGATGAATCCGGTGCCGCCGAGCACGCAGACCTCGTGACTGGACATGGGGCGCTTGCGTACCCTGCGGCTTCCCGCTTGCGACCGTGGGCGGGGCATCAACGGATCGGGATCACCAGCATTGCGTTGCCGCGCCTGATCTGCAGCACGAAGGCCGACTGTCCCTCCGTCGCGCGCTCGAATTCCGCGAGGTTGGCGACGCGGGTGCGACCGACGGCCAGCACGACGTCGTTGGTGCGCAAGCCACGTTGCGCCGCCGGACTGCCGTCCGCCACGCTGCGGATCAGCACGCCGCCGTTCGCGCCGTCGGCGAAGATCGCACCTTCGAGCCCCGGGTGGGAGCCCGCGGCCTTCGCTTCCGCCGCCTGGTCGCGCTCGCTGATCATGACGGTGAGGCGGCGCGGCTTCGCATCGCGCAGCAGCGAGATGTCCACCTTCTCGCCGATACTCAGCAGGCCGATCGCGTTGCGCAGCTGACCGGCGTCGCGCACCGGACGGTTGTTGACGGCCGTGATGACGTCGCCCGCCTTCATGCCTGCCTTTTCCGCCGCGGAGCCTTCCACGACCTGCGAGACGAGTGCGCCCTGGATGCCGTCGGGCAGCCCCATGCTCTGCGCGATCTCGGGCACCAGCGTCTGGATGTTCACGCCGAGGACGCCGCGCTTGACCTTGCCGTACTTCACGAGCTGGTCCATCACGATCTTCATCATGTTCGACGGGATCGCGAAGCCGATGCCGATGTTGCCGCCCGTGCGCGAGAGGATCGCCGAGTTGATG